>JBMDWQ010000214.1:0-1760 GCA_048594675.1 Microbacterium sp. | reverse complement strand
CGCACCTGCCCGACGCGGCGCTGCACGAACACCAGCACCGGCATCATCACCACGGCGATCGCGGTCAGCCGCGCATCGATGACGATCATCGCCACGAGCGCGGAGACGACGGTCACGGCGTTGCCGAGGATGCTCGTGACGGTGTTGGTCAGCACGCCCGAGACCCCTCCAACATCGTTCTGGAGGCGCGACTGGATGACGCCGGTCTTGGTGCGGGTGAAGAACCCCAGCTCCATCGCCTGCAGGTGCTCGAAGAGCTTCACACGCAGATCGCCGGTCACGGCGTTGCCCACCGTCGCGGTGAGCCAGGTCTGCAGCACACCGAGGGCCGCAGTGAGGAGGAAGAGGCCGATCATGACAGACACGAGCACACTCAGCAGCCGAAGGTCGGGCGCCGAGCCGGTGACGGGGAAGAGCGCATCGTCGAAGATCCGCTGCACGATCACCGGAGGGATCACCGCGATCCCCGCACCGAGCACCACCAGGATCCCGGTGAGGACGATCCGCCCGCGGTAGGGACGGAACAGGGCCATCACGCGCCGCCCGAGACCGTCGATGTGCGGCGCGTCGGCGTTGCTGCGTCGCTGCGCTTCCTCGTCGACGCCGCGGAACCCCCCGCGGCCGCCGAACCCGCCGCCCATGCTCACCCGCTCACTCTAGAGCGGTCCCGCGACGTCGGGGCCGGTCAGCCGAGCGAGGTGACGAGATTGATGACGGTCGCGAGGATCACGGCGCCGAAGAGGTAGGCGAGCAGTGTCTGGGCGATGACGATCCGACGGATCTCGCCACGGGTCACGTTGGTGTCCGCCACCTGATACGTCATCCCGAGGCCGAGCGAGAAGTAGGCGAAGTCGGTGTACGCAGGAGGCTCCTCCTGGTTGAAGTCGATCCCCCCGCCGGGCGTGCCGTAGTAGATGCGGGCGTACCGCAGCAGATAGTCGACCTGGATGAGACCCCACGACGCGGCGACGGCCACGACGGCGACCCCCGCCAGAGCGAAGGAGGTCGCAGGAGCGGCGCCGTGCGTCTGGAGCAGCACCACCACGACGGCCCCCAGACTGGCGATGCTGCCCACGACGGCGACCAGACGAGCGAGACGGCGCCCGGGGTCTTCGATCTGTGCGTGGGTGCGGGTCTGGGACGCGTTCATCGGCCAGATGACCGCCACCACCCAGACGACGTCGACGAGCGCGAGAGCAGCCCACCCCGCCAAGAGGCCCGCGGCGAGGCCGAGCGACGGCGCTACGAGCAGACCGATCACGACGCCGATCGCCACGGACACCGTTTCACGGACCGCCGCTCGGCGGGGGTGGAGACGGCGCATGCGGCCTATCGTTCCACGGAAGCGAGGCGGACCGGGGAATAGCGTGTCGGCGGTGCGGGTTAGTCTCGTTCAGGCGCTCGGGCTGTGACGGGCGTTTCGCATCTTTCCGCCGCCTTCGCCCGAGGAGTCTCATGACGTCTGCGACGACCCACCGTTCCGCCTCGCCCCTGCTTGGTCCGGCCGAGAGCCGCATCGTGTGGCTCCTGCTCGCGGCGGCGTTCGTGGCCATCCTCAATGAGACGACGATGGGCGTCGCGATCCCGCACCTCATCGACGACCTCGGGATCACTGCCGTCTCGGCGCAGTGGTTGACGACCGCCTTCATGCTCACGATGGCCGTCGTCATCCCCATCACGGGCTTCTTGCTGCGCCGCTTCACGACGCGTCAGGTGTTCATCACGGCGATGAGCCTCTTCTCGCTCGGCACGCTGATCGC
>JBMDWQ010000213.1:0-7582 GCA_048594675.1 Microbacterium sp. | reverse complement strand
CGAGTTCCCGCACGACTCGATTCCCGACATCTACAACGCGCTGAAGACGACGATCACGATCGGCGACGAGTCGACGGAGATCACCCTCGAGGTCGCCCAGCACCTCGGCGACGACCTCGTCCGCGCCATCTCCCTCAAGCCGACCGACGGCATGGTCCGCGGTCAGGAAGTGCGTGACACCGGCGGCCCCATCACGGTCCCCGTCGGCGATGTCACCAAGGGCAAGGTCTTCAACGTCACCGGCGACGTGCTCAACGCGGCCCCCGGTGAGACCGTCGAGGTGACCGAGCGCTGGGGCATCCACCGTCAGGCGCCCAACTTCGACCAGCTCGAGTCCAAGACCCAGATGTTCGAGACCGGTATCAAGGTCATCGACCTCCTGACGCCGTACGTGCAGGGTGGAAAGATCGGCCTGTTCGGCGGTGCCGGCGTCGGCAAGACCGTCCTCATCCAGGAGATGATCCAGCGCGTCGCGCAGGACCACGGTGGTGTCTCCGTGTTCGCCGGTGTCGGTGAGCGCACCCGTGAGGGCAACGACCTCATCCACGAGATGGAGGAGGCGGGCGTGTTCGACAAGACCGCCCTCGTCTTCGGCCAGATGGACGAGCCGCCGGGGACGCGTCTGCGCGTCGCCCTGTCGGCCCTCACGATGGCGGAGTACTTCCGTGACGTGCAGAAGCAGGACGTGCTGCTGTTCATCGACAACATCTTCCGCTTCACCCAGGCGGGGTCCGAGGTGTCGACGCTTCTCGGCCGCATGCCCTCCGCGGTGGGCTACCAGCCGAACCTCGCCGACGAGATGGGCGTGCTCCAGGAGCGCATCACCTCGACGCGTGGCCACTCGATCACGTCGCTGCAGGCGATCTACGTCCCCGCTGACGACTACACCGACCCCGCCCCGGCCACGACGTTCGCGCACCTCGACGCCACGACCGAGCTCTCGCGTGAGATCGCGTCGAAGGGTCTGTACCCCGCCGTCGACCCGCTCGCCTCGACGAGCCGCATCCTCGACCCTCGCTACATCGGAGCGGACCACTACCGGGTGGCCACCGCGGTGAAGCAGATCCTCCAGAAGAACAAGGAACTGCAGGAGATCATCGCCATCCTCGGTGTCGACGAGCTCTCCGAAGAGGACAAGGTGGTGGTGGCACGCGCCCGCCGCATCCAGCAGTTCCTCTCCCAGAACACCTACATGGCCAAGAAGTTCACCGGTGTCGAGGGATCGACGGTTCCGATCAAGGAGACCATCGAGTCCTTCGACGCGATCGTCAAGGGTGACTTCGACCACGTTGCTGAGCAGGCCTTCTTCAACGTCGGTGGCATCTCCGACGTCGAGGAGAAGTGGGCGAAGATCCAGAAGGAGAACAGCTGAGATGGCTCTGACCGTCACCCTCGTCTCCGCGGAGGAGGAGGTCTGGCACGGTGAGGCGAACCTCGTCGTCGCCAAGACCGTCGAGGGCGAGATCGGCTTCATGACCGGCCACGAGCCCGTCCTCGCGATCCTCGCCGAGGGACAGGTGCGCATCACCCAGTCCGACGGCACGAAGGTCGTCGCGAGTGCACAGGATGGCTTCGTGTCGATGGAGGGCGATGATCTGACGATCTTCGCCGGACACGCCTCGCTGGAGTCCTGACCACCACCCATCCGCGACCACCCCGCACCGTTGCCTCTGTCGAGGACTTCGGTGGCGGGGTGGTCTCGTCTGTCCCGAGGAGTCATGGCGATGCTCGTTCTCTTACCGCCGAGTGAGACCAAGCGTCCCGGGGGGACGGGTGCGCCGATCGCGCTGGAGCGGCTCGCGCTGCCCGAGCTCGGCCCGGTGCGCGAGAGGGTCATGGGCGCCCTCGTCGCCCTCAGCGACGACGAGGACCAGGCCGCCCGGGTGCTGAAGCTCTCACCACGGCAGCTCGGCGAGGTCGAAGCCAACGCGGCGCTCGGTGCGGCACCGACGATGCCGGCGGTCGACCGCTACACCGGCGTGCTCTACGACGCGCTCGATGCTGCGTCGCTGACGGCTGTGGAGCGCCGCTGGCTCGGCGCCCACGTCTTGATCCATTCCGCTCCGTGGGGTCCCGTCGGTGCCCTCGACCCGATCCCGTCCTACCGGATGGGTGCGGGGGTGACCCTCCCGGGCCTTGCTCCGGCTCGGCGGGTGTGGGCGGAGGCGGTCACGGCGGCCCTCCAGGCCCGCGCGCCGCGGTTCACGCTCGACCTGCGGTCGGAGGCCTATGTCGCGCTCGGCCCGCTGCCCGAGGACTGCCCGGCAGTGTTCGTGCGAGTGGTGTCCGAGGGGGAGGACGGAACCGTTCGCGCGCTCAACCACTTCAACAAGCACGCGAAGGGCGCTCTGGTGCGACAGCTCGCGTCAGCGCGGCCGCGCGTGGGATCACGCGACGCCCTGCTTCGGTGGGCGGAGGCGTCGGGGCTCGACCTGAGGCCGGGCGCGCCGGGCGAAGTGGAACTGCGGGTCTGAGCGCCGCGGCAGAAGGCTGGGCGGGCAGAAGATGAAGGCCCCGCCGAAGCGGGGCCTTCGCGGCGTGCATCTGGCGAGACGGGGAGCCGCCTACTTGATCAGCCGGAAGTTGATCGGGTACTGGTAGCTGCCGCCGTTGTTCACGCGCATGCCGCCCTGGATCGAGAACACGACGTTCAGCACCCAGATCGCCAGCGGCAGGAGCCAGAGGAAGAGCCCCAGCACCCACACCAGGCCGCTCAGGATCGAGGTGACGATGAGTGCCGCCACGTAGAAGATCGTGAAGGTGATCTGCCAGTTCAGTGCTTCCTTGGCCTCGACGTTGGTGCGGGGGCCGCGGTCCTTGAAGAGCAGCCAGATGATGAGCGAGGGAAGGAATCCGACCACACCGCCGATGTGCGCCCACATCGCCCACGTGCGGTCCTGCTCCGGCGTGAGCGGCCCCGCCGGGGCTGCCGCCGCGTACGGGGCGGAAGGCGGCGTGGCTGCCGGCGGCGGAGTGGTCGCCCCCGGCGGGGGCGGCGTCGACGCGGCGGGAGGAGGCGTGGGAGCGGAGGGCGGGGGAGTGACCTGACCGGGCTGCGGTTCCTGAGGATCCGTCATGGGAGTGCCTTTCGTGGGAGAGCGAGTCTCGGGTGGCGCGTTCGGCGGCGCCGACCGTCCGTCCGCAACCGTAGTGCTCGCGGGCATTCCTCGGCAATACGCGCCTCGTGTCGGGATCGCTCTTCCCGCGGTCGTCGACACGTTCACCGCTACGCTGCCGTGACCGGCGCGGCACAGGCGGGTCCACTAGAGTGTGACAACGCCCCGCCATCGACCAAGGAAGGGTGAACGCGTGCCCGAGTCCGCGACCCAGAAACGCAGCCTGTCGTTGCCGGGCGGGACTCTGGAGCTTTCCTGGTCGGCCCTCACCCACACCGGACGGCGGCGCGACGTCAATCAGGACGCCGTTCTCGCCCAGTTCCCGCTGTTCGTCGTCGCCGACGGAATGGGCGGGCACATCGGCGGCGAGATCGCCTCCTCCAGTGCGGTGGATC
The DNA here is from genome assembly GCA_048594675.1 of Microbacterium sp. Taxonomy (GTDB): domain Bacteria; phylum Actinomycetota; class Actinomycetes; order Actinomycetales; family Microbacteriaceae; genus Microbacterium. Next base: position 4,071 of record JBMDWQ010000213.1, on the reverse strand, counting down.
GACTCCGCGCGGTCGCCGACAAGGGGTCGATCAGCCCGAAGGCCATCGAGAAGGCGCTCGGCCGCGCGGTGAGCGACATCGGTGCCCACCCCGAGACGACCGATGAGGGTACCGGCACGACGGTCACCGGGGTCTTCCTGGACACCAGCACGCCCGAACCGACCTGGGTGACGCTGAACATCGGCGACTCCCGCGTCTATCTCTATCGCGATGAGAGTCTCGCGCAGGTCACCACGGATCACTCCGTCGTGCAGGAGCTGATCGCCGCCGGGCGTCTGAGCCCCGAGGAAGCGGAGAATCACCCGTACGGCAACGTCATCACGCGCGCGGTCGGGCCCTCCGATGGCGTCGTTCCGGACTACGTGCGCCTCGAGGTCCTCGACGGCGATCGCTTCGTCATCTGCAGCGACGGCCTCACCAAGGAACTGACCGACTACGGCATCCTGCATTTCCTCCTTCAGCACGAGGATCCCACCGAGACAAGCGACGCGATGCTCGAGGCCGCTCTGGAGAACGGCGGGCGTGACAACATCAGCATCATCGTCGTGAACGTCTCCCGCACCGGTTCCTCCCCGCTCGACGACTGAACCTCTTCGTCCACCCCTCGCGCCCCGCGCACAGCCCGCCGAATCGGGTGGCGGTGTACTGGGCGGATGACCACCTCGCTCGATGAGCCCCTCCGATTGCCGTCGCCTCCGGCTGCCCCGCCACGCGCGCCGTTCCCCCTTGCCGCTGCCGTCGTGCCCGTGTTCGGGGCCGGGGTGCTCTGGATGGTCACGGGGTCGGCGATGGCGTTGTGGTTCGCACTCCTCGGGCCTCTCGTGGCCGCTGCCGGGGTACTGGACGGCGGTCGTGCACGCCGCCGGTCCGCGCGCTCCTGGGCGCGAGAGTCGCGAGCGGCTCACGACGCCGCGGAGGCTCGGATCCGCGCGCACCACGACGAAGAACGCCGCGCGCTGTGGCAGCAGCATCCCGATGTGTCGATGCACCGGCGCCTACCGGGCGAGGAGTGGCGTGCCGTCCCCTCTCGTTCCGGTGTGGTCGTCGTCGGCCGCGGTCGAGGCAAGAGCGCTCTGCGTGTCGAGGGTGGTGACGACTCGTCGGCGAGTTCGTCCCTGCGTCGTCTCGCCGGGGAGCTGAACGGTGTGCCGGTTCTCGTTCCGCTCGAGGCGGGCATCGCCGTCGTCGGGCCATGGGCATGCGCGGCGGCCGTTGCGCGCGGCATGGTGCTGCAGATCTGCCTCAACGCGCCACCGGGCAGCCTCGGGATCGTCGACGGCGCCGATCACGGCGACTGGCTCGACCTGCTTCCGCACGCTGCAGCCGCCGCGGGAACATCCGTCTCGCTCTCCCGGCCGACCACGCTGCACGCGGCGCCGTCGATTCCCCTCGTCGTGATCGCGGACGGATCACCGCCGCCCCCGCGCTGCGCCGCCGTCCTCACCCTGGACAGTCCCACGCGCGCGACGCTCCGCTTCGAGGCGCGGACGCAGGAGGTCGAGGTCGAGGGGGTGTCGGTCTCACAAGCCGAGGTCATCGCCGAACGTCTCCGCATCCGGGCCGCTGCAGAGGCCGGCTCCGTCGAGAATGCCGACCCGCCGACGTGGCGGGCCCTCGTCCGCGAAACTCCCGTCCCGACCGGATCTCTGCCGGCGGTGATCGGCGTCCGCGGCGGCGCGCCCGCGGTGATCGATCTCGTGGACGACGGGCCGCACGCCGTCGTCATCGGCACCACGGGCTCCGGCAAGAGCGAGTTGCTCACCACCTGGGTCGCCTCCCTGGCGGCTGCTCACCCGCCCGAGCGCGCGAGCTTTCTCCTGGTCGACTTCAAAGGGGGACGCACCTTCGATCCTCTCCTCGGCCTCCCTCACGTCACGGGGGTCGTCACCGACCTCGACGAAGCGGCCGCTCTCCGCGCCGTTCAGAGTCTGCGCGCTGAGGTCCGACGCCGGGAACGCGTGCTGGCGGAGGCTGGCGCCCGAGAGATCGGTGAGGCCCGCGATCGACTGGGGCGTCTTGTCGTCGTCGTCGACGAGTATGCGGCGCTCGTGGCCGCGCATCCGCATCTGCACGACCTCTTCGGCGACCTGGCCGCGCGAGGGCGGGCGCTCGGGATCCACCTCATCCTCGCGTCGCAGCGCGCGGCGGGAGTCTTCCGTGAGTCCGTGCTCGCCAACGCGCCGCTGCGGATGGCGCTCCGAGTGACCGATGCATCCGATTCTCGCGCGGTGCTCGACTCCGACGACGCGGTGGCGTTGTCCGGCCGAGGCGAGGACCGTGGTATCTGCCTCGTGCGCCGCAATCGAGACGACGTCGCGTCTGCGGCCCGTATCCTGCGGTGCCCGCCGTCCGATGCGCTCGCCCTCGCGATGGCGGGGCATACCCCGCCTCAGCCGTGGCTGCCGCCTCTTCCCGCCCGGGTGCCCCTCGACACGGTCGACCGTGCGGGGCTCGACATCGTGCTCGCCATCGTCGACGACCCGAGCTCTCAGCGCCAGCCCCCGCTGGAGTGGCGCAGCGACATGCCCGGACTCGCCGTGGTCGGCTCCGCGGGCAGCGGCAAGTCGACGACCCTGCGAGTGGTGGCCGCCCAGGCGCCGCACAGCCTCGTCGTCCCCGCCGACACGGAGGCGGGGTGGGATGCTCTCGCGCTCGCTGAGGAAGCCGCCCCCGGAACCGTGGTCCTGCTCGACGACGTCGATCTTCTCCTCGCCCGCCTTCCCGCGGACTACGCCACCGCGGCGCGCGAGCGGATCGAACGACTCGTGCGAGAAGCCCGCGGTCGCGGCCTGCGCGTCGCCCTCTCGAGTCAGCGGGCGACGGGGTCGGTGGGGCGTCTGCTGGAGGCCGCGTCGCTGCGTATCCTGCTCTCACCGGCGTCGCGCACCGATGACATCGCCGCGGGCGGCGACGGACGCGATCGCGGTCCCCTCCCACCCGGACGCGCGCGGGTCGGCGAAGCGCTCGCGCAGGTGCTGTGGACGCCGCCGTCCGTGTCCGAACCGGCAGGCGCCGCCACCGAGTCGGCATGGCGACCCGGCCGCCGTCCGGTGGCCCTCGTCAGCGCTCCGGGGCCGCGCGGCGCGGAAGTGGCGTCGATATGGGAGAAGGGAGGAAGCGAGGTCGCCTGCGTCGATACCCCCGGGGCCGTCATCGGGTCGGGGCGCGTCGTGTGGGGCACTCCCGAGTCATGGCTGGCCCACTGGCGCACGCTGGCGCAGGCCCGGGCCGACGCCGTGATGGTCATCGACGCCGCGTGCGGGGGCGAGTTCCGCGCGCTCACCGGCATCCGCGAACTCCCACCGGTCGTCATACCTCACGCACGCCGCGCGTGGGAAGTCTCGGCCGGGGTCGTGTCGCGAGTGGTGCTGCCGGGATGACCGTCCCGGCGGACCTCCGGTCGCCGGTGGCCGGGGATCTCAGTGTGAGACGGCCGCGGGAGTCAGCACTGAGTCGCGCGCGACGAACGGCATTCCGTGCGCTTCGGCGACCCCGGCGTTCACGATCGATCCCGCCGTGACGTTCAGGCCCGCCGCCAGCGCCGGGTCGGCCGACAGGGCGCCCTCCCAGCCCAGCGAGGCGATCCGTCGCACGTACGGGAGCGTCGCGTTGGTCAGCGCCGACGTGGAGGTGTGAGGCACGGCGCCCGGCATGTTCGCCACGCAGTAGAAGACGCTCCCGTGAACGGTGAACGTGGGCTCGGCGTGCGTCGTCGGAGGCGTGTCCTCGAAGCAGCCACCCTGATCGACGGCGATGTCGACGAGAACCGAACCCGGCCGCATCCGCGAGACCATCTCGTTCGTCACGAGCTTGGGTGCCTTCGCCCCCGGGATCAGGACCGATCCGATCACGAGGTCGCTGGACACGACGGCCCGATCGAGATCCAGCGGATTCGACGCGGCCGTCTTGACCCGTCCCTGGAAATGATCGTCGAGAAAGCGCAGCCGGGCGATGTTCGTGTCGAAGACGGTGACGTCGGCGCCCATGCCCGCCGCGATCACCGCGGCGTTCGCGCCGGCGACGCCGCCACCGATGACCGTCACCGTGGCGGGACGGGTGCCGGGCACGCCC
>JBMDWQ010000212.1:0-2171 GCA_048594675.1 Microbacterium sp. | reverse complement strand
GCGTCAGCATCGCGACCTGCACCTCGGGGGATCCGGTGTCACCGGGGTGCGTCGCGTACTCTTCGATGATCGCCTTCTTGACCTCTGCATCCAGTGCCATAGGTGATCCCCTCTCTCTTCGTTGCGCGGCGCCCGACGCCTCATGCGTGAGCTCTCTTTATCCGCGGCCGATCAAACGGCAACCTGAAGAGTCTAGCAGTCCGCGGGCCACCTCCGCGCCTGCCGCACCCGCTCGGCCGGCCGGCCCGTAGGCTCGTGGGGTGCACCTCGACGTCCATGTCAAACCGGGAAGCCGGAAAGGGCCCCTCGTGGATGACAGCGGCGACGTCCTCGTCATCTACGTGCGCGAGCGCGCCGTGGACGGAGCAGCCAACGAGGGTGTCGTCCGCGCCGTGGCCGATCATCTCGGGGTCGCACCGCGACGGGTGACCATCGTGCGCGGGCACACTTCGCGACGCAAGCGTCTCGAGGTCGACGACTGATGGCGCGCCTGCGTCGCGACGCCTTCCTGGATCTCAGCCCCTTCCGCGCCAGCCCCGCCTTCACCCGGATGTGGATCGGCTCCACGCTCGCCGGGCTGGGCGGCCAGCTGACGGTCGTCGCCGTCATGCTCCACATGTTCGCCCTGACGGAGTCGACGTTCGCCGTGGCGATGATCGCCGTGGCGGGACTCGTGCCGATGATCCTCGCCGGCCTGTACGGCGGAATGCTCGCCGACGCGTTCGATCGCCGCCGCGTGGCGCTCCTGGCCGCCTCGGTCACCTTCGCCTCGACGGCGGGACTCGCCGTCCTGGCCTGGAACGGCGTCGAGTCGGTGTGGTGGCTGTACGCCCTCACCATGATCAACTCGGCGGCGAACTCGATCGTCATGGCCGCGCGCCAATCGATCATCCCGCGTCTGCTCCCGCGCGAGCTGCTGCCTGCTGCCTCCGCCCTCGGCGGGATCACCATGGGACTGATGGTCATGGGAGGCCCCGCGCTCGCCGGCGTCCTGGTGGCCCTGACCGGTTACGCGTGGACCTACTCCATCGACGTCGTCCTCATGCTCGCGAACTTCGCGGGCTTGTGGGCGCTTCCGGCGATCCGCCCGGAAGGAGAGATCGTCCGGCCCGGCCTGGCATCCCTCCGCGACGGGTGGAGGTTCCTCGCCCGCGCCTCCAACATCCGCCTACAGTTCCTCCTCGACATCGTGGCGATGACGTTCGGCCAGCCCATCGCACTCTTCCCGGCGCTCGGGGCAGTGCTGCTCGGAGGGGGCCCGATCACGACGGGGCTGCTCACCGCCTCGATCGCCGCGGGCGCCTTCCTCTCGAGCGTGTTCTCGGGACCCGTCGCGCGCGTGCGCCGCCAAGGCCTCGGCATCCAACGCGCGATCATCGGCTACGGCATCGCGATCGGCGTGTTCGGTGCGACGCTCGTCCTCGGCGCGGCAGGAGCCTTCGCGACGGGACCAGTGGACGAGCAGCACCCGAACGTCGCCGTCATCACGCTGTCGATGCTTGCGCTCGCCGCGGCCGGCGCCTGCGACAACGTCAGCTCGATCTTCCGCAACACGATGGTCCAGGCGGCGGTCCCCGACGCCATGCGGGGGCGACTGCAGGGCATCTTCATCGTCGTGGTCGCCGGCGGGCCGCGCGTCGGGGCGCTCTACGCGGGAACGCTCGCGACGGTCACGGCTCTGTGGACGCCGCCGCTGCTCGGCGGGGTGGTGATCGTCGGCCTCGTGGTCCTGGCCGTCCGGCTCAGCCCGCGATTCCGCCGGTACGACGCCGAACATCCCGAGCCCTGAGTCGTGCGCGGGGCGGCGCGGGGCACACTCCCCTCCGGATCAGTACACCGACGGCACGCCGAGGTACTCCTCGAGGGTCAGCTTCTTGGCGTGAAGGTGCGACGCCACCTCCACGCCCACGTAACGCAGGTGCCACGGCTCGTACGCGTAGCCGGTCACCCCGGTCTTCCCGCGCGGGTAGCGGACGATGAAGCCGTAGGTGTGGGCGTTGCGCGCGACCCATTTCCCCGCCGCCGTATCTCCCCACGACTGCGAGATCGAGTTGACGTCGATCGCGAGACCCGTCTGGTGCTCGCTGTGGCCGGGGCGCGCTGATCGCAGCTGCGCGGTGGCGAAGCCGTACTGACGGACTTTGGCGGCGTAGACCGACTTCTGCGACGCA
>JBMDWQ010000211.1:0-3316 GCA_048594675.1 Microbacterium sp. | reverse complement strand
CGGGCCACGCGAGGATGGCGCGGTGCACGCTCGGCGTGGCTGTCGATCGTCGGCTTCTCGGCCGTCATCTTCAACTTCGTCGTGGTCAACATGTTCTTCAAGGGCCTCCACGCCTACAGCGGCCTGAGCTGAGGCGCGCCGCCGACGCGCGAGTGTCCACGACTCGCCTGGTGCGACAGGACGCGGATGAGGATCCATCCTTCGTCCTCGATCGCCGCCCATCGGTCGGCGTCGCGGGTGAACTGATCGATCGAGTCGTGCGACGAACCGGCCCTCATCGTCGTGAAGCGACCAGTTGAGCGCGGGCTGGGGAAGACCCGCTCTGATCAGGAGAAGGCGTGTCTGGGTCTCGCGGGGTGACTCCGATCCCTCCCGCGCGGAAGGGTGCCATGAGCGCGCGCGAGCGTAGACGAGCTGGAGGAAGCCCCGCCTCCCGCGCGGCGCGCACGGTGAACGCCCCCGGGAAATCGTGCGGGGACTCGTCCTGGACCCCGCCCCCCTCCTCGTCCCGGACATCCGCCATCCCGCCACTTCAGCGCCTCCGTCTCTTCGGCGTGTCGTGGACACTCGGGGAATCGGAACCTCGGGGGTCAGGCGGGGAGGGCGCGGACCGTCGTGGTGCGGTGGCGGGCGACGGCGAGCATCGTCGCGGCGAATGCGAGAAGCGCCCACGTCAGCATGCCCACGAACCCCGCCGTCACTCCGCCCGCGGAGGTCAGCGCCCCGAGGAGCGCGTGATACGCGGGGGCGGTCGGCATGATCGAGGCCACGTCGGCCAGCGCTCCCGGAACCGTGGACACGACGCCGGTCGCCACCGCGAGCACGCCCACGAGACCCGCGATCCACCGACCGGCACCGCCGAAGACGGCGACGAGTGCTTGGTTGACCGCCGCGAACGCGATGCCTGCGACCACTGCCAGCCCCGCGAAGGCCGCCCAGTCCGCCCAGTCGTACGACGCGGCGAGTTGGACCACGACGGCGACCAGGATGCCCTGGAGCGCGCCGATGCCTGCCGCGGGGGCGAAGCTTCGTAGCGCCAGTGTCCCCGACGAACGGCGGGAGCTCAGGGCGTGGCGGGGGATCGCCTGCAGCGCGATGAACGAGCCGAGGCCCCCGAACCAGAGGGCGAGCATCGCGAGGAGGGGGATGGCGGACGCTCCGAACAGCGACGTTCCGATGCCGTCGGCCGTGACCGGGTCGGCGACCACCGTGGCGAGGTCCTTCGCCTCGGTCTTCGTGTACGACGGCACCGAGGTGGCCGCCGTGTCGAGTCCGTCGGCGAGATCGCTCGTGCCGCCGGCGATCTTGTCGACGCCGCTGGCCAGATCGTCGGCGCCGGTCGCGGCGTCGCTCGCGCCGGAGGCGAGGGTGCCGGCTCCCGTGGCGAGCTGTTGCGCGCCGGAGGCGAGGCGATCGGCGCCCTGCGCCAGTCCGCCCACGCCACCTGCCACCTGCTGGGCACCGGAAGCGAGGTCCGACGCGCCTCCCGAGAGCTGCGCGGCCCCGTCGGACAAGCGCCCGGCGCCCGAGGAGAGCTCGCCGGCGCCACCGGCCAGTGCGCTCACGCCTCCGGAGAGCTGATTGACGCCTCCCGCGAGCTGGTTCGCGCCACCGGCGAGGGCGTCTGCTCCGTCGGCGAGCTGGGTGACACCGGTGGAAGCGGATCTCGCGGCCTTTGACAGCTGACCGAGGCCCTCGGCGAGATCGCCGGCACCGTCGGCGCTCTCGGCCACGCCGTCGCGCAACTGCGCACTCCCGGGCACCAGGCCGTCTAGAGCCCCGGCTGCACCGGTCGCAGCGGTGTTCACGCTCCCGGCGGTCGCTGCGGCCGTGTCGGCGTCGTCCGCCGCAGCGCCGAGTCGGTCGCAGAAGTCCGTGCTGCCCCCGTCGGCCGTGCAGTAGGCGGCGAGCTGTTTCAGCGTCGCGGCGAGGTCGGAGGTCTGTCCCTGGAGCGCACCTGCTCCGCTGGCCGCGCCCTCCGCCGCGGTCTGTGCTCCCTGGAGTCCCGCGGCGAGGTCGGATGCGCCGTCCTGGAGCTCGTCCAGGCCGGAGGACAGCTTGGTTGCCCCCGCGGAAGACATGTCCGCTCCCGCCGCCCAGTCGGTCAGACCGTCCGACGCCGCGCGGGCGCCCTTGGCCCAGGCCCCGAGACCGGAGTCGAGATCGTCGATGCCGCTCGCGAGCGACCCCGCACCGTCGACGAGGTCACCTGCACCGTCGGCGAGGCTCGCCGCGCCCGTGGCGACGCCCGACGCGCCGTCGGCCACGCCACCGGCTCCGTCGGCGAGTTGCGAAGCGCCGCTCGCAAGCCCTCCGGCACCCGCGGCGAGTTTCCCGGCACCTCCCGCGAGCTCCGAGGTCCCCGATGCGACGCCCTGTGCCCCCGTGGCGATGCCGCCGGTGCCGTCGGCGAGTTTCGCGATGCCGTCGGCGAGCGACGTCGCCCCCGTCGCGGCGTCGCCCGCGCCGTCGGCGAGCTGCGAGGCGCCGTCGGCCGCGTCGCCCAGCTTGTCGCCGAGGGTCGTGAAACCGAGGAAGACGTTCTCGAGGTAGGTCTTGGACAGCTCCGTCCCCACCAGCGATGCGGCGGCCTGCGTCACCTGCGCCGTGATCGCGTCGTCGACGATGAGACTGTCGGGCGAGGTCGCCACCGAGATCGTCGCCTTCTCCGGTGTCTTGCCGGGCGCGGTCGAGGTGGCGGCCGCGGAGAAGTTCTCCGGGATCGTGATGACGGCGTCGTAGGTGCCGTCGGCGAGGCCGTCACGGGCGTCGTCGGTGTTGGAGATCGTCCAGTCGAGGTTGCTCGGCAGATCGTCCGACCCCTCCACGAGGCCGGCGGTCAGCTGACGCCCGAGCGGGACGAGCTGATCGTCGATCGTGACGGGCTCGTCGTTGTTCACGATGGCGGCCCGCATCGTGTCGAGGCGCTCCACGGGGTTGTAGAGCGCCGCGACGAGGATGCCGCCGATGAGGACGGGGAGCAGGATCACGCCGACGATGGTGAGCCAGGTGACCGGCTTGCGGGTGCGGGCACGTTCGAGAGGAAGAGTCATGAGGAGATCACCTGGGTGTCGATGCCGGTCGCATGGTCGGAGGAAGGAGGATCCAGCGGGGGACGGGAGAGTGCGAGCGCCGTGACGCCGGGCCGGTGCGCCTCGGCGAGGATGTCGAGGGCGGGGCCATCGCGGCGCGCCGAGGCGATGACCGTCAGGGTCGACTCGGTTCCGTTTCGCCGCGACAGTCGTGCCTCGGCGTCGCGGAGGATCGCCGCAGCCTGATCGCGTTCCGGTCCGCTCAGGGTGTCGAGGCCGTCGAT
>JBMDWQ010000210.1:0-51113 GCA_048594675.1 Microbacterium sp. | reverse complement strand
GTCCACTTCCGCGACGGCACCTCGGGCGAGTACGACACGGTGCTGCTGGCGACCGGTTACCGTCTCGACTATCCGTTCGTCGATCGTGCCGATCTGCACTGGACGGGAACGGCACCCCGTCTCTTCCTCCACATCTTCCCGCCCTCGTTCAACGGGCTCTACGTGATGGGCATGGTCGAGGCGTCAGGACTGGGATGGCAGGGGCGCTTCGAGCAGGCGGAACTCGTCGCCGCCTATCTGCGCGCCCAGGTCGACGCCCCCGAGCGTGCGTCCCTGTTCCGTCGGAGGGTCAACCTCCCCTGGCCCGACCTGACCGGCGGCTACCGGTACCTGGCCCTGGAGCGGATGGCGTACTACGTCAACAAGGACGCCTATCGCTCGACCGTGCGTGCGATGACGCAGTCGCTGAAGCCCGACCGGAGCCGCGCCGCCCGCGACAGCCGGCGGCGGCTCGCATAACCCCTCCACCTCCGCGGCGATCGCGCCGGAGATCCGGTGATGCGCAGACGTCAGCGCCGACGGCGAGGAGTCGTGCAGACGGCATCGGGAGAGAGGTCAGCGGTCGAAGCCCTCACCGATCAGTTCGATGAGCTCCTCGCGCTCTTCGACCGAGAGGAAGGCTCCCGCGGCCGCATTCAACTGGAACGCCTCGAGGTCGTCGAGCGAGTAGTCGAAGGTCTCGGCGAGGAGCGCCAGCTCACGAGTGAGAGACGTACGGCTCATCGTCCGGTTGTCGACGTTGACCGTGACGGAGAACCCGAGCTGGTACAGGAGGTCGAAGGGGTGATCCTCCATCGTCGTGCCCCAGCTCGCGATCGCGCCGGTCTGGAGGTTGGACGACGGCGAGAGCTCGAGCGGGATCTCACGGTCGCGCACCCAGTGGGCGAGGTCGCCGAACGTGACGAACGTCTCCTCCCCCTTCTGCGACACCACCTCGAGGTCCTCCGCGATACGGACTCCGTGACCGAGGCGCAGGGCGCGGCCGTCGATCAGCGCCGAGCGGATGGAGTCGAGCCCCGCCGCCTCACCCGCGTGAACCGTCACGGGGAAGAACTGCTCGGCGAGGTAATCGAACGCCTCGCGGTGGCGGGAGGGCGGGAAGCCGTCCTCGGGTCCGGCGATGTCGAAGCCGACGGCGCCGCGTCCGCGGAACGCAACGGCGAGCTCGGCGATCTCCCGCGCCCGATCGGTGTGGCGCATCGCGGTGATGAGCTGCCCGACGCGGATGTCGTCGCCGCGGGCCTCGACCGCGTCCTCGCCCTCCTCGATCCCCTCCTGCACCGCCTCGACGGCCTCCTCGAGCGTCAGTCCCGCGGCAAGGTGCTGCTCCGGAGCCCAACGGACCTCACCGTAGATGACGCCGTCGGCAGCCAGATCCTCGACGAACTCCTTGGCCACGCGGCGCAGCCCCTCGCGGGTCTGCATGACACCGGTGGTGAGGTCGAACGTCTTCAGGTACTCCACGAGCGAGCCGGAATCGCTCTGCCCCTCGAACCAGTCGGCGAGGGCGTCGGCGTCGGTCCGGGGAACCTCGAGCCCGATCTCGTCGGCGAGTTCGATGATCGTCTGCGGGCGCAGAGCCCCGTCGAGGTGGTCGTGCAGCGACACCTTCGGCAGGGAGCGGATCGAGACGCCCTGCAGCTTCGCGTCGCCGTGCTGATCGATGGCCATGATTCTCCCGGGGTGTGAGGGATGGAACGGGGGTCCGCCGTTCAGGCGGTGATGCGCTCCAGGACGAGCGGCGAACGGGGCGGGGCCTCGTCGCCGATCGTCCACGCGCCGTCGAGGGCATCCAGGGCGCGGGCGAAGCGGTGCTCGTCGTCGGCGAGGAGGGTGAAGACGGGCTGACCGGGAGCGACCCGGTCGCCCGGCTTGACGTGGAGATCGATGCCGGCGGCGTGGATGACGGGGTCTTGTGCGCGAGCGCGTCCGGCGCCCAGGCGCCACGCCGCGATTCCGAACGGAAGCGCCTCGAGCGCCGTGACGACGCCCTCCCGGTCGGCCACGACCGTGTGGGTCTCCCGCGGCGCGGGAAGCGGAGCGTCGGGGTCGCCGTCTTGGGCCTGGATCATCCGACGCCACGCGTCCATCGCGCGTCCGTCGGTGAGGGCTGCCTCGACGTCGGCATCGGGCTGGCCGGCAAGGGCGAGCATCTCGCGCGCGAGCGCGACCGTCAGCTCCACGACGTCGGCGGGTCCGCCGCCGGAGAGGACCTCCACCGACTCCCGGACCTCATTGGCGTTGCCGATCGCCAGGCCCAGCGGCGTGTTCATGTCGGTGAGCAGCGCCGTCGTCGCCACCCCGGAGTCGGTGCCCAGCGCCACCATCGTCCGCGCGAGCTCGCGCGCGCGATCGACGTCGCGCATGAACGCTCCCGATCCGAACTTGACGTCGAGGACGAGGGAGTCGGTGCCCTCGGCGATCTTCTTGGACATGATGCTCGACGCGATGAGAGGGATCGCCTCGACGGTTCCAGTGACGTCACGGAGGGCGTAGAGCCGCTTGTCGGCGGGCGCGAGGCCGGAACCGGCCGCGCAGATCACCGCGCCGACGTCGCGCAGCTGGGCGAACATCTCGTCGTTGGACAGGGCGGCGCGCCACCCCGGGATCGACTCGAGCTTGTCCAGCGTGCCGCCGGTGTGCCCGAGCCCTCGCCCCGACAGCTGCGGCACGGCCACACCGAACGCGGCGACGAGCGGAGCGAGCGGGAGGGTGATCTTGTCGCCGACGCCTCCCGTGGAGTGTTTGTCGACCGTGGTCTTTCCCAGGCCCGCGAAGCTCATGCGCTCCCCCGAGGCGATCATCGCGTCGGTCATGACGCGGATCTCGTCCCTCGTCATTCCGTTCAGGAGCACCGCCATCGCGAAGGCCGCCATCTGCGAGTCGGCGACGTACTCGCGCGTGTAGGCGTCGACCATCCACCGCAGCGCGTCCTCGGCGACGGCACCGCCGTCGCGCTTGGTGCGGATCACGTCGACCGCGTCGAAGGGCTCCACGTCGGGTGTGGTCGGGCTGCTCATCGCGCGGCCTCCAGGTCTCGGGGCCCGAATGCGTCGGGCAGGACTTCGTCGATCGTGCGGATGCCGGACACCGTCTCCAAGAGCATGCCCGGCAGGGCGAACTCGTTCAGGAGCTGACGGCATCGACCGCACGGCATGATCGTCTCACCGTCGTTGTTGACGCACACGAATGCGACGAGCTGGCCGCCGCCGGACATGTGGAGGTCTCCCACGAGGGCGCATTCGGCACAGAGCCCCACGCCGTAGGAGGCGTTCTCGACGTTGCACCCGGACACGACGCGTCCGTCGCTGACGAGCGCGGCAGCCCCCACGCGGTACCGCGAGTACGGGGCGTAGGCGCGCTGCATCGCCTCGGTCGCGACGGCGCGCAGATGGTCCCAATCGATGTCGGTCATGTCATCCCTTGATGTACGGCTTGCCGGCGGCGGCGGGTCCGCGGATCTGCCCGGCGAAGCCGGCGACCGCGAGGATCGTCACGATGTACGGCAGCATCAGCATGAACTCGCTCGGGATCGGGGTCTTCAAGATCGTGAGCAGGTTCTGGAGGTTCGTTGCGAACCCGAACAGCAGTGCGGCCAGGGTCGCCCGGATGGGGTCCCAGCGACCGAAGATCACCGCGGCCAGAGCGATGAAGCCGAGGCCGGCGGTCATGTCCTTGCCGAACTCCGGGACCGAGACGAGGGTGAAGAAGGCGCCGCCGATGCCGGCGATCGCGCCGGCGAGGGAGACGTTCCAGAACCGCGTCGCGGCGACCTTGATGCCCACCGTGTCGGCTGCCTGCGGGTGCTCGCCGACGGCGCGGAGCCGAAGACCCCACCGGGTGCGATAGAGCCCCCAGGCGACGATGGCGACCGTCACGAACATGAGGTAGACGATGAAGGTCTGGTTGAACAGCACCGGCCCGATGACGGGGATGTCGCTGAGGAGCGGGATCTCGATGCGCCCGAACCGCTCGGGGCGGTTGAGCTGGGCCTCGTTCGGAACGAGCAGCGCTCCGTAGAGGAAGCCGGTGAGGCCCGTGACGAGGACGTTGAGGACGACACCGACGATCACCTGGTCGACCAGATACTTGATGGCGAAGGCCGCCAGCACGAACGCGACGAGCACCCCGCCGACCATGGCGCCCAGGAGCCCGACGAAGGGGTTCCCGGTGATGCTCGACAGCAACGCGGCCGAGAACGCACCGAGGAGAAGCTGCCCCTCGATCGCGACGTTGACGACGCCGACGCGCTCACCGATGACGCCGCCCAGCGCACCGAAGACGAGGGGGACCGACAGCGACACGGCGCCGAACAGCAGGCTCGGGAGCGGGACGAGCCCGCCCGCCGCCGCCCAGACGAGGAAGGCGAAGACGCCCACGACGCCGAAGACCGCGGCGATCCACAGCGGCACCGGGCGGAACGACCACGCGATCCACGCGGCCCACACGGTGAGGGCGGCCAGCACCGCCACCAGCAGCCACGTCGTCAGGCCGGTCGGCAGCTCGACGTCGGGGATGGCGATGGCCGACGACGGGTCGCCCAACCGGAAGATGGAGACGCCGCCGCGGGGGGCGACCGCGAACAGGATCGTCAGCAGGACGGTGACGATCGCGAACACCGCGGGCACCTTCAGGCGCCGCTCTTTCACGACGTCGAGCTGGATGGTGCCATCTGCTTCGAGAGCGGGGGCGCTCATGCCGTCACCGCCTTCTTGGCTGCCTTGGCTCGCGCCTTGGCCGCCTTCTCGAGGTCCGTCTTGGGGAGGAAGAACACGGCGCGCAAGAGCGGCGGCGCCGCGATGAACAGCACGATGAGCGACTGGACGACCAGCACGATGTCCACCGGGATGCCTTGTGCCTGCATCGAGAACGATCCCGCCTTGAGCGCGCCGAAGAGGATGCCGGCCGCGAAGGTGCCCCAGGCGCGGCTGCGGCCGAGGAGGGCGACGGTGATGGCGTCGAAACCGATGCCGGCGTCGATCGTCGCACCGAACCCGGTCGTCACGTTCCCCTGGATCTGGTTCATCGCCGCGAGGCCCGCCAGCCCTCCTGCAAAGAGCATGGCGTAGACGTAGAGCCGCTCGACGTTGATGCCCGCGGCGCGTGCCGCGTGGGGGTTCTCCCCCACCGCACGCATCCGAAGGCCGAGGCTCGACCGCTCGATGACCCACCACACCAGGAGAGTGGCGGCCACGACGATCACGAAGCCCCAGTCCAGCTGGGGGAAGAGCGGACCCAGAAGGTCGGGGAACTGCGCGGTGACCGGCGTGGGCTGCGACTGCGGCTGATTCTGTCCTTCCATCTGCAGCAGCCCCGGGGTGCGGAGCATCCACATGAGCAGGTAGAAGGCGACGTAGTTGAGCATGATCGTGAGGATCACCTCGTGCGCGCCCGTCTTTGCCTTGAGGATTCCGACCAGGCCGCCCCAGAGCGCACCACCGACGATGCCGGCCAGCAGCGTGACGGGCAGGTGGATCCAGATCGGCAGGTCGAGGTTGAACGCGAACAGACCCGCGAACATCGCGCCGACCAGCATCTGGCCGCGCGCACCGATGTTGAACAGGCCCACACGGAAGGCGAGGGCGACGCCGAGACCGGCGGCGATCAAGGGAGCGGCAAAGCCGAGAGAGTTCGTCAGCGGACGGATCTGGGCCTCGAAGCTCGCCCCCCGGAAGTTGAACACGGCGCCGCGGAAGAGCGCCTCGTAACCGTTGTACACGGCGTTCCAGATCGCGGCGAAGGTGTCGCCCGGCTGCGCGAAGAAGTAGCCGGCTGCTGCCTGCACGTCGGTGTTCGTGATCGCGATCAGCACGCCGCCGACCACCATCGCCAGGACGATCGCGAGGATCGTCGTCATGGCGCTTCCCCGCAGCAGCTCCTTGAGGAACACGCTGGAACGGGGAGGCGGCGGCACCTCCTCGCCGGTCAGCGGACCGCTGGCCGGAGGAAGCTGTTCGGTGGGGCGAGCGGCATCGGCCGCGCCCGGCGTCGTGCCGCTCATGCCGCAACCTCCGCATCCGTCGCACCGGCCATCATCAGGCCGAGGGTGTCCCGGGGGGTGTCGCCCGGGACGATGCCGACGATCGTGCCGCGGTACATCACGGCGATCCGGTCGGCGAGAGCGGTCACTTCGTCCAGCTCGGTGGAGATCACCACGACGGGGATCCCGGCGTCGCGGGTCTCGATGATCCGCTTGTGGATGAACTCGATGGAGCCGACGTCCACCCCGCGGGTGGGCTGTGCGGCGACGAGGAGGTGGAGGTCACGACTCATCTCGCGCGCGATCACGACCTTCTGCTGGTTACCGCCGGAGAGCTTTCCTGCGGGGGTCTGCGGTCCCTGGGTGCGGATGTCGTACTCGGCGATGCGAGCACGGGCGAACGCGTCGAGCGCCGCGCGTCGGATGGTCCCGGCGCGACTGAACTCGGGGTCGCTCGATCGATCGAGGATCAGGTTCTCCGCGACCGAGAACCCGCCCACGAGTCCGTCCTCGGTGCGGTCCTCGGGGACGAAGCCCACGCCCGACTCCAGGATCCCCCGCACGCTCTTGCCGACGAGCTCCGTGGTGCCCAGGCGAATGGAGCCCTCCACGCGGGGGGCGAGGCCGACGATGGCCTCGACGAGCTCGGTTTGGCCGTTGCCCTGCACCCCCGCGATGGCGAGTACCTCGCCGGGGCGCACATCGAAGCTGACGCCGTCGACGACGATCCCGCCCTCGGCGGTGAGCACACGCAGATCGCGGACCGAGAGCCCGCCCTCGCGCAGCTGCGGTGCGCCCTTCTGCACGGTCAGCTCGACGGCGCGTCCGACCATGAGCGAGGCCAGTTCGGTGTTGGTGGCGGTGGGCGAAGCCTCCCCCACCACCTTGCCGAGGCGGATGACGGTGATGCGATCCGCGACCTCGCGGACCTCCCGCAGCTTGTGGGTGATGAAGACGATGGAGGTTCCCTCGTCGCGCAGCTGGCGCATGATCGCCATCAGCTCGTCGGTCTCTTGCGGGGTCAGCACGGCGGTGGGCTCGTCGAACACGAGCACCTTCGCGTCGCGCGAGAGCGCCTTGATGATCTCCACCCGCTGCTGCACGCCGACGGGGAGGTCGCCGACGAGCGCGTCGGGGTCGATCTGGAACCCGAAGCGTTCCGCGACCTCGCGGACGTGCTGCCGGGCCTTCTGGATGTCGAGCCGCCCGAGACCCTTGGTCTCCTCGTGTCCGAGCATCACGTTCTCTGCGACGGTGAACACGGGGATCAGCATGAAGTGCTGGTGCACCATGCCGATACCCGCCGCCATCGCGTCGCCGGGCCCGCGGAAGTGCTGGACCTCGTCGTCGAGGAGGATCTCGCCCTCGTCGGCCTGATACAGGCCGTAGAGCACGTTCATGAGGGTGGACTTTCCTGCGCCGTTTTCACCGAGAAGAGCGTGGATCTCCCCCGGCTGGACCACGAGATCGATGTGGTCGTTGGCGACGAGGCTGCCGAATCTCTTGGTGATCCCGCGTAGCTCGAGCTTCATATCAAAACCCTATCCGGCGCCCCCGCTCCGGCGGGAGGGCGCCATCGTTGTCACTGCGGACGACACTCGGGGCGAGCCGCTTGCGCAGGCTCGCCCCGAGTGGTGAGTGGTCAGATCACGGGGAGTTCTTCGACTCCACCTTGATCTCGCCCGAGACGATCGCCTTCTGCAGGGCAGCGATCTCGTCGGTCAGGCCCGCCGGGAGCTTCGACTCGAAGTCGTGGAAGCTCGAGAGCTTGACGCCCTCGTTCTCGAGGGTGCCGACGTAGGGGGCCGGGTCGAAGCTGCCCGCGGCAGCGGCGACGGTGGCGTCGTAGACCGCGACGTCGATGGCCTTCATGATCGAGACCAGCGTGATGTCGGCGACGCTGTCGTCGGCGACGGCGAGGTCGCTGTCGACACCGAGCATCAGGGTGTCCTTGCCGCTGTCGGCGATGGCCGCCGCCGCGCTCTTGTAGATGGGGCCACCCACGGGGAGGATGACGTCCACGCCCTGGTCGAGCACCGAGTTGGCGGTCTGCTTCGCGGTGTCGTTCGCGTCGAAGCCGCCGGTGAAGGCGCCCTTCTGCGACTCGACGTCCCAGCCGAAGACCTGGACGTTGGCGCCCTTGTCCTCGTTGTACTTGTCGACACCCAGCTTGTAGCCGTCCATGAACACGGCGACCGACGGGATCTGCATGCCGCCGAAGGTGCCGACCTTGTTCACGCCGGCCTGAGCCGACCACGCCGCAGCGGCGTAGCCACCGAGGTAGGCGGCCTCAGCCGTGTTGAAGACGAGCGGCTTGATGTTCGGAGCGTCGGTCTTGCCGTCGAAGTCCGTGTCGGCGTAGTCGTCGATGATCGCGAAGTTGAGGTCGGGGTTGGCCTTGGCGGCCTCGACCGTGGCGGCGGCGAGCTTGAAGCCGACCGAGATGATCAGCGTGCAGCCCTCGGAGATCGCGGTGGTCATGTTCGGGCTGTAGTCGTTGTCGTTGGTCGACTCGAACTCCAGCGGCTTCACGCCCAGCTCCGCTGCGGCCTTGTCCATGCCGTTCTTGGCCGACTCGTTGAACGACTTGTCGTTCCAGCCGCCCGCGTCCGAGATGAGGCAGGGCTTGAAGCCATCGACGACGGTCGGTGCGCTGGCACCGGGCGACGACGGGCTCGCCTGCGGGGCGCTCCCACAGCCGGCGAGGGCCGCGACGAGCAGAGCTGCTCCCGCGATACCCGCAAACTTCTTGGTGGTCGAAATGGTCAAGTGTGCCTCCACGGACGAAGACCCGCGGACTTCGCGGGCATGCGGGATCAAGTTACCGATTGTGTCTGCTGATTTGCACGCTGAGCAGGCCGTTCAACCCGAATGGTTACAAAGACGCAATGAACCCGTCACGCAGCACGCATCCTGCTCAGGATCGCTCGGTTTCCGACGGCGGGAACCGCCGTGCGTAACCCTTCGACCGAACGGGAGCGAGCCGACTCGCTAGGGTCGGGACGAGGAGGAAGATGTCGAACAGACGTGGACGCGAGAGGGTCGCACTCATCGCAGCGAGCGCGGTGGCGGTCTGGGCCCTCCAGGGCCTCCCCGCCCTGTTCCTCCTTCGCGTCGTCTTTCCCGAGGGGCAGAGCGCGATGCGGTCGGTCCTCGCCTTCTGGATCGGACCGGAGTGGGTGGGCGCGCTCCCCTTCTTCGCGGCGGCGTTGTGGTGGTGCCTCGAACGGGGCTTCCCGTTCCCCCGTGACGCCCGGCCGAACCTCATGGTCACCGCGGTGCGCGCCACGATCGCCTACGCGGTCTTCGCGATGGTGGCCGGGTACCTCTTCGTCCTCTTCCGCATCGCCGAGGGGTCCGACGTCAACTCGCTCGCACTCTTGGCGGGTCCGGCGAACGTCGCCTGGACAGGAACCGTCGGCGCTCTGTTCGTCGGCATCCTCGTTCCGGCGGTCCTGCTCCACCCTCGCGGCGCCGCGGGGGGCGCCGCGGCGAACGCACCGGAGCCCGTCGATCGTGATGCGGCCGAGGAGGACGCGATCGTCGAGGCGACCACCGCGCGGACATCGGAGGGCAGCGAGCGGCGCTGACCGTGCGCCCTGACGTCGTCCGGACTACAGGACGTCGCCGCGACCGGTGAGCTTCAGGGCGTCGACGACGCCCTTGACCCGCTGGGCGTGCTCACTGGTGGTCACCAGCAGCGCGTCGGGGGTGTCGACGACGACGATGTCCTTCACCCCGATGAGGCTGATCACCCGGGTGGTGTGGCTGACGACGATGCCGCTGGCGGCGTCGGAGAGGATCCGCGCGTTCTCGCCGAGGATCGCGAGGTCGTTCTTGCGTCCGCCGGAGTTGAGCTTGGCAAGACTCGCGAAGTCCCCCACATCGTCCCAGTCGAAGTGTCCGGGAATCACCGCCAGCCGTCCCCGCTCGGCGGCCGGCTCTGCCACGACGTAGTCGATGGCGATCTTGCGGAGCTTGGGCCACACGCGGTCGACGACAGGCCCCCGCCGATCACGGTCGTCCCACGCCTCGGCGAGTTCGATCAGTCCGGCATGAAGCTCCGGCTGGTTCGCCTCGATCTCGGCGAGCAGCACGTCGGCGCGGGAGATGAACATGCCCGCGTTCCACAGATAGTCCCGCGAGGCGACGTACTGTCGCGCGGTCTCGAGGTCGGGCTTCTCCACGAAGCGTTCCACGAGCGCTGCCTCGGGAGCCCCCGACACCTCGAGCATGTCGGCCTTCTTGATGTAGCCGAAACCGACCGAGGGCTCGCTGGGGGTGATTCCGATCGTGCACACATAGCCCTCGCGCGCGACGGCGACGGCTTGCTGCACGGCCCAGTGGAACACCGGGAGGACGCGGATGACGTGATCGGCGGCGAACGATCCGATGATCACGTCGGGATTGCGGCGGTGCAGGATCGCCGCGGCCAGCCCGATCGCGGCAGCGGAGTCGCGCGGCTCCGACTCGAGGAACACGTTGTGGTCGGCGATCCCCGGAAGCTGCTCCTCCACGGCGGCGCGGTGTGCGCGCCCCGTCACGACGGCGATACGCCCCTCGCCGGTCAGCGGCTCCAATCGGTCCCACGTGTCTCGGAGCAGGGAGTGCCCGGAACCGGTGAGATCGTGGAGGAACTTGGGAGCGTCGGCCCGGGACAGCGGCCACAGGCGGCTTCCCACCCCTCCCGCGGGAATGACGGCATAGAAGTCGGGAATGGGATCGACCATGGCACCGAGCGTAGCGGGCGGCTCCTGAGCGCCCACAGGACGGCCGCGGGCGCGCGAAGAAGCCGCAGTCCCTCCGAAAGTCGGGGGTCGCGGCAGTGAAGCGGCGCCCCCGCGCACGGATATCTCGACGTCGAGAGAAGTAAGGCCCGCCTCACTCGCCCCCTGCCCGAGGACCGTCCTAGGATGAAGGGGCGCCCGTGTGCGACGTCGGGGTCGGAAGCCCCAGGGATGATGCTGTCCCCCGCCGCTTCGAGGTGCCGTTCACACCAAAGGGAGGACGACCGTGTCCGCACCAGCACGCGTCACACCGTCGGTAACCCAGACCACATCCCGCACGCCGCGCGGCACGCTGTACCGCGGAAACGAGGGCATGTGGTCGTGGGTGCTGCACCGCATCACCGGCGTCGCCATCTTCTTCTTCCTGCTCGTCCACGTGCTCGACACGGCTCTGATCCGGGTCGCCCCGGATGCATACGACGCCGTCATGAGCTCGTACAAGAACCCGGTGATGGGACTGGGCGAGACCGTGCTCGTGGCAGCGATCGTGTACCACGCCTTCAACGGCCTCCGCATCATCGCGGTGGACCTGTGGCCGTGGGCGACGCGCCACCAGCGTCAGCTGTGGTGGACGGTGCTCGTGCTCTGGGTGGTGACCGTGGGCGGATTCGCCGCCCGTCACCTCCCCATCGTCTTCTCGACCATGGGAGGGGGGCACTGATGACCGCCGAGACCCTGGCTGCCCCGCGCAGCACTGCGCCCCGCAAGAAGGGCGCCAACCTCGAGAAGTGGGGTTGGATCTACATGCGCGTCTCGGGCGTGCTGTTGGTCGTCCTCATCTTCGGCCACCTCTTCGTCAACCTCATGCTGGGCGAGGGCATCCACGGGATCGACTTCGCGTTCGTATCGGGCAAGTTCGCGACCCCCTTCTGGCAGTGGTGGGACGTGCTGATGCTCTGGCTCGCGCTCATCCACGGCGCGAACGGCATGCGCACGATCGTCAACGACTACGTCACGGGCGAGAAGACGCGGCGCGTGCTGGTGTGGGCCCTGTGGATCACCGCGGGCCTGCTCATCGTCCTCGGCACCCTCGTCGTCTTCACCTTCGACCCGTGCATCCCCAACCTCAGCGACGGCAGCGTCCTGACCGAGATCTGCAAGGCATCCTGACTGTGACTCTCAGCTACCCCGACGCGGTCGTCAAAGACGGCGTCTACTACCACCAGTTCGACGTCGTCATCGTGGGCGCCGGTGGCGCCGGGATGCGCGCGGCCATCGAGGCCGGTCCCGGCGCGAAGACCGCGGTGATCTCCAAGCTCTACCCCACCCGGTCGCACACCGGCGCGGCGCAGGGCGGCATGGCGGCAGCCCTCGCCAACGTCGAAGAGGACTCGTGGGAGTGGCACACCTTCGACACCGTCAAGGGCGGCGACTACCTCGTCGACCAGGACGCCGCGGAGATCCTGGCCAAGGAAGCCATCGACGCGGTCATCGACCTCGAGAACATGGGCCTGCCCTTCAACCGCACCCCCGAGGGCAAGATCGACCAGCGCCGCTTCGGCGGGCACACGGCCGACCACGGCAAGACTCCGGTACGGCGCGCCTGCTATGCGGCCGACCGCACCGGTCACATGATCCTGCAGACGCTGTTCCAGAACTGCGTCAAGCTCGGGATCAACTTCTTCAACGAGTTCTACGTGCTCGACCTCATCACCGTCGGTGAGGGCACCGAAACCCAGGTCGCGGGCGTCGTCGCGTACGAACTGGCGACGGGCGACCTGCACGTCTTCCAGTCCAAGGCGGTCGTTTTCGCCACCGGCGGCTTCGGCAAGATCTTCAAGACGACCTCCAACGCCCACACCCTCACCGGCGACGGCGTGGGCGTGGTGTGGCGGAAGAAGCTCCCGCTGGAGGACATGGAGTTCTTCCAGTTCCACCCGACCGGCCTCGCAGGTCTCGGCATCCTCCTCACCGAGGGCGCGCGCGGCGAGGGCGCGATCCTCCGCAACGCCTCGGGCGAGCGGTTCATGGAGCGCTATGCCCCCACGATCAAGGACCTCGCTCCGCGCGACATCGTCAGCCGCTGCATGGTGCAGGAAGTGGCGGAGGGCCGCGGAGCCGGCCCCCATCGCGATTACGTGCTGCTGGACTGCACCCACCTGGGCGCCGAGGTGCTGGAGACCAAGCTCCCCGACATCACCGAGTTCGCCCGCACGTACCTGGGGGTCGACCCCGTCGTCGAGCCGGTCCCGGTGATGCCGACCGCCCACTATGCGATGGGCGGCATCCCCACCAACGTCGACGCCGAGGTCCTCGCCGACAACGACACCGTCGTCCCCGGCCTCTACGCGGCGGGCGAGTGCGCGTGCGTGTCCGTGCACGGCTCCAACCGTCTGGGCACCAACTCGCTCCTGGACATCAACGTGTTCGGAAAGCGCGCCGGCCGCAACGCGGTGACCTACGCCGCGACCGCCGACTTCGTGCCGCTTCCGGAGGATCCGGCGCGCGAGGTGCGCGAGATGCTCGAGGGACTGCGGAACAACCCCGGCTCCGAGCGCATCGCCGTCCTCCGCAAGACCCTGCAGGACGAGATGGACCGCAAGGCCCAGGTGTTCCGCACCGACCAGTCGCTGTCGGAGGTCATGGACGTCATCGCCGATCTCCGCGAGCGCTACAAGAACGTCCATGTCGACGACAAGGGAACCCGCTTCAACACCGATCTGCTGGAAGCGGTGGAGCTGGGCTTCCTCCTCGACATCGCCGAGGTCGTCGTCGTCACCGCGCGCAACCGCAAGGAGAGTCGCGGCGGCCACATGCGCGACGACTTCCCGCACCGCGACGACGAGAACTACATGAAGCACACCATGGCCTACCTCTCGGGGGACCCGCACTCGTCACACCCCGAGGATCACATCCGCCTGGACTGGAAGCCCGTCGTGTTCACCAAGAACGAGGCCGGCGAACTGCGCTACCCGCCGCTGGAGAGGAAGTACTGAGATGACCCTCGTCGCCGACCCCGCCACCGAGGCCACCAACGACACCGGCATCCAGTCGTTCCTCGTCACCTTCATCATCCGCCGCTTCGACCCGGAGGTCGACAGCGAGCCGCGCTGGGTGGACTACGACGTCGAGCTGTACTCGACCGACCGCGTGCTGGACGCCCTCCACAAGATCAAGTGGGAGGTCGACGGCTCGCTGACCTTCCGCCGGTCGTGCGCCCACGGCATCTGCGGCTCCGACGCCATGCGCATCAACGGCCGCAACCGTCTCGCGTGCAAGACGCTCATCAAGGACCTCGACATCTCGCAGCCGATCTACGTGGAGGCCATCAAGGGCCTGCCGTTGGAGAAGGATCTCGTCGTCGACATGGAGCCGTTCTTCGCGTCGTACCGCGAGGTGCAGCCGTTCCTCATCGCGAACTCGAAGCCGGAGCCGGGCAAGGAGCGCATCCAGTCCATCGCCGACCGCGAGATCTTCGACGACACGACCAAGTGCATCCTGTGCGCGGCGTGCACGTCGTCCTGCCCCGTGTTCTGGACCGACGGACAGTACTTCGGCCCGGCCGCCATCGTCAACGCGCACCGGTTCATCTTCGACTCGCGTGACGACGCCGGCGATGTGCGGCTGGACATCCTCAACGACAAGGAAGGCGTGTGGCGCTGCCGCACGACCTTCAACTGCACCGAGGCGTGCCCGCGAGGGATCGAAGTGACCAAGGCCATCGCCGAGGTCAAGCAGGCGGTGCTGCGCGGCCGCTGAGCCGCGACACGCCCCGTCGCTGGATAGCCTGGTCGGGTGAGCGAGGACCGCAGCGACCTCTGGCGCGCGCGCTGGGAGGAGTCCGGCCTGCGCGAACGCCTGGACGAGCCGATCGAGCGCGCCACGCGCATCACCCGTCAGACGCTCGCCTGGTTCCCGATCCGGGTCTGGCGGCACTTCCTCCAGCACAACGGCTTCCTGCTGGCGGCCGCCATCAGCTATCAGTCGATCTTCGCGATCTTCGCGATCATCTACGTCGCCTTCGCGGGCGTCGGCCTGTGGCTCGGTGGCAGTCGCCCCGCCATCGACGGTCTGATCGAGCTCATCAACTCCTACATCCCCGGTCTCATCGGACCCGAAGGCAGGGGCCTCATCCCCGACGACGCGGTCGAGGAGATCGCCCGGAGCGCGACCAGCGTCCTGGCGGTCACCGGTGCGGTGGCGGTGATGGTCGCCGTCTGGACGGCGATCGGGTTCATCACGTTCACTCGTCGAGCCGTCCGCGACATCTTCGGTCTGCCCTTCGACGACCGCAACTACCTCTATCTGAAGGCGCGCGACTTCGTCGCCGGTGCCCTGTTCGGCGGGTCGCTCGTGCTCGGCGCGGGGCTCGGATGGGCGGCCAGCGGGGCGGTGGAGTTCCTCTTCCGCGCCGTCGGGGGCGACATCCTCTCCGTCTGGGGAAACGTGCTCAGCCGACTCGCATCCCTCGCGATCGCGCTCGTCATCAACACCGGAGCGCTGGCCTTCCTCGTCCGCTTCCTCACCGGCACGACCCTCCCCTGGGGTCGGATCTGGCCGGGAGCGATGCTCGGCGGCGGTGCCCTGGTCGTGCTGCAGCTGGGCGCGGGGCTGCTCCTGTACTACACGCCGGCCAACCCGCTGCTGGCGACGTTCTCCGTCTTCATCGGCTTCCTCCTGTGGTTCCGACTCGCGGGGATCGTGATCCTCGTCGCCTCGTCATGGGTGGCGGTCTCGGCCCACGACCGCGACGTGCCGTTGGTGACCCCCACCGAAGCGCAGCGGCGCGCCGCGGAACGAGAGGCCCTCCTGGTCGCGGCACGCCTGCGGGTCCGCGACGCGCACGTCGCGCGGAGCGAGGCCTCCCTCTGGACGCGGTGGGCCGCCACGCGAGAGCTGCGCCGCGCAGAGGACGAGCTGGCCCGCCTCGATGCGCGCGGGGAGGACGCCCCCGCATCCCGCTGACCCGTCCGCGGAGCCGTGTCGGCGGCTCTCAGTAGGCTGGCATCCATGCCCCAACGCCTGCGTGTCGCCTCGGTCAACGTCAACGGGATCCGGGCGGCGGCGCGCAAGGGGATGCACGGTTGGCTCGAGTCGGCCGACGTCGACATCCTCACCCTGCAAGAGGTGCGCGCCGAGGCGAACGACCTCGCCGCGGCGCTTCCCGGCTGGCACGTCGTCAACGACGAGGCCCTCGCCAAGGGGCGCGCCGGTGTGGCGATCGCCGCGCGCGAACCGCTGGAGATCTGGCGCACCGAGCTCGGCGACGACACGCTCGACTCGAAGGGTCGCTGGGTCGAGGCCGACATCGAGGTCGCCGGCCAGCCGGTCACGGTGGTCAGCGCGTACGTGTTCACGGGCGAGGCCGACACCGAGAAGCAGGTGGCCAAGTACGCCTTCCTCGACGCGATGGAGGCGAGACTGCCCGCGCTGGGAGAGCTCGCGGTCGTCACGGGCGACCTCAACGTCGGCCACCGAGAGCTCGACAACCGCAACTGGAGGGGCAACCGGAAGAAGGCGGGCTTCCTCCCCCGCGAGCGCGCGTACTTCGACCGCTTCACCGGAGCCCGGGGCGAGACCGTCGAGTGCGTCGACGGCACCACCGGAACCGGCCTCGGCTGGGTCGACGTGGGCCGGCGATGGGCCGGGGAGGTCGATGGTCCGTACTCGTGGTGGTCCAACCGCGGCAAGGCCTTCGACACCGACACGGGGTGGCGGATCGACTACCACCTCGCCTCTCCCACCCTGGCGGAGAAGGTCACCGACTACCGCATCGTGCGGGCGCCCTCGTGGGACACGAGGTGGAGCGACCACGCACCCGTGATCGCGGACTACACCTTCGATTGACCGCGGCCCGGCCGCTCCTCCGTCGGACGCGCCGGCGCCGCACGCCTAGGATTGTCGGGTGACCAGACCTCGCCTGTACTCCGGAATGCAGCCCTCCGCCGACTCCCTCCAGATCGGCAACTACATCGGCGCGCTCCTCCAGTGGCGTGATCTGCAGGAGGCGTACGAGGCGTTCTTCTCCGTCGTCGATCTCCACGCCCTCACCCAGCCGAACGACCCGGCCGAACTGCGTGCGAAGACCCGGCGCACCGCCGCGCAGTACATCGCAGCGGGCATCGAGCCCTCCAAGTCCACGCTCTACGTCCAATCGCACGTGGCGGCGCACGCCCAGCTGCAGTGGGTCCTGGCCACCCTCACCGGATTCGGCGAGGCGGGGCGCATGACGCAGTTCAAGGACAAGTCGCAGCGGTACGGCGCCGACGCGACCAACGTCGGGCTGTTCACCTACCCCGTCCTCATGGCGGCCGACATCCTCCTGTACCAGACCGACATCGTTCCCGTCGGCGACGACCAGAAGCAGCACGTCGAGCTGACGCGCGACCTCGCCGAGCGTTTCAACGCACGGTACGGGAAGGCGTTCACGGTGCCGACCCCGGTCATCCAGAAGGAGACGGCGCGCATCTACGACCTGCAGAACCCGACGGCGAAGATGTCGAAGTCCGCGGAGTCGGACGCCGGCGTGCTGTGGCTCCTCGACGACCCGGCCGTCTCAGCGAAGAAGGTCATGCGGGCGGTCACCGACTCCGAGGGCTCGGTGCGCTACGACCGGGAGAACAAGCCCGGCGTCTCCAACCTCCTCGTGATCTACGCGGCCCTCACCGGGCGGCAGATCCCCTCGATCGAGGACGAGTACGCCGGGCGCGGCTACGGCGATTTCAAGAAGGGCCTCGCGGAGGTGATCGTCGGAGAGTTTGGCCCGGTGCGTCAGCGCGCGCTGGAACTGCTCGACGACCCCGCCGAACTCGACCGGCTGCTCGCCGCGAACGCGGCCAAGGCCGACGAGGTGGCCGAGGCGACCCTCGCCGACGTGTACGACAAGGTGGGTCTGCTCCGCCGCGTGTGAACGGCGCCCGCGGGTGCCGAGCGGGAGGCGGCCGGCCGCGGAGATAGGGTCGGAGGATGCAGCCCGTGACGCTCCGTACCCACCGACTCGAGCTCTCGATGGCGACGGTGGACGACGTCGATGCGATCTTCGAGGCCTGCCAGGATCCGGACATCCAGCGCTACACGACGGTGCCGAGCCCCTACACGCGCGCCGATGCGGTGGACTTCGTCGCGCGCGCCAGCCAGTGGTGGGAATCCGCGACGGAGGCGACGTGGGCGATCCGCGCCGACGGCGTGCTCACCGGCGTCGTGGGGCTGCATCGCCTGGGCGGGGGCGATGCCGAGCTCGGCTACTGGATGTCGGCCACCCACCGCGGCCGGGGCTTCCTGACCGAGGCCGCGACCGCCGTGATCGACTGGGGCTTCTCCGCCGATGGGCTGGAGCTTGCGCGGATCCAGTGGCGCGCCGTCGTCGGCAACCTCTCTTCCGCCCGCGCCGCCCGCGCACTCGGCTTCCACTTCGAGGGCACGCAGCGCGCGTCGCTGCGGAACGGCTCCGGCGTCCGGGCAGACGGCTGGATCGCCGGGCTCCTCCCCTCCGACGACCGCACCCCGCAGCCCTGGCCCGTGCTCGACGCCTGACCGGTCCGCCCACGAGGGGCGCGCGTGTCCCTTCACGGTGGCAGGATGAGGGCATGCCGGAGATGCCCGAGGTGCAGGGACTGGTCGATTTCCTCGACGGGCGACTGCGCGGACGGACGGTGACGAAGGCGACCGTCGCCAACATCGCGGCGCTGAAGACCTACGACCCGCCCCTGCCTGCTCTGGTCGGCGCGCGCGTGGCCGGTGTCACGCGGCACGGCAAGTTCGTCGACATCGGCACCGAGGACGGCGCCGCGGTGCCTCACCTGATCTTCCATCTCGCCAAAGCGGGCTGGCTGCGGTGGTACGACCTCTTGCCCCCCACCGTGATCCGGCCGGGGAAGACCCCCATCGCCCTCCGTGTGGGCTTCGACGACGACTCCGGATTCGACCTCACCGAGGCCGGCACCAAGAAGTCCCTCGCGGTCTACGCAGCCCGGCGCCCCGACGATGTGCCCGGGATCGCACGCCTGGGCCCCGATCCCCTCGCCGAGGACTTCTCGCGCGACACGCTCGCAGGCCTCCTCGCCGGCCGCCGCACGCAGATCAAGGGGGTGCTGCGCGACCAGTCGATCGTCGCGGGCATCGGCAACGCCTACTCCGACGAGATCCTCCACGCGGCGCACATGTCGCCCTACGCCCTAGCGGCGGGGCTCGACGACGCCGAGGTCGATCGCCTCTACGCGGCCGTTCGCGACACCCTCACCGACGCGGTCGCCGAAGCCAGCGGCAAGCCCCCCGCAGAGCTCAAGGATGCCAAGCGCAGGGGGATGGCCGTGCACGGCCGACGCGGACAGGCGTGCCCGGTGTGCGGCGACGAGGTGCGCAGCGTCTTCTTCGCCGACAACAGCCTGGAGTACTGCCCGACGTGCCAGACCGGCGGGAAGATCCTCGCGGACCGGCGTCTCTCGCGACTGCTGAAGTAGGCCGTTCTTCCGGCGGCACCGCGTCGGCGGACGCGACTCATCTGCTGCCGCTCCGGCGTCGGAGGGCGAAAGGGCGCCGTTCCGGCGGGACCTCTGCCCCTATGAGCCGAACAGGTGATGCCGCACAGTATGGGAAACACCTACGCAAAGGAGGGCATCATGGCCCACAAAGACCTCGAACTGCTCGTCGCGGCCTACGACGACGAGGGTTCGGCTCGGGAGGACTACACCGAGATCACCGCGCTGGACGACGTCAAGCTGGTCGCTGCGGCGGTGCTGTCTCGCGATCTCGATGGCTCCGTGCACGTCAAGGAGCACGGAGGGCGAGTAGTGGCCTCCGGGACCGCCGTGGGTGCGGTGGCCGGTCTGGTGATCGGCCTGTTCGCGCCCCCGCTCCTGCTCGTCACGACCGTCGTCGGCGCTGCCCTCGGTGCGGGAACGGGTGAGATCGTGAAGCGCCACGAGGAGAAGTCGATCGGTCTGGACGCCGAGGAATGGCTCCCGAGCGGGTCGTCTGCCCTGGTGGCGATCGTCGAGGACGTGAAGCTCGAACGCGTGGAGAAGGCGCTGACGCGGGCCACCCGACGCATCAACAAGGCGATCGACAAGGGCGATTACGAGGCAGTGATCTCGGCGATCAACAAGGGTGAGCACAAGATCCTCAAGGCCTCCGTCTCCTGACGTCGGCTGACCGGGAATCCCGTCAGGCGACGGTGCGCAGCACGAGCCGGACATCACATGCAGACGGCGCTGGAACTGCTCGGCATGTTCTTCTTCGCCGTCTCGGGCTCACTGCTGGCAGCGCACCGTGGCTTCGACATCGTGGGCTCCGTCCTGCTCGGATCTCTGACCGCCTTGGGGGGAGGCGTCATCCGAGATCTGGTGCTCGGCGAATCGCCGGCGGCCTTCACGCAGCCGACATCTCTCCTGGTGCCGGTCGCAGCGGCCCTCGTCGTCTTCTTCTTCTCCGCCGCGGTGGACCGGCTGCCGCGTGTCCTGCTCGTCTTCGATGCGGCCGGGTTGGGACTGTTCTGCACGACGGGCACCGCCAAGGCGCTCGAGTCCGGCATGAACGTCGTGGCTGCCGCACTCCTGGGGGTCATCACGGGCGTCGGGGGCGGACTCCTTCGGGACGTCGTCGCCAACAGAGACCCCCAGCTGTTCGATCCCGGTGACATCTATGCGATTCCCGCTCTCGGCGGTGCGGCGCTCGTAGCCGGCGCGTGGATGATCGGCGTGGAGGGACCGTTCGTCCAGCTCGCCATCGGCCTCCTGGTCTTCGGCTTCCGGCTCGCTTCGCTCCGGTGGCACTGGCGCGCTCCGCGCGCAGTCGCACGCCCGACGACGTGGACATAGGCCGAGAGCGGCGCTCCTTCGCCGCGAGGCACGGCGGCACTGCCAGCCCCGCGCCGGTCAGTTCTGCATGCGGATCTGCTGCCCTGTGATGAGGGGATACGCAACGAGCCGGTCGGCATCGAGATCCTCTCGGTGCATGTCCACTCCAGTGATCTGGCTGTTCTCGTACGTCGTGTAGTAGTAGACGCCTCGGTCGGTGTTGCAGCAGGACGAGTAGATGGTGATCTCGAACTTGCCCGGTGAGACCTCGACGCATCCGCGCTGCTGGGCCACCGATCCCAAGATGTGGAAGAACTGGCTGATCGACTCCGACTCGCTGTCTCCTGAGGCGGAGTTGAGTTTCGTGAACGCCGCCTTGACGAAACGCGACGCCGACGAGAGGTCTCCCGGAAGCCCGATCGCGCCCATCCCCCTGCTGTACACGTCGAAGTCGAGGTCGTCGGAGAAGGACTTCTGCGGCGGCTGTGTGGACAACTGCATGTAGTTGTTCAGTCCGAAGAGCTGAATGTCGAAGGTCGGGTTGTTCGTCAGCACTCCGACAGGATTGTCTCGCACCATCAATCCCGACCGGACGCTCTCGACGGTGATCGAGGACTCGCGATCCGAGATGATCCAGTGCAGGGGCGACAACGGGAAGGCGGCACTG
The DNA here is from genome assembly GCA_048594675.1 of Microbacterium sp. Classification (GTDB taxonomy): domain Bacteria; phylum Actinomycetota; class Actinomycetes; order Actinomycetales; family Microbacteriaceae; genus Microbacterium. The sequence goes on along the minus strand of JBMDWQ010000210.1, from coordinate 29,945 downwards.
AAGGAGATGTCGACGAGATTCATGTTCGCGAGCGCCGCTCGCACCTCTGCCACCGTCTCGAACTGCCCGAGGATCCACGGGATGAACTCGAACGGAGTGATGTTCACCATTCCCTCGACCTCCGGCTTGTAGTCGGCGTTCTCGGGGAAGTTGAGTCCGGCCATGCTGAGCCCTCGCTCATTGGTGGCGTCGTAGTAGAGCGGGTACCCGTCGGCGATGGTGGCCATGCCGATGATCGCGTGGTGCGATGAGAGGGTCTGCGCCCGGCGGAACTCCAGCGGAAAGTTCCGTGGTGTGATGGTGACCGTCTCGTTGTACGAGAACTCCAGGTCGAGGTTCCGACCGAAGTAGTGGTCGCGAGTGGTGTAGTTGGCTCCCGTGCACATGTGACCCTCCGTGAGTGTGGCGATCGGTGGCGATGAGCACACGGTACGTTCGAGTCCACGTGGTCAGTAGGGCCGAAGGGCCCTCCGCTACAGCGCCGCGATCCGGATCGGCGCCGGCGCCACGGGGCCCGAATCCCGCCGGCGGAGCGGGTCAGCCGGTGGTGCCCATGAGGATGCGGGCGTCGTCGTCGACCCAGTCGATCGACTTCGAGACGGCCTTCTTCCACTGCCGATAGCGACGCGCGCGCTCGTCGGGATCCATGCGCGGCTCGAACCGCGCGTCTTCCTTCCAGTGCGTGCGCAGTTCGTCGCGGTCCGCCCACACGCCGACGGCAAGACCCGCAGCGTAGGCGGCACCGAGCGCCGTCGTCTCCACGACACGGGGACGCACCACCGGGATCCCGAGGATGTCGGCCTGGAACTGCATGAGCGTCGCGTTGCGGGTCATCCCGCCGTCGACCCGCAGCTCCTCCAGTTTCCGGCCCGCGTCGGCGACGACCGCCTCGATGACATCTCGCGTCTGGAACGCCGTCGCCTCCAGCGCCGCACGCGCGACGTGGCCCTTCGTGACGAACCGGGTGAGCCCCAGCAGGGCGCCGCGGGCGTCGGGACGCCAGTACGGCGCGAACAGCCCCGAGAAGGCCGGGACGAAGTAGGCGCCGCCGTTGTCGTCCACGGTCGTGGCCAGGGTCTCGACCTCTTCCGAGCTGCGGATGAGGCCGAGGTTGTCGCGCAGCCACTGCACGAGAGACCCGGTGACGGCGATCGATCCCTCCAGCGCATAGCGCGCGGGTTCGCCGTCGCAACGGTACGCCACCGTCGTGATGAGCCCGGCCCGCGACCGCACGAGCTCGGTCCCGGTGTTCACGAGGAGGAAGTTGCCGGTGCCGTAGGTGTTCTTCGACTCGCTCGTGTCGAAGGCCGTCTGCCCGAACGTCGCCGCCTGCTGATCACCGAGGATGCCGGCCAGCGGCACTCCGCGGAGCGCGGCCGGGGTGCGCACGGCGCCGACCACCTCCGAGGACGAGTGGATCGCCGGGAGCATCGAGCGCGGCACCCGCCAGATCTCGAGGAGTTCGTCGGACCAGTCGAGCGTGCGGAGGTCCATGAGCAGCGTCCGGCTCGCGTTGGTGACGTCGGTGACGTGGATTCCGCCGTCCACGCCCCCGGTGAGGTTCCACACCACCCAACTGTCGGCCGTGCCGAACAACAGGTGCCCCGCCTGGGCGTCCTCACGGGCACCGGGAACGTTCTCGAGGATCCAGGCGAGCTTCGATGCGGAGAAGTACGTGGCCAGCGGAAGGCCGGTCTGCTCGGTGAAGGCGTCCACCCCGCGCTCGGCGATCATGCGGTCGAGCATGGGCTGGGTGCGGGTGTCCTGCCACACGAGGGCGTTGTGGACGGGCCGTCCGGTCCGCCGATCCCACACGATCGCGGTCTCGCGCTGGTTGGTCACCCCGATCGCGGCCACGTCGTCGCGGGCGAGCCCGGTGTCCTCCATGACCCGCGCGAGCACCCATTCGGTGTTGGTCCAGATCTCGTCGGCGTCGTGCTCCACCCGTCCGGCCCGCGGGAAGATCTGCTCGTGCTCGCGCTGAGCGGTGCCGACGATCCCTCCCGTCGCGTCGAACACGATGGCCCGAGTGGAGGTGGTCCCCTGGTCGACAGCGATCACATGGCTGGGCAACATCGTCTCCTCACTGAGTCGCCGGATCTGGCTCCTCCGGCGGCCGTCACACGCCCTGACACGCTATCGCGCGGAAAGTGTGGGGTGGCCGGGAACGGCGGAGTCGATCCGATCCAGGGCGCGGGCGACCTCAGCGTCGCGCGTCGCGGCGTCCCACCCCAGCACCGGTGCGATCACCTCGGCAAGCTCGGCGGCGACCTCGGCATCGACCAGACCGGCAAAGGCCAGGCTCGTCCGACGCTGCACCAGATCGTCCAGGTGGACGACATCCTCCGTGCGCGCGAGGTGCTGCACCTCCCCCACGCTGTAGCCGGGAAGGGTACGCAGCTCCCTGTCGTCATCGCCGAGGGAGGCGATCACCTCGACGGCGCGGGTGCCGTAGCGGTCGAGCAGCGTTTCCGCCCGGGCCGCACCGAGCCCCGGCGCGTGCAGCTCGATCCACTGGCGACGCGCGCGATGGCTCTGCGGATATCCCTTGCCGCCCCCGATCGGGAGCCCCTTGGTGCTCCGCCGCCGTGGCACGGCCAGCAGGGCCAGGACCCGGTCGGTGAGGTGGGCCGCCGACGCGCGGAAGGTGGTCCACTTTCCGCCCACGAGGCTGAGCACGCTCGCGCCCGTCGTCCCGGGCAGTCGCTCCGCCTCGATGCGGTAGTCGCGCGAGACGAATCCGGGAGCCAGGTCGCCGTGGCCGGGAAGCGGGCGGACGCCGGCGAAGCGGTGGACGATCTGGGAGCGGGAGACCTCGATCCCGGGGAAGACGTGCCCGATGAGGTCGAAGAAATAGTCCACTTCTGCTTCTGTGCACACGAGCGGTTCGGTCATGTCGTGCTCCAGGTCGGTCGTCCCGACCAGCACTCGTCCCTTGAGCGGGTAGATGAGGACGATGCGACCGTCGGAGTGCTCGAAGAACAACTCGCGTCCGCCGGTGGCCGCCAGCAACTCGTCGTGCTCCAGCACGATGTGGGAGCCCTTCGTCCCGCCCATGAACCGCGTGGGCTCCCCGAGCGCGGCGTTGGTGAGGTCGGTCCACGGACCGGACGCATTGACGATCACCGACGCGGTGAAGGGGAACTCCTCGCCCTGCTCCGTCCGCAGCACCACGCGGCCGTCGTCGACACCGACCGCGGCCGTGTAGTTGGCCGCGCGGGCACGCTCGCCACCGGCGAGCCGCCCATCGTGGAGCACGTCGAGCGCCAGTCGCTCGGGATCGTGCAGGGAGGCGTCCCAGTACGTCGCCGTGTACCGCACGCGGGGATTCAGCGCCGGCAACTGCTCGAGGGAGCGTCGGCGGCCATGGAAGGCGTGACGGGGCACGGTGCCCTTCCCCCACAACCCCCCGCCGCGGGAGAAGGAGTCGTAGATGACCAGGCCGAGCTTGATGAGCAGTGCGCCCCGTTCCCTCGGCGCGCCTGCCCCGTGTCGCAGGAACCGGAGCGGTGCGGACAGGAGGCCCGAGAACGTGGAGTAGATCGGAATCGTCGTCTGCAGCGGCCGGACGTAGTGGGGCGCGATCCGCAAGAGGGCGTTGCGCTCGGTGACGGCCTCGTGGACAAGACGGAACTCGCCGTTCTCGAGATACCGGATGCCGCCGTGGATCATGTGGCTGGAGGCTGACGATGCCCCCGAGACGAAGTCGTTCTGCTCCACCAACGCGACGTCCACACCTTGCAGTGCGAGGTCGCGGAAGGTCGCGAGACCGTTGATGCCGCCCCCGATGATGAGCACGTCGGCGTACGGCCGGTCGATGAGCCTCGTGCGTTCCTCCGCTGTCTGCATACCTGTCCTCCCCACCCCAGGCTACGTCGCGCGGCCTGTGGAGAGGCTGGCGCGGAATGAAACGCCTCGAGACGCGTTGAGTACACTCGGAAGCACGATGTGCTCCGGGGTCGGTGAGAATCCGAACCGGCGGTGATAGTCCGCGAGCCCCTCGCCACGGCGATGGGTTGACCTGGTGGAACTCCAGGACCGACGGTGATGCGACGCGAGTCGCGAGTCCGGATGGGAGGAAGCACGGGAGGTGTGTGTCGATGGCGCATGCCGACGAGGCGTCGACCGATCCCCGGAGTCTGACCGAAGGACGAGGGATGGCCGCCACCGACCGCGAGAGCGAGGCGATGCGCCGCGCGCTGACGCTGGCGCTCAACGGGCCGCGCGGGGTGAACCCCCAGGTGGGCGCGGTGATCCTCGGCGCCGACGGCGAGCTGCTCGCCGAGGGCTGGCACCGCGGTGCGGGCACCGCTCACGCGGAGGTCGATGCTCTCTCCCACCTCGCGCCGGAGGCCGCACGCGGAGCGACGGCCGTCGTGAGCCTCGAGCCGTGCAACCACACGGGCCGCACAGGACCGTGTGCGCAGGCGCTGATCGATGCCGGGATCGCGCGCGTGGTCTACGCGATCGACGACCCCGGCGAGGCGTCCTCGGGCGGAGCCGACCGGCTGCGGGCCGCCGGCGTCGACGTCGTCGCGGGTGTACGCGCCGAGGAGGCCGCCGAGCTGCTGGCCGGATGGCTCACGGTGCAGCGGCTCGGGCGGCCGCACGTGACGATCAAGTGGGCGCAGTCGCTCGACGGTCGCGCTGCCGCCCAGGACGGCACCAGCCAGTGGATCACCGGGCCCGAGGCGCGGGCAGACGTGCACCGCCGACGCGCGCGGGCCGACGCGATCATCGTCGGCACCGGCACGCTGCTGGCCGACGACCCGGCACTGACGGCACGGGAGCCGAACGGCGGACTGCTCTCCGACCAGCCGCGGCCCGTCATCGTCGGGACCCGCGCGGTGCCGCAGGAGGCCGCTGTCCGACGTCACCCTCGACCCTTCCTGCAGGACGAGGGCGACGACCTTCCCGACCTCCTCGACCGCCTCCGCGAACTGGGTGCGCAGTCCGTGTTCGTCGAGGGCGGTCCGACGCTGGCCAGCTCGTTCCTGCGTACGGGTCTCGTCGACGAGATCCTCACCTACATCGCCCCCACCGTGATCGGCGGCGACCGCGTGGCGGTCACCGACGTGGGGGTGTCCACGATCGCCCAGCAACGACGGCTCGAGATCGTCACGGTCGAGCGCCTCGGCGACGACCTCCTGGTCACCACCCGCCCCCTTACCCAGAAGGAGACCGCCTGATGTTCACCGGGATCATCGAAGAGCGCGGCGTCGTCACCGCCATCGAGCCGTCCGGCGACGGCGTGCGACTCACGGTGCGCTCGCCCCTCGCGGTGTCGGACGCCCGCCGCGGAGATTCGATCGCCATCAGCGGCGTCTGCCTGACGGTCACCGATCAGGGCGAGGACTGGTTCACCGCCGACGTGATGAAGCAGACGCTGGACATGTCCAGTCTCGGCGCCTTCGATGTCGGCGCGGAGGTGAACGTCGAGCGCGCGCTCGCCGCGCATGCGCGCCTGGGCGGACACATCGTGCAGGGACACGTCGACGGCACCGGGAGTGTCATCGAGGTCCGACCGGGCGCACAATGGCGCGTGATCCGGGTGTCGCTGCCTGCCGACCTGGCGCCGCTCGTGGTCGACAAGGGCTCGATCTCCCTGCAGGGAGTGTCGCTGACCGTCTCGGCCGTCTCCCCCGCCGATGCGCCCGAGGCCTGGTTCGAGGTGTCGCTCATCCCCGAGACCCTCGACAAGACGACCCTCGGCGCGCTGCGCCCCGGCGACCGCGTGAACCTCGAGACCGACATCCTCGCGCGGCACGTGCAGCGCCTCCTCGACTTCCGATCCGACACCACCCGAGAAGGAGGCTCCGCATGAGCCTTTCCACCATTCCCGAGGCCCTCGACGCCCTCCGCGCCGGCCGCCCGGTCATCGTCGCCGACGATGAGAACCGCGAGAACGAGGGCGACATCATCCTGTCGGCCGAGCTCGCCACCCCTGAATGGCTCGCCTGGACCATCCGCTGGTCCAGCGGCTTCCTCTGCGCCCCGATGCCCGCCGACTGGGCCGACCGACTCGACCTGCCGCCCATGGTGGCGGTCAACGAGGACAGCCGCGGGACGGCGTACACCGTGAGCGTCGACGCCGCCGACCGCGTATCGACCGGCATCAGCGCGGCCGACCGCGCCCACACGCTGAACGTCCTGGCCGATCCCGCCTCGACCCCGTCGTCGGTCATCCGCCCCGGGCACATCCTTCCGCTGCGCGCCGTCGACGGTGGGGTGCGCGAGCGGGCGGGGCACACCGAGGCCGCCGTGGAGCTCATGACCCTCGCAGGTCTCCAGCCGGTGGGGGCGATCGGAGAGGTCGTCGCCGAGGACGGCAGCATGATGCGCCTTCCGGGCCTGCTCGAACTCGGGGCGCGCGAGAACGTGCCGGTCATCACGATCGAGCAGTTGATCGCCCACCTCGACGGCACCTCGGTGGCCCAGGCGCAGGGCGAGCGCGGCTCGCGCCGACGCGTCAGCCTCCGCGCCGAGGCGCAGGTGCCGACCTCGCACGGCTCCTTCCGCTTCCTCGCCTACAAGGACCGCATCACCGGCACCGACCACATCGCCGTCGTCTCGGGCGACCTCACCGAGGACGCGTCGCTCGTGCGTGTGCACTCGGAATGCCTGACGGGCGAGGCTTTCGGCTCGCTGAAGTGCGAGTGCGGCCCGCAGCTGGACGCCGCGCTCGACGCGATCGAGCAGGACGGCGGTGTCGTGATCTACATGCGGGGCCATGAGGGACGAGGAATCGGGCTGATCAACAAGCTCCGCGCCTACAGCCTCCAGGAGCGCGGCCTGGACTCCGTCGATGCGAACCTGGCCCTCGGCCTCCCGGCCGACGCGCGCGACTACGCCGCCGCTGCCGGCATCCTCGCCGACCTCGGCGTCGACAAGGTGCGTCTCCGCACCAACCACACCGACAAGGTCAACCAGCTGCGTGCACTCGGACTCGACATCGTCGAGCAGGTGCCGCTGCTGGTCGGCGTCGGGCCGAACAACCATCAGTACCTCGCCACGAAGGCGGAGCGGATGGGACACATCATCGACGGCGCGGCGCTGGACCAGGCGTTGGCCGGAGCACAGGGAGAGAACGCATGAGCGGACACGGGGCACCCACGACGGAGCGGGTGGACGCGACGGGGCTGCGCGTGGTCGTGGTCGCCGGCACGTGGCACGACACCATCACCGACGGCCTGATCGCGGGAGCCGAGCGCGTCTTGGAGGCCTCTGGCGCATCGTGGCGGCTCGTCCGGGTGCCCGGCTCCTTTGAGCTCCCCGTCGCGAGCAAGGTGGCGCTGGAGGCGGGGGCCGACGCGGTCGTCGCCCTCGGGGTCATCATCCGCGGCGGGACGCCCCACTTCGAGTACGTCTCGTCCGCAGCGACCGATGGCCTCACGCGCGTGGCCCTGGAGACGGGCAAGCCGGTGGGGTTCGGGGTCTTGACCCTCGACGACGAGCAGCAGGGCCTCGACCGTGCCGGCCTCGCCGGCTCGAAGGAAGACAAGGGCGCCGAGGCGGCCGACGCGGCCCTGCGCACCGCGGTGCTACTGCGCGATTTGCGCGGCTGAGCCCCGCGGCTCAGCGCGCGAAGAGCTGCACCTGGGCCTCTCCCGGGGGCGCGTCCCATCCCTGAGCAAACATCGTCTCGCCTCTCCAGCGGACGATTCCACCCCAGGCGAGCGTGCCGCCGCGAGCGAGCTCGCGCGCGGTGAAGGGGTCGTCGAGCCGGTAGAGCGCCTGTCCCGCCCGCCAGGTGCCTTCCGACTCGTAGAAGAAGTCGAGGACGAGACGGTCGTCGATCACGATCGCGGTGGCCACCTCGTGCAGGATGTCGCCGAATCCGGTGAGGTCGAGATAGTCGCACGGGGCGAAGCTCCAGCTGACGAGGTCGGTCGAGCGCCCCACGTGCTGACGGCCATTGCAGCCTTCGGAGAGGTACATCAGGTACTCGCCGCCGATGCGCACGGCGTTGCCGTCGAGGTCGCGTGGGATGACGGCGCCCTTCGCCCAGAGCCGTGACACGTCGCGGTCGACGACCCGTCCGCGCTTGGTCCAGGTGCGGAGGTCGTCGGACTCGGCGACCGAGATGTCGCACCCGACGTCCCCGACCTCGTACCCCGGCGACGGGTACTGCGCGCGGTCGGCGTCGGTGACGGTGAACACCCCGTTGTAGAACAGCAGGTAGCGCCCGTCCGCTCGGTAGATCTTGGGATCCTCGACACCGAGGTCCTCCCCGTCGACCGTCGGCCAGACGAGGGGGTTGGCCGCGTCGTCCTGCCACGTGCCGTCGGCGTCGAGAACCGCGTGGCCGATGCGCGAGGCCAGAGATTCCTTCGCCGGCGAGGCGCGGTAGAACAGGTGGAGCCGATCACCCTCGGGCAAGAGCGACGAGTTGATGAGCGAGGCCACCTCCCACCCGATCCCCCACGGGTCCTCCCAGGGGCGTCCGTCGAATCGCAGCTCGGGCCGTTCGACGAAGGGACCGACCTGCCATTCCCGAGGCTCGGTGAACTGCGCGAGGAAGGTGTGCTCGGACAGCGCGTCGGTCTGCGGATTGGCTTGCGCCCGCGCGCGGGCGAGCGCGACCCGCTGTGACGCGGCCGAGAGCGGACGGGTCACGATGCCCGCCGCACGAGCTCGGCGACGCCGATCCGGCTGTCGGCCATGCCGTAGAAGACGAAGTCACGCCCCCCGATCCGCTCCACGGCCGTCGGGAAAACGACGTTGGCGACCACCCCTTCGCGCTCTCCGTCGGTCTCCGGCGTCATCAACGGGGCGGCGGTGCGCTCGATGACACGGGAGGGATCGATCGGGTCGAGCAGCATCGCTCCGACGGCGTAGTGGACGTCGGCCTGCGGCGTGAACACGCTTCCCTCGATCGTGCCCGAGACACCGTGGTACAGCAGGAGCCACCCCTCGGGAACCCTCAGCGGGGCGGGGCCGGCACCGATCTTCAGACTCTCCCAGTCCTGTTCCGGTCCGGCGAGGAAACGATGACCCCGGGGACGCGTGAGCGCCGACTCGTCGCGGTGAACCTCAACGACGGGCACGTAGGAGATCCAGATGCTCGGCCGGTGCTCGACGACGCCGTCGGGCAGACGCACGTCGTGGTCGGGGCGCACGAAGCTGAGGTCCCACATCGGCCGGTGCAGGAGCGCGAGCGACGGGATTCCGCCGGGGCCCGGCACGATCTCCGGGAAGAAGACGACGTCCTTGTTCGGGAAGAGGTTCAGGTCCAGATCGAGCGCATCGTCGTACACGAACTGCAGGGGTCCGAGGCGTCGCCAGGAATGCGCGTCGTCGGAGACGGCCAGGGCGGTCCGCGGCCCCGTGGGACCGAACGCGACGTAGGTCATCACGTAGAGCCCGAGGGCGTCGATGCGGGTGATGCGCGGGTCTTCGGCGCCTCCGTGCCGCCCCCCCGCCTCCCACGTGCGGTCCGGTTCGAGGGCGATGCCGTCGCGGCGCACTCCGGTGGGCACCCCGCCGTCGCACCGCACTTCGGCGCGGCCGATGCGCGAGAAGTTGCCCTCGGCGACCAGGCGAGGAAACAGCCACACGGCGCCGTGCGGATCGGTCGCCACCGCAGGGTTGAGGACACCTTCCACCTCGTCCGGCGCCTGCGGGTCGGGCGACATGAGCACCCCGAGGCGATGGATCTCGTAGGGAACGGTGGCTGCCGTGGAGACGGCGGGAGAGGTCATGAGAGGACTTTCGTGTCGAGGAGGGACAGGGCGGGAGGAAGCATCAGCCCTTGACGGAGCCGACGACGCCCCCGACGAGGTACCGCTGCAGGAAGACATAGGCCGCCAACAACGGCGCCGCGACGATCATCGTGGCCGCCGCCAGCAGCGGCCAGTCGTTCGTGTAGGTGCCTTTGAACGCGTACAGCCCGAGGGAGATCGGACTCTTGGCGGGATCGGGGAGAAGGATCGTGGCGAGGATGATGTCGTTCCACACGCCGATCGCTTGCAGGATGAACACCGTGGCAAGGGCGGGCCGGGCCATCGGGATCACGAACGTCATGAGGTACCGCCAATAGCCGCAACCGTCCACGGCTGCCGCTTCGTCGAGCTCGAAGGGGATCGAACGGACGTATCCGGCGAGCAGGATCGGTCCGATCCCCACCCCCGCGGCCATGATGGCGATGTAACCGATCTGCGTGTTGTAGAGCCCCAGGCGGAGCAGAAGCTGGAACTGCGTGATGAGGGCGTTGGGGAGGAACAGGAGCACCACGAACAGCAGGTTCCACAGGCGCGGATGCTTCACATACGATCTCGCCACCGGGAACGCGAGCGCGAGCGAGACCGCGGTTCCGATCGCCGCCGCCGTCAGGGTGTAGATGATGCTGTTGGCAAGGTACGCGCCGAAGTTCCCCTGCACCCAGGCTGCCCCGAAGTTGCCCCACTGGGGATCGGTCACCACGGCCCCGGGATCGGCGAAGAAGGCGCCGCTCGATTTGAGCGAGGTGTTCAGCAGGAACGCCAGGGGGAAGAGATAGCAGACGGCGACGAGGGCCAGCAGGAGGTACGACACGACACGGCCGGGCGTGAGCGGACGTCGACGCTTCTCCCTGCGGCCGGGCCGCAGTTCCACAGCGGTCACAGTCGGGCCTCCCTTCTGCGCAGGTACCACATCACCAGGAGAGAGGCGATGCCGACGATGAAGAACTGGATGACCGAAATGGTCGCGGCATATCCCTGCGACTGCCCCATGCCGCTGGTGGTGGATCCACCGAATGCCTGAGCGAAGATGGCGAGCGAGAGCAACTGTGTGGCCGGGTTGTTCGGTCCGGTGAGGACGTAGGCGAGCTGGTAGCTCTGCAGCGAGCCGACGATCGCGAGCAGGACGTTGGCCGTGACCGAAGGGGCAAGGAGCGGGATCGTGACCAGGCGCAGTCTCTTCGCGCCGTCTGCGCCGTCGAGGGCTGCCGCCTCGTACAGCTCCTCGGGGATCGACTGGAGGCCCGCGAGATAGATGACGACAGCGACGCCGAGGCCCGCCCAGATCTGCACGAAGATCACCAGCCCGAGCGCCAAGGCGGGGTCGCCGAAGAACGCCGAGTCGGCGCCGAACCATGACCAGATCGTGGCGGCGGGCCCCGCCGACGGGTTGAAGAACAGCGACCAGATGAGGCCGATGACGGTGACCCCGAGGATCGTCGGCAGGAACACCAGCGCGCGGGTGAAGGTGCGCCCGCGCAGCTTGGTGTTCAAGAGCACCGCGATGCCGAGCGCCAGCACGTTGATGACGACCGTGGACACGATCGCGTAGACGAGGGTGTTCTGCAGCGCGTTGAGGTTGTAGCCGAGCTTTGCGGCGGAGAAGAACCGCGCGTAGTTGTCGAGACCGACGAAGTTCACCGGGATGCCGGGCAGGCCCCGGATGTCGGTGAAGGAGATCGCGAAGACGGCGACCGCCGGGACGAGGGCGAAGACGGCGAGGACGGCCGCGCCGGCGCTCATGCTCACTCGCATGGTGCGACGGTGCCCGAAGGGGAAGGTGCTCATGCCATTCCTTTGGAGGGTGCCGCGGGCGACGACGACACGGTCGCCGCCCGCGGACGCGGTCTGTCGATCAGAAGGCGGCGGACCAGGCCGACTGCGCTTCCTGAGCGGCCTGGGGCACGGTCATCGTCCCGAGCGGAGCGATGGCGGGGTAGTTGAACGGGAACACGGCCGCGGGGCCGGCATCCTGATTCGACACCCAGATCGTGTCCCACGCCGGCGAGAAGGTCGCCGTGTAGTCGGCGATGCCGGTGAGGAAATCGCTCGCGGTGATGTTCGGCTGTGCGGGCGCGAACCCCGTGGTGGCCACGAAGTCCGCGTAGACCTCGGGGCTGGAGAAGAAGTCGAGGTAGGCGAGCGCGGCCGCCTTGTTGGGCGCATTGGAGGCGGCCGCCAGCCGGAGCTCCACCTTGCCGGCGAGGGTCGCGTTGTCGGCCGCGTCGTCGCTGGCCGGAAGCGGGAAGTAGCCGTACTCGAACGCGTCGCCGACGGCGGCGTCGATCGTCGTCTGGTTCCAGGTGCCGTCGATCGTCATGGCGAAGTCTCCGTTGGCAAAGCCCGACGGGATGGCGTCGTACCCGACGCCCGCGAAGTTCTTCTGCGCCATGTCGTAGAGGCTCTTGACCCTCTCCAGCACCTGCAGCTGCGTGCCGTCGGTGAGCGAGAGCGAGTTGTCCCAGAGGCCCGTCGCCAGCGCGTTCTTGTCGTCGGCTGTCGGATAGAGCCCCTGCACGGCGGCGAGCATCGCGAGACCGGCGGGCCAGCTGTCCTTGCCGCCGATGCCGAGCGGGGTGATGCCGTCTTTCTGGAGTTCGGCGGCGACGGATTCGAACTCGCTCCACGTCGTCGGGATCTCCAGCCCGAGGTCGTCGAAGATCTTCTTGTTGTAGTACACGCCGGAGTAGTAGCTGAGCCCGGTCGGCACGGTGTACTGCTTGCCGTTGTAGGCCGTGGCTTCCAGCACCGTCGGGGTGAAGTTCTTCATGAAGTCCTGATCGGTGAGGTCGACGAAGAGCCCGGCGTCGGCGGCCACGTTGTCATCGCTCGCGGAGACGCCCTCGGCGAAGGCGGGCACGTCGCGGGGCTGGGCGAGCGTCACGTCGACGTTCCCCGCCGTGAGACGGGACGACCGGGTGGAGTTGAAGTTCTCGTTCGGAACGGCGCTGAACTCCACCTTCACGTCGGGGTACTTCTTCATGAAGGCCTCGTTGACCTTCGCGAAGGCGGCGTCGGATCCCGACGAGCTCGACACGAGGATCTGCAGCGTGCCGGAGACCTCGCCGCCGGCGGCGTCGTCCTCGGTCGACGAGCAGGCGGTCACGGCGGTGAGCGCGAGAGCGGCGACGCCGACGGCGGCGATCCCCCGGGTGATGTGTGTGCGCATGTCACTCCTTTGTGCAGTACTTCGACGCAGTACCGAAACGTTTCTGTTCTTTCGGTACTCGTACTTTAGACTGACCTCGATGAAGAACACAACCTCCGCGGGCCGGGCGACTCAGGCGAATCGGTCACCCGCCAGGGCGCGCGCCACCATCGTCGATGTCGCTCGGGAGGCGGGGGTCGCCCTCAGCTCCGCATCGGCGGCGCTCAACGACCGCCCCGGAGTCTCGGAGGTCACCCGCGCGCGGGTCAAGGAGGTGGCCGCCCAGCTCGACTACGTTCCGTCGATGCGCGGCAAGTCGCTCTCCAGTCAGCGCGCGTTCGCCGTCGGACTCGTCGTCGAACGCCACCCCGAGGTACTGGAGGCCGACCCCTTCTTCGGAGCGTTCATCGGCGGCATCGAGGAGTCGCTCTCCGCCGAGGGGTACGTGCTGGCGCTCCTGGTGACCGAGGATTCGCAGGCGACCCTTCGCCGCCTCGTCGAGCTCGTGCACGGGCGGCGCGTCGACGGTGTCTTCCTGAACGAGCTCAAAGTCGACGATCCCCGCATCGCCCTTCTGCGCGATCTCGGCGTCCCTGCCGTCGCCGTCAATCCGGCCGAGCCCGACTTCGCCTTCCCCGCCGTGCACCAGGACGGCACCCGCGCCATCCGCGACGTCGTCCACACGCTCGTCCAGCTGGGCCATCGGCGGATCGCGCACGTGAGCGGCCCGGATACCTACGCACACTCCGCTGAGCGTCTGCGGGCGTGGCGGGCGGCGATGGCGGACGAGGGCCTGAACGCCGACCTCGTCGAAGACGGCAGCTTCACCTACGAGGGCGGGCGCCGGGCGGCCGAGATCCTGCTGACGCGAGACGACGCCCCTACTGCGGTGTTCTGCGCGAACGACCAGTCGGCGATCGGCTTCATGAACCGGGCGATCGAGTTCGACGTCGCCGTCCCCGATGCCCTGTCGATCGTGGGATACGACGGCAACCGCATCGGCGAGTTCGTGAAACCTCAACTCGCGACGGTGCAGACCTCTCCCCGGCAGCTGGGGAGGGAAGCCGCGCGCATGCTGCTGGACGCCGTGACGGGAGGCGACCCCGCCGACGTCGTGCTGTCGGAGGCTCGTTTCGTCCTCCGCGGGTCGGCAGGGCGCCTGCGCACCGACATGCGCTGACCGGACGGCCCGCGGCAGGTGTCATCCCGCCGCGGGCCCCCTTCTGCGCGGTCTCAACTGCGCCGCATCCGGCGCGCCCGCTGCACGAGCGCGCTTCCCACAAGGAGTGACAGGACCCCGGCGATCCACCACAACGGGGTGGGCGCTCCACCTGTTCCCGCCAGTGCCCCGTCGCCCTCGCCCGCTGCCGCCGGAGAGCCGCCGGTCGACGACGCGGTCGCCGTCGGCGTCGGGGCGCCCGGGGTCGCGGCAGTCGTGGTTGGAGCGGGAGACGCGGTGGGAGAGTCCGTCGGGGCGACTTCGGCGGCGGTGCTGGAGAGCAACCTCCTCTGATCCGCGTCACGCACGATCAGTCTCTCGGTGCCATCGGGAGCGCGCAGCTCCACTGACGTGCGCACCGGGTAGAAGATCAGCGCGTCCAGCGCCAGCCCCTCCTGACCGGCGATCACCCGCACCGGGAGCGGACCGGCCGGCAGTGCGAGCCGGCCCACCGGCACGATCGCGACCTGCCCGGTCTCCCCCGGCGCCGTGATCACGCCGACGTCCGCGCCGCCGACGCGCAGCGAGCCGCTTCCGCCGACGGTCGCACCCGCCCGCCGCTGGGTGTCCCCCTCGACCGCGCGCACGCTGGCGTAGACGAGGTAGTCGTCGGATCGCACGAGGTCAGCCGTCCAATCATGCGTCGAGTCGGCCGCCAACTCGGCGTAGGCGCCGCCGGAGAGATCGGAGGCACCGTAGCGCAACTCGGGAGTGCCGACGCGCCAGAGGCTCGCCTCGGTGACGTTCGCGTAGCCCTCGGCGAGGATCGACTTCGTCGATGTCACCGAGAAGCGCACCACGACCGCCACGGCATCCTCGGGGACGGCGACGATCGGCGAGGTGCGCACCGCCGCTCCGCCGGCGTACCACGTGCGCGGGTGGTAGCTGAAGCCGGAGTCGTCCGAGAGCAGGGTCTCGGTGCCCGCGGCATCCACGGCGAGCACCTCCGTGTCGAGGTCGGTGTCGAACTGCACGATGGCACTGAAGCGCACGGCAAGGCTGTCGCCCGGCACCGGCTGGCCCTCGCCGCCGACCTCGATCCGCGACTCGAGGAACCCGCCGTCGAAGAGCCGGACGTTGTTGTGCCCGGATCCGGCGACGAAGATCGCCTTGCGTCCCGACCAGGAGGGGTAGATCTCCTGAGGCTCCTCCACCCGCTGAGCGTCGGCGTAGACGGCCCCTTCGTCCGTGCCCGACGACGGCGCGGGAGTCACGAGCGCGCGAGCCGGGTCGTTGAGGTCTCCGTCGGGAAGCTCCCGGCGCGTGTCCTCGCCTCCCACCGCGCGGGCGAGGTCCTCGGCCTCCACGACCTGCGCCGACACGCGGTCGCCGATACTCGCGGTCATCGCGGAGAGCGCGGCGGGCACCCGCTGCACCCTCAGAATGCCGCGCAGCGCCTCCACGACCGACTCCGCCCCACCGTTGCGGTTCACCCCGTTGTGGTCGACGGCATCGAAGGCGACCCCGGTGTCCTCGTTGAACATGACCGTCTCGGCAGGATTGTTCCCTCGCCACCACGACGCCGCCAGACCTGCTGCGTCGGCGTACACCCGATCCCCGGTGACCTCGTACAACGCGAGGAAGTTGTCGACGTAGCTGGCCGTGCCGTAGTTCAGCTGCGGATAGGTGGCCTTGTTCGGTGAGACGGCGTAGGCCCGGCCGGACAGGAGCAGATCGGAGAGGAAGCTCTCCGCGCTCGTGCGCGCCCGTTCGAGGAACGTCCCGTCGCCGGTGACCGCACTGGCGCGCGCCAGGGCCTCCACCTGCACGCTCCCCCACTCGTCCCAGCCGCCGGCGGTGTTCTGGATCGCCCCGAGCGGATAGGAGGTGAACGATCCTCGCTGATGTGCGGCGATGCCCCCGGCCAACTGCGCCACGATCGAGGACAGCGAGGCGCGCGCGCCCGCGTCGGCGACGGCATACTCCCGACTGGCGGCGTTGACGGCGATCGAGGACATCCACACGTCACCGGCGAGGAGTCGGCCCTCGCCGCTGGCGGGCGCCGCGGCCAGCAGCCCACTCACCCGATCGCGGATGAGGTCGAGGCGCTCCCGCACGTCGGCCGCCAGGGCAGGGTCGCGCTCGTCGATCGCCGGAAGGGCGGTGGCGAACGCCTCCCAGGCGCGCACGGCCCAGTACCCGAAGGAGGTCTGCGAGGACTGACTGTCCTTCTTGACCAGCTCGCCTGCGCCGTCCCGGGCGACGAAGTTGTCGAAGTCGCCGTTGTCGGCCTGCATCCACATCGCGAAGCGCACGCCCTTGACCAGTTGCCGATAGCTGTGGGTGTCGCCGTAGGTGGTGTGGTGCTCGGCATAGGCGATGACCGCGCGGGCGACGTCGTCGAGCGCAGAGACACCCTCCTGGGGGTCGCCGACCCAGACGTAGCCGGACGCCGGATCACCCGCCCGTCGAGGCTCCGAGTAGAGGTGCGTGATCATCATCTGCTGTCCGTCCAGTTCGACGTCTTCGTTGAGGAAGTCGAGATGGGCAAGACTCGGGAAGACGACCGAGGAGTCGTCCAAGACGAATCGGGCGAAGTAGTCCAGGTCGGCGGCGGTCACCTCGCCGTCGCCGTCGTAGTCCCACGCGTCGTCGGCGGACCCGTCGCGTACGGCCGCGGCGAACCACGCGCGGTCGTCGTCGTCGACACGCCCGTCGCCGTTCAGGTCGTCACTGGGGCGCCCCCGCTCGCCGGTCAGCTCGAGCGCACGCAGGCGCACGGGGGCGCTGGTGGGGTTGTCGATGACCACCCGCACCGTCGCGACGTCCGAGGCGAGGGCGACGGAGGTCGCGGCCTCGACATCCCGCCATCCTGCAGTGGCATCCCAGGTCGTCCGCGCGATGTCCTCACTCTCCGAGCGGATCGAGAGGGATCCGCGGGAGGGCGACGCCGAGGCACCGAAGACCTCCGCCGACAGCGTCAGGCGGTCGCCGGTCATCGGCAGGTCCGCGTTCGCCGCATCGATCTCGATCGCTCGTTCTGCCCGCGCCCCCGGGGCGAGCTCGGCGACGCGCGTGACGACGGCCTTGCTGTGACCCCAGAGGTCACCACCCAAACCGTCCGAGAAGTCGGCGTCGGGGAGCACGTAGTCCACACGCTCGCCGTCTCGCTCCCCCCACAGACGCACGTCGGTGAACTCGATCGTTCCCTCGGTGTCGTTGTGCAACTCCACCCAGAGGGTCGTCGCCCCCTCGTGCATACGCGCGTCGCCGGCGACCGGCGCCGTCTCGACGGCCGTGGGCACACCGGCCTCCACGGAGGTGAGATCGGTGTGCTCCGCGAGGATCCCCCGGTCGTCGGTGACCCGAATGAGGACCGTCGCGTCGGCATCGACGTCGTCGTGACGGAGCACCTCCACCGAGCCGTGCACGATGTCGCCCGGCTGTGGCGTCGTCGCCTCGGTGGTCGAGGCGATCCCCTGCCACATCGCACCGCCCGGCTCCAGCGCCACGCGGCTGACGAGGTCGATCTCGCCCGTGACCTGCCAGTCCGGAGCGGCGATCGCGGCGGGCGAGAGGTCGATCGCGTAGTCGACCGGTCTCGTGGCTGCGGCGGCCGACACGCTCACGGCGCTCGCCGAGCCGACGACGGCGACCGTCGCGGCGATGATCGCCGCTGTCCTCATCCGTCGTGGTGATCGCGGCGGGCGATCCCGTGTGATCGAAGGCATACTCACTCCTTTGTGATGTCGCGAGGGTGAACCGAAATTACCGAAGCGTTTCGGTTCTCGGGGCGATGCGAGCCTATCGAGAGCGCGCAAAGCCCCGCAACCTGTCCTCTTGACCTTCAGATAGACTGAGGGTATGGAAACCCTCCGCCACGTCGTCGTCCTGATCCACCTCGTCGGGTTCGCCACCCTCTTCGGAGCCTGGCTGGTCGCCGCCGTCGGCGACCGCAAGATCACGCGGCTCCAGCACTGGGGCCTCGCGATCGCCGGGGTCGCCGGTCTGGCGCTGGCCGCCCCGTGGGGGATCACGTGGGAGCTCAACTACGTCAAGATCGGGGTCAAGCTCGTCGTGCTCCTCGTCATCGGCGCCCTCCTCGGCATCGGTGCCGCACGCCAGCGCAAGGCGGGCAGCGTCCCGGCTCCGCTCTTCTGGGGCATCGGCGTCCTGACGCTCCTGAACGCCGCTGTGGCCGTCCTCTGGCGCTGACCGTCCGTCGCACCACCACCGCCGTCCGCCGCACACGTGGCGGACGGCGGTTGACGTTTCACCCGGCTGCGCCGCACGCGGACGTACGATTTTCCGTCGGCTCCGGCTAACCGCCGCTCCGCCACGACCTCCGAGCCGCCCCGCGCACCACCCCGCGCGGCGCGCGACCCGCCTGGCCCTCATCCCACGAGGATCCGCTGTCCCTCCGTGTCTTCCAGGTGCTCCATGTCCCACGCTCCCGCTCCGTCCACCACCCCCGTCAACCCTCGCTCGCGTGTCATCACCGCGAGCCTGGTGGGGACCACCATCGAGTTCTACGACTTCTACGTCTACGCGACGGCGGCCGTGCTCGTCTTCCCGCTCCTCTTCTTCCCGACAGGGAACGACACCACCGCCCTCCTGCTGTCCTTCAGCGTGTTCGGCGCGGCCATGGTGGCCCGTCCCATCGGCGCCGTCGTCTTCGGCCACTTCGGTGACCGCTTCGGCCGCAAGGCCACGCTCGTCGCCTCGCTCCTGACGATGGGGATCGCGACCTTCCTGATCGGCTTCCTCCCGACGTTCACCGAGATCGGCGTCTGGGCGGCGGTGCTGCTGCTCGTGCTGCGATTGGCCCAGGGCTTCGCCCTCGGAGGCGAATGGTCCGGCGCCGCACTCGTCGCCACCGAGAACGCTCCCCAGGGCAAGCGGGCCTGGTACGGGACCTTCCCTCAGCTGGGCGCCCCGATCGGCTTCATCATCGCCAACACGGTGTTCCTGCTCATCAACTTCGCCCTCCCCCACCCGGACGGCCCGGCGGTACGCTCCGAGGCCTTCCTGGAATGGGGCTGGCGCGTCCCCTTCCTCTTCTCGGCCGTCATGGTGATCGTCGGCCTCTGGGTGCGTCTGCGGCTGGTGGAGTCGGAGACCTTCTCCTCGGCCGAGAAGAAGGGGGCGCTGCGCAAGTTCCCCCTGGGTGAGGTCGTCCGCCGCCACTGGTGGCCGATGATCCTCGGCACCTTCATCATGCTGGCCACCTACGTGCTCTTCTACCTGATGACGAGCTTCACCCTCGCGTACGGCACCAAGGCCACGGCCGAGGGGGCTCAGGCAGCCGCCGATGCCGGCGGACCCGTCTTCGACCCCTCGACCTACGTCGCGGGCCTCGGGTTCGGCTATACCGACTTCGTCATCATGCAGATCATCGGCGTCGTGTTCTTCGGCATCTTCACCCTGTTGTCCGGCCCCGTCGCCGACAGCATCGGGCGACGCCGACTGCTGCTGTGGATCACCGCGGCGATCGCCGTCTTCGGACTGCTCTTCTCCGTGTTCCTCGCCCCGCAGGTGGATCCGAAGTTCACCGGGGCGCTCGTCCAGGCCTTCCTCATCCTCGGATTCATGCTCATGGGAGCCACGTTCGGCCCGATGGGCGCGCTCCTTCCCGAGCTCTTCCCCACCAACGTCCGCTACACCGGATCGGCGATCGCGTACAACGTCTCCTCGATCCTGGGTGCGGCCCTCGCGCCCGTGGTCGCCACGACGCTTTGGGCCATGGCGGGCGGCTCGCCGTGGCTCGTCGGCGTCTACCTCAGTGGCTCGGCCGTCCTCACGCTGATCGCACTGTGGCTGTCGAAGGAGACGAAGGACATCGACTACGAGAGCAACCTCGGTCTCGGCGAGACCGGGTCGCTCTGACGACGGTCCGTGCGGTCGGCGCCGGCCGCACGGACCCGCTCAGTCGAGGAACAGCGCTCGGAGCCGTTTGGTGGTGAACACCAGCCCCACCGCGATCATCACGACGTAGTACAGCACGTGCCAGAGCATGCCGACATGGAGCACCCCGGTCGTCAGACCCCGGATGAGTTCCACGCCGTGCCACAGCGGTAGCGCCATCACGATCTGCTGCACCCAGCCCGGGTAGACCGTGATCGGGTAGAACGTGGCCGAGAAGAGGAACATCGGCAGCAGCACGAAGTTGATCCAGTCCATGTGCTGGAAGGTCTTCATGTAGCTCGTGACCGCCATGCCGAGACTCGCGAACCCGAACGCGATGAGGAGCACCGCGGGAATGGCGAGCACCGCCGTCCACGCGAGGTTGAGCCCGAGCACCTGCATGATGATCATGAAGCCGGTGGCGTACAGGAGCCCGCGCAGCAGTGCGTAGAGGATCTCGCCGAGGGCGACATCGAGCGGGCCGAGCGACGTCGACAGCATCCCCTCGTAGAGCTTGCCGTAGTTGAGCTTGAAGAAGACGTTCCAGGTGGAGTCGTAGATCGCGCCGTTCATGGCCGAGACAGCCAGGAGTGCCGGGGCGATGAACGCCGCGTAGCTCACTTCGATGCCCTGGGAGGTCTGCACGTCGCCGATGAGCTTGCCGAGGCCGATACCCATCGAGGCGAGATAGAACACGGGCTCGAAGAACCCCGACAGCACGACCGCCCAGCTCGACGAGCGCGCCGCGATCAGCCCGCGCTGCACGACGGCTCCCGGATTGCCCGCCCAGAGCGCACGAACCCCGCCACGGCGGGCGGAGGTGTCGACGGAAGCGACGGCGGTCATTTCGCGAGCCTCTCGGTGAACAGGCGGCGCCCCCACAGGTATCCGGCCAGGGACAGCACGATCAGATAGACCACGTGGATCGCGATCATCTCGGTGGGAACCGCCGCGTGATAGGTCGCGACGCGGCCGAGCTCCGCGCCATGCCAGAGCGGGGAGACCCACCCGATCCACTGCAGCCACACCGGCAGTGAGTCGAGGGGGTAGAAGGTTCCCGAGAACAGGAACATCGGCATGAAGATGAAACGCTGGACGAGGGCGAACTGCCCTTTGTCGTCTTCGATCGAGGCCGCGTATGCCATGAGCGGAATGCCGAAGGCGAGCCCCGCCACAACGCCGATCGGTATCGCCAGCCATCCGGTCTCGGGATGGGGAACCGTCTCGAGACCGAGGACGCCCAGGAGCCAGATGAAGAGGTAGTACGCCCCGACGGCGACCGTCATCCGGGCGCCGGCGCCGAGGATCACGCCGTTCGCGATCTGCGGGCTCGCCAGCGGCGAGGCGTTGAAGCCATAGAAGTAGCGACGCCACTTGAAGCCGGCCATCACGGGGTAGGTCATCTCTTCCGAGGCCACCGAGATCGCGGCGGTCACGAGGAGGGCGGGGGCGACGAACACCAGGTAGTCCACCGCGACGCCACGGTCGACCACCGGCGCTTGGATGAGTGCGGCAAGCCCCGCGGCGAGCCCGAGCAGGTAGAGGATCGGCTGGCCGAGAGCGCCGACGATGATCGTCCAGCCGTACGCGCGCATCGCACGCACCATGTGCTCGGTGACATACCAGCTGCCGCGGCGGCGAGGCTTGCGGCCCCACTCGATCGCCTCCGCGCGCAGCTCGTCGAGGGTGGGATGAAGGGCGGTCGTCATTCGATCAGCGACCTTCCGGTGAGGCGGAGGAAGACGTCTTCCAAGCTGGAGCGGCGCACCAGGCTCGTGATGGGCTGCAGTCCTTCGGCGGCGACGCGCTCCAGTGCGGCCTCGCCGTCGTGGGCGTAGATGAGCACCCGATCCGGGAGCACTTCGACACGATCGCCGATGCCCTGCAGCTGGGCGGCGGCCTGGGCATTACGGTCGGAGCCGAAACGCACCTCCAGCACCTCACGGCTGGAGTGCTCGCGGATGAGCGAGGCGGGCGTCCCCTCGGCCATGATGCGACCCTTGTCGACGACGATGAGCCGATCGCACAGCTGCTCCGCCTCGTCCATGTAGTGCGTCGTGAGAACGAGTGTCGTGCCGCGCTCCTTGAGCCGGAACAGCCGGTCCCACAGCACGTGCCGAGCCTGCGGGTCGAGCCCCGTGGTGGGCTCGTCGAGGAGGAGGATGCGCGGGTCGTTGATGAGGCCACGAGCGATCGTGAGCCGTCGCTTCATGCCCCCGGAGAGCTGGTCGACTTTGTTCTTGGCCTTGTCCTCGAGCTGGGCGAAGGCCAGCAGCTCGTCGGCCTTCTGGTGGCACACCTTTCCCGGGAGCCCGAAGTAGCGGCCGTAGATGTAGAGGTTCTCGCGCGCGTTGAGCTCGCCGTCGAGGTTGTCCTGCTGAGGAACGACGCCCAGTCGGGAGCGGATCTCGGGCCCGTAGCGGTCGGGGTCGAGGCCGAGGATCTCGAGCGACCCGGAGGTGCGGGTCGAGACCGCTCCGATCATCTTCATCGTCGTGGACTTGCCCGCACCGTTCGGACCGAGCAGCCCGAACGACTCGCCCGGCGCCACCTCGAAGCTGAGTCCGTCGACGGCGACGAAATCGGGCTTGCCCTTGACCTTGTAGGTCTTCCGGAGGTTCTGGGCGGAGATCACGGCGTCAGGCACCGGACCACACTATCCGGCTGTTGCGACACTGCGGGACGCCGCGGCACGTCCCTCGGCGGGCCGCGCACGCGGCGGACGGGGGGAAGATAGGAGGAGGCAGCGTCGCCGGATGATCCACCTCTCCACCCGAGGAGCTCCCCATGTCCACCCCACGCCGCGGCCTGCGCCGCGCCTCCACGGACGACGGGCCCCGCGCCAGCCTCCGCCACCTCCTCCCCTTCCTCTGGGAGCACCGCGGTGTGCTCGTCGCGGTCGCGATCCTCAGCGTGATCGGGGCGGCCCTGACGCTGGCGCAACCGGTGCTGGTCGGTCGGGTGATCGACCTCGTCCAGGACGAGCAGCCGCTGGGCGGCCTCGTCTGGGCGATCGTCGGCCTCGTCGTGGTGGCCTCGCTCGTGTCGGGATACCAGCACTACCTCTTGCAGCGGACGGGGACCGCCGTGGTGTACTCGAGCCGGCGCCGCCTCATCTCCCGCATCCTGCACCTGCCGATCAGCGAGTTCGACGCACGACGGACGGGTGACCTCGTCTCGCGCGTCGGCACCGACACCACCCTGCTGTACGCCGTGTTGACCCAGGGACTGGCCGATGCGGTCGGGAACTCGTTGATCTTCGCGGGCGCCATCGTGGCCATGGCCGTCATCGACCCGGTGCTGCTGGGAGCCATCGCCGTCGTGCTCGCGGTCGCCATCACCGGCGTCGTGTTGCTGAGCGGACGGATCCGCGTCGCCACGCGCCTGCAGCAGGAGAAGGTAGGGGTGCTCGCATCGGGCGTCGAACGCGCCGTCGGAGCCATCCGCACCATCCGCGCCGCCGGCGCGACCGAGCGGGAGGCGGACGCCGTCAGCGCGCAGGCCACGGACGTGTATGACGTCGGCGTGCGGATCGCGAAGGTCTCCGCCCTCGTCGTGCCGATCGCCGGGGTCGCTCTCCAGGCGTCGCTGCTGGTGGTGCTCGGGTTCGGAGGCTTCCGGGTCGCGGCGGGGGCGATCACGATCGCACAGCTCGTGGCCTTCGTGATGTTCCTGTTCCTCCTCATCGGACCGCTCGGATCGTTCCTGGGCGCCATCACTTCGGTGAACCAGGCGTTGGGAGCGCTCGGTCGCATCCAGGAGGTGCTGGACCTGCCGACCGAGTGCGAGGGCGACGAGCGCCTGGCCATCGCCACCGCCGCCGAGAGCGATGCTGCCTCGCCGGCCGCGGCGATCGAGTTCCGCGACGTGCACTTCCGCTACCCCGACGCGGTCGTGGCCGCCCGCCGTCGCGCGGAGGTCGAGGCGCACCGCACGCTCGCCGAAGCCGGCATGGGTGCGGCAGTGGAGACACCGGTCTCCGCGGAGGCGACGCCGTCGGAGGCCCACGAGGTACTGCGCGGCGTATCGTTCACCGTCCCCCGCGGCGCGAGGGTGGCGCTGGTCGGGCCCTCGGGGGCAGGGAAGTCGACGACACTCGCGCTCATCGAGCGCTTCTACGATCCGACCTCCGGCCAGATCCTCCTCGACGGCGTCGACGTGCGCACGATCGACCGCGACCGGCTGCGCGCACAGCTCGGCTACGTCGAGCAGGACGCGCCGACCCTCGCGGGGACCCTCGCCGAGAACCTCCGACTGGCCTCTCCCCGGGCCACCGACGAGGAGTGCGAGCGGGTGCTCCGCGCCGTCAACCTCGACCATGTCCTGGATCGGCACCCCCTCGGCCTGGATTCGCCCGTGGGTGAGGCCGGCGTCATGCTCTCGGGCGGCGAGCGCCAGCGCCTCGCGATCGCCCGCGCACTGCTGGCCGCCCCTCCCATCCTGCTGCTGGACGAGTCGACCTCTTCTCTCGACGGCCGCAACGAGCAACGCATGCGTGAGGCGATCGACGCCGTGTCGGACGGACGCACGCTGATCGTGATCGCCCACCGGCTGTCGACCGTCGTCGACAGCGACCTGATCGTCGTGTTGGACGGCGGCGAAGTGATCGGACAGGGAACGCACGAGGAGCTGGTAGCCACGGTGCCCCTCTACCGCGAGCTCGCCGCCCACCAGCTCTTGGTCTGACGCGCGACGCCGCAGCCCGCTGCTCGTGCCCCTCGGAGACGACGAAGGGGCCCGTCCCACAGGACGGACCCCTTCGTGCGGCACCGACGGCGCGGCGTGCGACGCGGTCACTTGCCGCCGAGCGCGTCCTTCGCGTCCTTCGCGGCGTCCTTGACGTCGGCGGCCGCTTCCTTGGCGTGGGCCTTGACCTGGTCGGCCTTGCCCTCCGCGACGAGCTTGTCGTTGTCGGTGAGGTTCCCCACGGCCTCCTTCGCCTTTCCGGCGAGGTTCTCGGCGGTGTTCTTGATGTCGTCAGCAAAGCCCATGATGAGCTCCTTTCCTTGTCGATCTCGGTTTCGGTGGTTCCCCGCCCCACGGCGGGGAAGTCGGTGGGTCAGGTCACGCGGCGTGCGCGGGCCAGCGCACTACGCACGCCCGTGGTGAGGTGGAGGACGAGACGCACCCGCATGCCGAGCGTCGCGTCGAGAGCGGCCACCGCTGCGGTCAGCCGATCCAGCGTCGCCGGGAGATCGGCGCGCGGCCGCATCTGCACACGCACGTGGAGCACACGCGTCTGCCCGCGGCGACCGCGCCGGTGGACCGTGGCTGAGACGGCGGCCACCTCGGGAGCGGCGGACAACTCAGCCTGCAGGAGGTCACGCACGATCGCGGCGTCGAGGATCACGTCCTGATCGTCGATGATCACCGGCTCACGGCGGCGCGCCCGCGTGAGGATCCAGATCAGGGCGAGGAGGGCGAGGACGGTCAGCCCGGCGACGCCGACCCAGATCCCCCGGGCGCCCGTGAGTCCGAGCCGGCCCAGACCGTCGGCGAGCGGGGAGAGTGCCGGCAACGGGTCGCCGGTGACGGCGGGCCACGCGGCCATCGCGGCGAATGCGATCAACACGACGCCGACGAGCCCGAGGAGGAGGCGGTTCATGGTGCGATTGGCGTTGCTCAAGACAGCCGCCCTCCGTCCTCGACGCGCACCCGCACCGTCACGGGCGGTGTGAGACCCACGGGGGCCAGCGCCTCGTTCTCGGCGCGGGCGATCTCCGTCCCCGCGACGGGAAAGCCGGTGGCGGGCGTGATGCGCACGTCGGCACGGCGACGCGAGACGCGCGTGGCGACGTGGGACGCGCCGACCGACGCACGCCGCGCGGCGCCGCGAGAGAGCGTGCCGGCGACGATCGCGTCGTCGACGACGATGGGCGCGCGGTCTGCCGTGATGATGCGGCGGCCGGTGCGCCCCGGCGAGAGAGCACCCCACACACAGAGGATCCCGGCGAGCGCGGCGCCGATCGCGACGGCGAACCCCACAGGCCCTCCGCCCGTGATCTGCGCCCAGACCTCCGGAAGCGAGAGCCATAGCACGGGCAGCCCGAGTCCGGTACGCGCGGCCTCGACGATCACGACGACCGCCGCGATCACGAAGGCGGCCAGGGCGACGCAGACCCAGACACTGCGACTGCGGTGCGTCATCCGGCGGGCCATGCGGCGTTCCGGCGCGGTGTTCACGATGCTCTCCTCTCGTTCTGGACGACGTGGGTCAGGTGGATGCGGACGCGGGCGACATCGGCCCCGGTGAGGGCGCTCAGCCGCTCGGCGACGAGGCTCCGGGCTCGGGCCGCCGCGGCGACGACACTCCGGCCGGCGGGGTCACCACCGCTCGGATCGATGCCGTTCGGATCGATGCCCGAGGAGATGTCGGCGCGCAGTCGGCCCTGCTCGTCGCGCACGGTCGCCTTCGGATCTCGCGACGGCACCCCGAGCGCGTCGGCGGCGACAGCCGCGGCGATGCGTTCGTACGCACGCGCCGCGATGGTGACGCGTCCCGCGATCTCGGCGGCGTTCATGGTCATCCCACGCGCCGCCCGCGAGCGGCGTCGACGGCGGCCCGGAGATCGAGCGTGCCGGAGAGGACGCCGCCGACGAGGGCGCCGACGAGTCCCAGCACCGCCACCAGGAGCATGCCCCAGAACCCGAAGGCGAGCGCAGCGAACGCCAGCGCCACCCCCGCCAGGGCGCCCCACGCGACGGGGGTCACTGGACGCGCTCCTCGGCCGTGTCGTCATCACCCGGAATGTGGACATCGACGACGGTTACGTTGATCTCGGCGACCTCCATACCGGCCAACTGCGTGATCGCGTCGGCGACGGCGGCGCGGACGTCGGAGGCGACCCGCTGGAGCTGCTCGGGGTACTCGGCGACGATCGTGATGTCGGCGGCCACCTGCTTCTCGCCGACCTCGACATGGACGCCCTGTCCCAGGTCCTTCGCACCGACGGCCTCCCGGATGCTGCCGATCACGCGCGCCGCGCCACCGCCGAGGGCGTGCACTCCGGGAACGGACGACGCGGCGATGCCGGCGATCTTCGCGATCACGGGGTCGACGATGACCGTCTTGCCGCCGCCGGTCACGGTCTCGGTGATCGACGTGGTCGAAGCCGTTGCGGTGGAGGGGGTGGTGCCTGCCATGATGATGTCCTTTCGTCATGCCCCGCATCGGGGCTCTCACGGGTATGACGGGTGGTGCGGCGGATTCGTCACGGCCCGCTTGCTGGCAGTTCGCTGAGTGCGCTCGACCTCCCCCGAGACGGGTCGCGTGTGGATGTGAGATCGTCGAGGGGAGCCGCGGCGGGGCGGCACAGGAACAGGAGCGGCGTGGACCGACGGCTGGGGACCGACCGGCTCGACGCGGTCGAGGACGGCATCCTCGCTCGTCGGGCGGCCGATGGCGACGAGCGTGCGTTCGCCGTGCTGGTGCGCCGGCACAGCGGATACCTCATCGCCTTCGCCACCCGCCTCCTCGGATCCCGCGCCGACGCCGACGACTGCGTGCAGGAGTCGCTCATCGTCGCGTGGCGGCGCCTTCCCGAGCTGCGGGATCCCGACCGTGTGCGCGCATGGTTCTCGACGATCGTTGCCCGCAAGGCCACCGATCGCCTGCGCGCGCGGCCTCCGGTCGCCTCGCTCGACGACGTGGAGCCGGAGGCCACATCGCCCCGGCCGGACGAGGCCGCCGTCGCCTCGTCGCAACTCGACACGCTGCGCACCGTGCTCGACCAGCTGCCGGCCGATCAGCGCACCGCGTGGCTCCTGCGGGAGGTCAGCGGCTACAGCTACGACGAGATCGCGCGCGAACTCGGCGTCTCGGCCACCGCCGTGCGCGGCCGTCTGGCCCGAGCACGGGCGACCGTCTTCGAGAGAATGCAGGAGTGGAGGTGAACGAGATGACAGAGGGCAAGATCGGCGATTCCGGGTACACCCTGGAGCAGTTGGCCGAGTACCACGACCGCGGTCGCCAGCCCGTCATCCCGGCGATCGAAGGCGACCCCCAATGCCGGACGATCCTCGATTCGATGGACCGACTGGGTGCGCTCTCGCGCGAGCTCGTCGAGAAGGACGCCGTCGTCGAGGTGTCGGAATCGTGGCTGGAGCACATCATCGGCGAGGTCGCGCGGGAGTCGCGCGCCGGTCGGGACCTGCCGATCCAGGACGACGGCGAGGTCACCCTCGTGGTCACCGAGGGCGCGATCCGCGGTCTCGTGCGCGACGCCGGCGACGCGGTCGACGGTGTGCTGGTCGAGCGTGTGGAGGTGAGCGTGGTGGCCCCCCTCATCGACGTCGCGCTGTCGATCAGCGCGGTGCACGGCACGCCTCTTCCCGGGGTCGCGGATCGGGTGCGGCGATCGGTGGCCGAGGCGATCGCCCGCAGCACCGTCTGGAGCGTCGGGCGGATCGACGTCACGATCGACTCGTTGCGGGTGCAGGGGGAGGGACGATGACGACGAATCCGGCCGAGCTGGCCGCTCTCGTGGACGCGGAGGTGCAGGCGATCGAGGGGGTTTCGCAGCTGTACTACGCAGCTCCCCTCCCGGCGCGTCTGTGGCAGGCCGTCGCCCGCGACGAGACGTTCACGGCGATCACCCGCCGGGATGACACGTGGGAGGCGGTCGTGAGCATCGGCGTCGCGGGCGACCGGGCGGACGAGGTCGCCCGCCGGGTGGCCTCGCGGGTCCGAGCCCTGCTCGGCGAGGCGGCCCGTGTGACGGTGCGCGTCAGCCGCCTCTCCGCCGACTGAGGCCCCTCAGGCGCTCGCCCCGGCGAGCTTCAAGCGGTACCGGAGGGCCGCCAACTCGGCCGAGAGGGCCGCGGGGATCCGGCCGTCGAACCCTGCGAAGAACTCCTCGGTCAGGTCGGCCTCCTGGAGCCAGAGGCCCGGGTCGACCTCGAAGAGCGCGTCGAGGTCGCTCGCGGAGATCTTGACGCCGTCGAGGTCCAAGTCCTCCACGCGAGGGAGCCGGCCGATCGGGCTGTCGACGGCCCCGACCGCCCCCTCCACGCGCCGGACGATCCACTCGATGACCCGCGAGTTGTCCCCGAAACCGGGCCACAGGAATCGGCCGTCGGCCCCCTTGCGGAACCAGTTGACCTGGAAGATGCGGGGAGCGCGATCGAAGCGCAGAGCCTGTCCCACCGACAGCCAGTGTCCGAAGTAGTCCGCCATGTTGTAGCCGCAGAAGGGCAGCATCGCGAAGGGGTCGCGACGCAGCTCCCCCACCGTCCCCTCGGCGGCCGCCGTGCGCTCGGAGGAGATGTTGGCGCCCAGGAACACCCCGTGCGCCCAATCGGTGGCCTCCAGGACGAGCGGGACGTTGGTGGCGCGGCGCCCGCCGAACAGGATCGCGTCCAGGGGCACGCCCTCGGCCGCATCCCAATCGGGCGCGATCTGCGGGCACTGCCCCGCGCTCACGGTGAAGCGGGAGTTGGGGTGTGCAGCCGGCCGACCGGACGCGGGGGTCCACGGGTTTCCCTCCCAGTCGGTCAGCTCCGCGGGAACCTCATCGGTCAGCCCTTCCCACCACACATCGCCGTCGGGACGGAGGGCGACATTGGTGAAGATCGTGTTACCCCAGAGCGTCTCCACGGCCGTGACGTTCGTGGACTCGCCCGTGCCCGGCGCGACGCCGAAGAAGCCGGCCTCGGGGTTGATCGCCCACAGACGCCCGTCCTCGCCGGGCCGCAGCCACGCGATGTCGTCGCCGAGGGTCTCCACGCGCCATCCGGGGATGGTCGGACGCAGCATCGCGAGGTTCGTCTTGCCGCACGCGGAGGGGAAGGCAGCCGCCAGGTGGAAGGCACGTCCCTCGGGGCTGATGACTCGGATGAGCAGCATGTGCTCGGCCAGCCAGCCCTCGTCCCGCCCGATGACCGAGGCGATCCGCAGCGCGAAGCACTTCTTGGCGAGGATGGCGTTGCCGCCGTATCCCGATCCGAACGACCACACTTCCAGGGTGTCGGGGAAGTGGACGATGTACTTCTCGTCGTTGCACGGCCACGCGACGTC
>JBMDWQ010000021.1:0-6278 GCA_048594675.1 Microbacterium sp. | reverse complement strand
GATGCGCTGTCGCCACGGAGCACGGCGTTATACCAGACGCTGCTGCCTTCGTGGAGGGTGACGGCGCCGATCAGTCTCGCGCCGGATGCCACGAAGGCGGACGGATGGAGGACGGGAGCGCTGTCGGCCAGGGCGAGGATCGAGGCGTCGTCGGCGATCGTCATGCCCCGAGGCTACACAGCGCGCACTTCTCGAGCATCGACGACGAGCCCGGAAACACGGGGTAAGACGAGCCTTCTCTTGGTTGCGGAATGCCTGGCGCCGAGTAGCGTTTCCTCTAGTGCAGGGCATATCCCTGCCGATACGGAGGGTGAGAGATGACCAAGACGCAGACCATTCCCGCGACCATCACCGACTCGGAGGCCGCCGCGAGCACTGCTCAGCTGTTGACCCCCGTCGTGCTGGGGCTCCAGGCCCTCGCCGTCAACGGCAAGCAGGCGCACTGGAACGTGCGTGGCGCGAACTTCATCGCCATCCACGAGCTTCTCGACACGCTCGTCGCCAACGCCCAGGGCTTCGCGGACCTCGCCGCCGAGCGGATCGTCGCACTCGGCCTTCCGATCGACGCGCGCGTGTCGGCTGTCGCCGAGAAGACGACGACGGCGGTTCCGGCCGGCTTCGCGCAGTGGCAAGACGAGATCAAGGCTGTCATCGCCGACATGGACGCGGTGATCGCTGACGTGCAGGCCGCCATCGACGGCCTCGACGAGACGGACCTCACGAGCCAGGACGTCGCCATCGCGATCAAGGCCGGACTCGACAAGGACCGCTGGGTCCTCTTCGCGCACGTCGCGGAGTAAGACACGACGAAGGCCCCGGGAGCATCGCCTCCCGGGGCCTTCGTGCTGCCCGCCGCCGTCTCAGGAGAGGTGGGTGAGGCGCCCCTCCAGAAGAGTGGCTGCCACCTCGGTGCCGCGCAGCTGGTGCTCCCCCGCCGTCAGCGGGTCGGTGTCGACGATGGTGAGGTCGGCAGCGAGTCCGGGCGCCAGAGCACTCCCCGTCGCGGTTCCTCCCGCGCTGGAGGCCGCCAGTGCCGTCGCGGCGTCGACACCCTCCTCGGGTCGCCAGGCGGGACGACCGTCTCGGGTGCGGTGAACGGCGGCAGCCATCGCCGCCCACGGGTCCAGAGGCGCCACCGGCGCGTCCGAGCCGAAGAGCAGCGTCGCCCCCGCGTCGGCGAGAGAGCGCAACGGATACGCGATCGCGGTCTGGCCGCCCCAGATGGAGTCCGTCATGTCGCGGTCGTCGATCGCATGCTCCGGTTGCACGCTGGCGGCCACTCCCAGGCGGGCGAAACGGGCGACGTCGGCGTGCGCCACGAGTTGCGCGTGCTCGATGGTGCCCCGCGCGCCGGTCGCGGCGAAGGCGTCGAGCGCGTGGGTGTTCGCGAGGTCGCCGATCGCATGGACGGCGACGTCGAGGCCGGCGCCGGTCGCGCGCACCAGGAGCTCTTGCAGCTCCGCGGGGGGAACCGTGAGGACCCCGTGGTTGTGGGGATCCCCGGGGTAAGCGTGGGAGCAGGCGGCCGTGCGGGTGCCGAGGGAGCCGTCGGTGATCACCTTGAGGGGGCCCATCCGCACGAGACCGGCCGGATCGAGGCTGTCGCCGGTGGTCAGCCCCTCGGCGATCGCACGGTCAAGGAGCGCGGGATACACCCCGAACGAGACACGCGTCGTGTCGAACCCGGCGGCCAGCCGCCGCGCCCACGCCTCGGCGTTCCAGGCCATGTCGAGGTCGACGACGCCGACGACGCCTCGCCGCGCCGCCTCCGCCAGCGCCTCGGCGACCAAGCGATCTCCGACACCCGGATCCGCGGCGTTGAGCCGACGGGACACCTCGAAGGCGACGTCCTCTCTCAGCACTCCTGTCTCATCGTGCGGGAGCCCCTCACGACGAAGTGCCGCCGAGTTCAGCCATACGCTGTGCACATCCGCGTTGATGAGATAGGTCGGCACGTCTCCGCTGTGAGCGTCGAGGAGCTCGAGGGTCATCACGTCGGGCCAGAGGGCATCGCGGAAACCCGTGCCCACCCGGCGGCCGCCGGCGAGGATCGGCGCATCGGCCATCAACGCCGCCGCATGAGCGGCAGAGGTCGCCGCGCCGAGGGCCACCCGTTGCGCCACGAGCGCCCACTGGACGGTGTGGACATGGTGATCCCACAACCCACGCGTCACCCATCCGCCGCCCGCGTCGACGACACGCCCGCGCCGCGGCAGTGCTCGCGCCGGCGCGATATCCGCGATCACGCCATCGCGGAGATGGACGTCCACCGGCTCCGCACCGAACGGATCGAGGCGTTCGCTGCCCGTCAATCGGGCATCGGCGATGATGTCGACCGTGTCGCCGATGGTCACCCCCACGGTCATCGTTCGTCCCGCGCAGCGCGAAGCCGGTCGTGCGCCCGCTGCATCTCGGCAGGGAGGCGGGGGTCGGTGTAGGGGCCGCTGCCCGAGGCGAGCTCGCGGATGATCGTGTCCACCACGTGGTCGGGCTTGTTCTGACTGAGCTTGCGCTTGGCGACGACACGGTCGGGGGTCAGCCGGAACCCGACGGTGCCCTTCTCCAGCCCGCGGACGAACTTCTCATCGTTCGGTCGTTCCCACAGGCGCCGAGGGTGAGCCATCCGCGATTCGAACCGGTCGACGAGGCGATCGAGAACCTCGAGGTTCTCCTCGGGGGTGAGGATCTCAGGCGTGCCGCTCAGGTGCACCGAGACGAAGTTCCACGTCGGAACCGACGGCGCGTCGCCGTACCAGCCGGGAGAGATGTAGCCGTGAGGCCCCTGAAAGACGAGCAGCACCTCTCGGCTGCCCAAGCCGTGGATGGCATCGTCGGGCCGCCCCACGTGTCCGACGACGGTGAGATCGTCGTGATCCTGGTCGAGGAGCACGGCATAGTGCGAAGCCACGAGCCCCTCGTCGGTGTGGCTCACCAGGGTGGCCCACGGATGCTCGTCGATGATCCGGCGGATCTCCTGAACATCGGTCATCGCGAAGCTGGGGTTCTGTCTCATGCCGCCCTCTCGTCGTCGTTCGTTCCTGCCGGTCTCAGCGCTGGCAGGAGGGGCACCAGTAGAGCTTCCGAGCCGCCATCTCTTCGACCACGATCTCGGTGCCGCAGACCCGGCACGGGAGCCCTGCGCGATGGTAGACCCAGTGGCGGTCGTCTCGACTGCTCATCGCGCGACGATATGCCTCCGGATCGAGGTCGTCCATCGTCATCATCTGCCCGGTCTCGACCCCGGTGGCAAGCAGCCGCACCCAGTCGCGCCATAGCGCCCGAACCGTCTCCTCGGGAACGTCTCGACCGGGTGTATGGGGGTTGAGACGGGCGCGGAAGAGCATCTCCGCGCGGTACACGTTGCCGATTCCGCTGACGACCGTCTGATCCATGAGGAGGAGACCGATCGGCGTGGGCTTGCGCCTAACGACGCGGGTGAACCGCTCCTCGCCCTCGGTGACGTCGCCGACAAGGGGATCCGGTCCGAGCTTGGCGACGGTGGCGAGCATCTGGTCGGGAGTCTGTAGTTCGCACGCCGTGGGACCGCGAAGATCCGCGCTGGTCACATCGGTCAGCAGTCGCAGGCGTACCTGCCCCACGATCGGTGGCGGCCAGGTGCCGTCCTCGTCGTCCAGCCCGCGGGTTTGCTCGCTCATCCGTACGCGTCCGCGGGCCTGCCGCGGCGCGCCGATCGAGCTCAGCGAGTTCTCCCCCGCGGCGTCGAAGACGATCTCCGAGTCAGTGCCCCGCTGGTTCGTCTGGCCCATCCGGCCGTTCGCCGAGGCGATGGTGGGGTCGACGAGGATCTCGCCGGCGAAATCCCACGCGCCGTACATGCCCAGATGAACCCGGAGCCAGAGATCGTCGTCGAACTCGAGGAACATCTGCTTGCCGACCGCTCGGACCTCGGTCGGCGTGCGACCGTCGAGGATCGCCGCCCCCTCGGCGAATCTGCCCTGAGGACTCGATGCCGCCACACGGCGCCCCACGAAGTTGCGATCGAACTGCCGCGCGATGCGGTGGACGGAGTGGCCCTCGGGCATCAGGAGGCGCGCGGGTCCGGCTCGAGCGTGCCGTCGGTCTCGTACGCGGCGAGCTGACCGATGCGCCGCGCGTGGCGCTCCTCGCCGGAGAACGGCGTCTGGATGAACCGGTCGATGAACGACACGGCCTCCTCGAACGTGTGCTGGCGGGCTCCGATCGCGATGACGTTCGCGTCGTTGTGCTCGCGCGCGAGTTCGGCCGTCGCGAGGTTCCAGACCAGGGCGGCACGGACGCCGCGGACCTTGTTCGCCGCGATCTGCTCACCGTTGCCGGAGCCCCCGAACACGACGCCGAGCGCTTCGCGTCCCTCGGCCTGGTCGGCGACGACGGCCTGTGCCGCCCGGATGCAGAACGCCGGGTAGTCATCGAGTGGGTCGTACTCGATCGGGCCGTGGTCCACGATGTCGTGTCCCTGTTCCGCGAGGTGGTGCTGCAGACGGGTGGAGAACTCCATCCCCGCGTGGTCGGTCTCGATATGGATGCGCATGGACTCCATCCTAGGGATCCACAGCCCGTGTCACTCCGTGACATGATGACTTCATCATGTCGATAAGTCAGCGTCAACGGCCGCTCTACGAAGTCAAGGCGAATCTGTTCAAAGGTCTCGCGCATCCCTTCCGGATTCGCATCCTCGAACTGCTGTCCGTCGAGCCGGAAGTCTCCGTCGCCGCGCTGCAGGCCGCCACCGGTCTCGAGGCGTCTCACCTGTCTCAGCACCTCTCGGTGCTCCGGCGGCACCGTCTGGTCGTCAGCGAGAGGCGCGCGAGCCATGTGTTCTATCGCCTCACCGATCCCGCCGTCGCGCGACTTCTCGCCACGGCACGGGAACTGCTTCTCGAGGTCGTGGCCGATGACGGAGCGCTCCTGATCGATGCCCACTCCCTCCCCCGCATCCCCGAGATCCCCCGTGCTGCCGAGATACCCCGTCTCGCCGAGATCCCCCGGATCCCCGAGAGCCCCGGGAGCGCCCGATGACGGTCTCGACCCCCGTCACGACCGTGGGCGGCTCCTCTCGCCGCGCGCGTCTGCGATCTCTCCTCCCCTCCCGCGCGGACTATGCCGTCGCGCGCCGTTCGTGGCGCTCGGACCTCGCCGCCGGCGTCACGGTGGGCATCGTCGCGCTTCCGCTCGCCCTCGGCTTCGGGGTCAGTTCCGGACTCACGGCAGAGGCGGGCCTGGTCACGGCCGTGATCGCCGGTGCTCTCGCCGCCTTCTTCGGTGGTTCCCCTGTGCAGGTCTCGGGCCCGACGGGTGCGATGGTCGTGGTCCTCCTGCCGATCGTCGCGGCGCACGGCGCGCCGTCTGTCGTGGTGGTGACCCTCATCGCCGGAGTGCTCCTGGTCGCGGGAGGAGTGTTGGGGCTGGGGCGCGCGGTCTCGTTCATCCCGTGGCCGGTGATCGAGGGTTTCACCCTCGGGATCGCAGCGATCATCTTCCTCCAGCAGGTGCCGATGCTTCTCTCGCCACATGTGGCGACGGCCGGACAGCACAGCACGAACGCAGCGATAGCCGCCATCGAGGCGCTGGCCGACGCCGACCCCGGCTACCTCCCGTGGGCCGCCGGTGTCGTCGTGGTGGTGGCCGGCTGCATGCTCCTGGCCCCGCGCCTGCACCGGGCCATCCCGGGTTCGCTCGTGGGGATCGTCGTGACGACGGCCGTCGTGGCGCTCGTGCCCACGCCACTGGCGACGATCGGCCCGCTTCCCTCCGCGCTGCCGCTTCCCGCTCTTCCCGCGGTCGATCCCGCGACGCTGATGCTGCTCCTCGGACCCGCGGTGACGGTCGCCGTGCTCGCCGCGATCGAGTCGCTCCTGTCCGCACGGGTGGCTGCCACAATGGCGGACACGGGCCCCTACGACCCCGACCGTGAGCTCCTCGGCCAGGGCATCGCCTCGATCGGCTCCGGTCTGTTCGGCGGGATGCCCGCCACCGGAGCGATCGCTCGCACCGCAGTCAACGTCAAGTCGGGTGGCCGCTCGCGCCTGGCTTCCCTCACCCACGCCGTAGTGCTCCTGATGGTGGTGTTCGCGCTGGCGGGGCCCGTGGGGCGCATCCCCCTCCCGGCACTGGCGGCCGTGCTGATGGTCACGGCGGTGCGTATGGTGCACGTGTCCACCGTTCGGATGATCCTCCGTTCGACCCGGAGCGACGCCGCCGCCTTCCTCCTCACCGCGCTCATCACGGTGAGCTTCGACCTCATCGTGGCCGTCGGCATCGGAGTGCTCGTGGCGGGC
>JBMDWQ010000209.1:0-7600 GCA_048594675.1 Microbacterium sp. | reverse complement strand
GCTCGGCATGGGGCAGGAAGACGCCGCGCTGCTGAACGTCGACTTCCCTCTCGTGCTGCTCGGTGAACGGATCTTCGGCGGCCCCGTCGACCACGTGACGATGCGCAATGTGGAAGCCGCCCGCACGGCGACCGAGTTCCTCCTCGCGGCGGGGCGCCGCCGTATCGCCCTCATCGGCGCTCACCCCGACGAGGAGCTCGGCTCCGCCGCGCTCCGCCTGAAGGGCTATGAAGAGGCGGTGACGGCTGCGGGCCTTCCGTACGACCCCGCGCTCGTGCGCTCCACGACTCTCTGGCACCGCGCCAACGGTGCCGAGGCCGCTCGCGAGCTGATCGAGAGCGGCGTGGAGTTCGATGCCGTGTTCGGCCTCAACGATGCCCTCACCTTGGGAGCCATGCGCGCGCTCCAGGAGAGCGGACGACGGATCCCCGACGACGTCGCGGTGATCGGCTTCGACAACATCGAAGAGGCGCAGTACGCCGTGCCGAGCCTGACGACGATCGATCCCGGTCGCGAGCAGATCGCCCAGCGCGCCGTGGACCTCCTCGTCCAGCGCATCGGCGCGGAGGCGAGCCGCCCCGAGAGCCCGAGCGAGGAGACGGTCGCCTTCGAGGTCATCGTCCGCGAGTCCGCCCCCGCCTAAGCCCGCGGCGCGAGTGCGTTTCCGACGCCGGACCGCGGTCCGAGACGCGCTCGCCGCAGGTGCTCCGACATGCAGGAGTGGGGTGGGGCGCGTCGCACGCCCCACCCCACTTGGCGGAGGGTCCTACTGGATGCCCTCCTTCACGAGCCGCCACTGCTGGCAGAGCCCGCTGGTGGGCCCCCACTGCTGCGCCACGGCGCCGTCAGCGGTGGAGCACCCGTCGATCTCGAGGTACTTGCCGCTGTTGGCGTTGGTGATCGCCCAGTAGCCGCTGCTGTTGGGCGTCAGGTTCCACCGCTGCGTCGCGTGACCGGTGGGTCCCCACTGCGCCGCATCGGTGCCGTCGGCCGTCGAGGCGCTCGGGATCTCCAGCAGCTTGCCGCTGTTCTTGTTCACGAGCTGGAAGGTGCCGCTCGTCGCGGGCGTGACCTGCCACACCTGCGTCGGGTTGCCCGTCGGCCCCCACTGGCCGGCGGGGGCTCCGTCGGTCGTGGCCGCCGAGAAGATCTCCAGCAGCTTGCCGCTGTTGCGGTTGACGATGCGGAACTCCGGCGCCGGGGTCGTGGACGACGGGTAGATCTGGATCTGGTCCAGCTCCGCGAACGTGCCGCTGTATCCGAACCGGATCGTGTTCGTGCCCGCGTTCAGCGACACGCTCTTCTGCGCCCAGAGGTAGCGGCCCCAATCGGCGGTCTTGGGATAGCTGATGGACGACGCGGTGCCGCCGTTGACCGACACGGCGTGGCTGCTCGTGCCCGACGTCCCGTTCGCGTAGCGCACGTTCATCGTGTACGTCCCCGCCGTCGGCACCTTGACCGAGAAGGTCACGCTGCTGTCGGAGAAGTTGATGTTGCCGACTTTCGAGCCGTTCGAGGCGTCGCCGTGCGTGACGAGGCTCGTGTTGACCCGCGTCGCGTTCTCGGCCTCGTAGGCCGTGGCGTTGAGCGGAACCGTTCCGACCCGGATGTCGTTGTACAGGTAGCCGGTGCGGTAGTTGTCGACGTTGGTCGCCTGGTACAGCGTGCGCCCGTCGGGGCTGTAGTCGATCCCCTGCGCGAAGCCGGTGATCGAGCTCTGACCGTTGAACGTCACCGCGAACGGCAGGCGTTCCCAGGGGCCGACTCCCAGGTTGTAGTTGACGAAGAAGTTCTGGCCGCTGTTGAGGTTTCCTGCCGCATCGAGTCCCCACTTGGAGGCCACGACGACCATGCCCTTCGGGCCGCCGGTGGGAACCCAGGTGACGGTGGGGGAGGAGCCGATCCCGCGTCCGTCCGCGAGCTCGACGGGGGTGCCGAGGCTCGTGGTGGTTCCCCAGTTCAGTCCGTCCGGCGACTTCTTGAAGAACACCGGCGAGGCATTGGAGAAGGCGTAGCCGGCGGCGTTGACCACTTCATACGTCGCGAGGTAGGTGCTGTCGGGCAGCTTGGTGACCGTGATCATGCCGGGGCGGTGCAGCTTGTCGGTCGGTGCCGACACGTTGGACAGCGCGCCCCAGGTGAGCCCGCCATCGGTGGACCGGCGGTACGACACGGCCTGCAGGACGTTGTTCGCCTTCTGCCGCTCGTCGGAGAAGTACGCCGTCAGTCCGCCGTTGCCGTCGACGATGAGGGTGGGCTCCCACACCGTGGTGGTCGTGGAGGTGGAAGAGGGGTCGTAGACGGCCGGACCGCCGGTGTCGATCGTGCTGAGGTAGCTCCAGCTCGCGCCCTGGTTGGTGCTCTTGTAGACCACGAGCTTGGTGATCGAGGCGGGGTCGTCGCGGTCGGCCGGGCGGATCTGTCCGGTCAGCAGGAGGGTTCCGGCCGCCAGGCCTCCCGTGGCCTGCGGCAGCTCGTAGAGGAACGGCTGGGCGAGCCGGTCGAGCTGGGTGGTGTCTTCCTGGCCCGGGATGCCGGGGAACTGCAGTCCGGGGTTGACCGCGGAGATCTTGGTCCACGACGTACCGTTGTCGGTGCTGCGGAAGATCGGCCACTCCTGGTGACAGGCGAGGCTGGGGTTGGCCAGACACGCCTGAGTGTCGGTGGTGGGGTTGATGCTGGGGCTGACGTCCTTGATCAACCGGCCGTCGTCGAACGTGACGATCAGGGTGCCGTTGGCCGACCCGCTGTGCTTGAGGGCGACGATCTTGGCGTAGGCGGTGCCGGTGGCGTCACCCCCCTCGTCGTTGAATGACGAGCCGTCCGGTGGCGCGTACACCAGGGAGCCGTTGCCGGTGGTCACCGCGTAGGCGGGAACGCCGACGATGGCCGACCCGGCGAGCGTGATCACGGCGGTGAGGGCGATGAGCCCTCGACGTCTGCGGGGGGCAGATTTCGTGCGTCGCATCTTTGCGTCCTTCATCTGGGGGACGATGCAGCTCGTTCTACATCGTTGTAAAGGATGGTTTCACAACGATGTAAAGTGCGTCAACCACGAATTCCGTCGTCAGTGGGCGCGCGTGGCGAGGCGGTGGAACTCGTCGGCCACCGGGGTCTTCACGCGTCGGAGCGTTCCGTCGGCCTCCTCCTCGAGTGCCCACAGGCCCATCGTGAGGAGGTAGTTCATCGCCGACTTGTCACCGGTCCGATACGACCACTCGATCATGTCGGTGATGCACCACCACGTGTATCCGACGACGTCCACACCGCCGGCCCGGAGCTCTTCGACGGCGGCCACCGACTCCTTCATCCACGAGATCCGCTCCTCGACGGTGCCGGTGTAGCTCGTCTCGGTCAGGAACACGGGCTTGCCGTAGCGCTCGGCGAACGAGGTGAGGACGTCCTTCATGCCTTCCACGCCGGCGTTGTGCCGGGGGCGCAGGTCGCGCGGGCCGCCGGAGCGGGTGACGCCCCGCTCGAAGGTCTCGGTGGAGTGCTGCGGGTAGTAGTTGACCCCGACGACGTCGGGCTGCGCGGTGTGCGCGCGGGCCCAGGCGAGGTCGTCGTCACCGAAGCCGTGGGCGCGCAGGTAGGGCACCAGGGCGTGGTCGTCGCCGACGCGTCCCATCACGAGGTCCTGGATCAGGAACCGGCGGTGGCGAAGGTGGTCGTGTGTTTCGCGGTGGGCGTCGAGGTCGCCGGTGAAGCGGAACGAGGCCTCCACGTGCACGAAGTCGGCCGCATCGTCCACCGCCTCGATCGCGTTCTGGGTCGTGACGATGCCGCGGGTGACGCCGCGCAGCACGTCGACGAAGCCCCGATCGCCGGTGCGATAGGGCGGCCACTGCCCGAACTCACCGCAGTACATGACGTTGAGGAGTGGTTCGTTGAGGGGGGTGTAGTGACGGATCCGGCCGCGATAGCGCTCGGCCACGGCGGCGGCGTACTCGGCCACGCGCTCCGGATAGTCGGGGTGGACGAACTGGTCCTCCAGCCACAGTGGGGTTCCGTAGTGCATGAGGTCGGTGACGAGGTCGAGACCGAGCTCCTCGAAGGCGTCGACGACGCGGTCGAGCCACTCCCAGTCCCACGTGTTCGGCTCGGGCTGGATCCGGTACCACGGGATGCCCCAGCGGACCATCTCGCTGCCGGACTCGGCGCAGTACTCCAGGTCCTCCCGCCAGAAGCGGTAGTGCTGCATGAGGTCGTACTCGTCGAGGGCGCGCTCGCCCGGCCGCGTCTGCGGAATGAACGTGTCTTCGACTCCGAC
Organism: Microbacterium sp.; assembly: GCA_048594675.1. Taxonomy (GTDB): domain Bacteria; phylum Actinomycetota; class Actinomycetes; order Actinomycetales; family Microbacteriaceae; genus Microbacterium. The sequence continues at coordinate 3,330 of JBMDWQ010000209.1, read as the reverse complement.
GGCGAATCGGAGGCGTCCGTCTTCGAACCAGCGCATGGTGTGTCGTCCTTCGGTGGGGCTTCGGGGGTGTGTCGTGGGGTGTTCGGGCGGGAGGGAGAGAAGGGGCCGGACCTTCGTGCCGCAACGAGCGGTGGGAAGGCCCGGCCCACGATATCCGGAGCGTCAGCCGGCGAGTGCGGCGTCCATCTCCTTCTGCGCGGAGCTGAGGAGCTCGGCCACGTCGCCACCGGCGAGGGCCTTCTGAGTGGCGGTGTCCATCGCCGTCAGCACGTCGGTGGAGGGAATGACGCCCGGCAGGAGCGCGACGCCGTACTGCGACTGCTCGGTGAGGGCGGCGACCACCTTGTTCTCCGCCACGTCGGCGGCCGTGACCTCGCTCGTGAGGGGAGGCCAGCCCGAGGCGAGCGACCACGTGACCATGTTGTCCTTCTGGTAGAACCACGTGAGGAACGTCTGGATGGCTTCCTTCTCCTGGTCGGTCGCCTGCGACGTGATGCTGAGGTCGACGGCGAGTGCGGACGCCTTGATCCCGGCGGGTCCGGCGGGGAGGGGCGCGATGCCGTAGTCGATGCCCGAGGACTCCGAGACGGTGGCCATCCACGGTCCGGCGAGGGTCATGGCGACCTTGCCGGAGCTGAAGAGGCCGTCGGCGTCGGCGCCGGCGAGGCCCGTCGGGGAGAACTTGCCCTTGGCGAGTGCGTCCTTCCAGTAGGTCAGCGTCTTGACGTTCTCCGGCGAGTCGATCACGGCCTTGCCATCGGCGGTGACGACGTCGCCGCCGCCGCTCTTGAAGAGCGAAGGCCACACGCCGTTGCCGACGGTCCCGTGGTCCTGCAGCGCCAGACCGTACTGCTCCGGCGTGCCGTCGCCGTTCTCGTCGATCGTGAGCTTCTCGGCGGCCGCCACCCACTCGTCCCACGTGGTGGGCACCTCGACGCCGGCCTTGTCGAACATGGCGGTGTTGTAGAACATCGTGAGCGGGGTGAAGCTCAGCGGCGCGGCATAGTGCTTGCCTTCGACCACTCCGGTGGCGACCGCGCCCTCATTGAGGACGCCGGCGCCGCTGTCCGACGCGCCGTACCAGTCGTCGAGGTCGTGGAGGGCCCCCTTGGAGGCCCACACCGGGACGTTCTCGGCGGGCAGGGCGACCAGTTCGGGTCCGGTCTTGGAGCTGAGGGCGGGCAGCGCTGTGTCGAGCAGCGTGGCCCAGGGCTTGGTGGACGCGGTGATCTCGATCTTGTCCTGCGAGGCGTTGAACTCGTCGACGAGATTGTTGAGCACCTTGCCGTCGGCTTCGGTGTAGCCGTGCCAGAAGTCGATCTTGATCGGGCCTTCCGGGGTGGGCGTGCTGGCCGCGCAGCCGGATGCCATGAGCACGACGGCGCTCACGAGTGCTGCTGCGGTGATGGGCTTCTTCATTGGTGCTGGACCTCCACGAGTCGACTCCACTGTCGATGAAACGGCGAAACTCCCTCTCGCCTCTGGGTTCTACAACGTTGTAACAGCGTTGTGATCACATAGTGGATCGTCGGATCGCAATTGTCAAATGGTGCGGGGCGCGTGCTCGGGGGCGCGCGATCGTCCGGGGCGATGGGCCGACTTGACGACGAGCGATCGGGCCCATACTGTCATTTACAACGTTGGAGAAGCGGTGAGGGACACCGCTCAGAAGAGGGAAGCAGCGATGACGCTCACCAGCACTCGACGGTTCCGACCGCCGCCCCAGATCGGGGGCCGTGGCCCCCTGCGTGGGCGGGCGAAGCGGCGCATCACGATCGTCGCGTTCCTGCTTCCGGCGATGACGATCCTCATCACGTTCGTCTTCTGGCCCATGTTCGCCGCGCTCCGTCTGTCCTTCACCGACGCCAGCGGCTTCGGGCTGGAGCAGTGGGTGGGCCTGGAGAACTACATCGCGGTCTTCACCGAGCCGAACATCCTGCGGGCGATGGGCAACACCGCCCTCTACACGGTCATGTTCACCCCGGTCGTCGTGCTCCTCGCGCTTCTGCTCGCCCTCGCGCTCAACAGTCCGCGGCTGCCGCTGCGCGGAGCCTTCCGTACGGCGCTGTTCCTCCCGTTCATCGTCTCCCTCGCGGTGGCCGCCTTCGCGTGGCAGTACCTGCTGGATCCGCAGGTCGGACTCCTGAATTACTGGCTGCAGTCGTTCGGGGTGCGCATCGGCGACGTGCTGCAGGATCCCGCGCTCGCGATGCCCACGGTCGTGCTGATCGCGGTGTGGAAGAACTTCCCCTTCTACATGATCGTCTTCCTCGCCGGCGTGCAGGAGATCCCGCAGAGTCTCTACGAGGCGGCGAAGATGGACGGCGCCGGGCCCCTCGCCCGATTCCGCAACGTCACGGTCCCGCTCCTGAGCAACACGACCGGATTCGTGCTGGTGATCTCGACGATCGCCGCCCTGCAGGCCTTCGACCAGATCTACATCCTCACCGGCGGCGGCCCGTACCAGAGCACGCAGACCGTCGTGATGCAGATCTACAAGTCCGGCTTCAAGGATCTCGAGCTCGGGTTCGCCTCCGCGCTGTCGTACGTGCTGCTGATCGCCACGCTGCTGCTGAGCCTCGTGCAGTTCGCGATCACCGCCCGCGGTGAGAAGGACGCCGGTTGACCATGAACACTCTCGCCCGCCGCCGTCGCGTCACCGACCAGCTCACCCGCTGGCTGTTCTTCGCCGCCATGCTGATCGTGGCCCTGCTCATCCTGCTGCCGATCGCGATCATCGTCTTCACCGCGTTCAAGCCGGTCGCCGAGGTCAACGCCTTCCCGCCGACGCTCGCGCCCGGTTCGTGGACGCTCGACAACTTCACGCGCATCTTCACCGACCTGCCGTTCGCGCGGCTGATCCTCAACAGCTTCATCTTCGCCGGCGGCGTGACACTCTTCGCCCTCGTGTTCGACTCGCTCGCGGCGTATGTGCTCGCCCGAGTGGACTTCCGCGGCAGCAAGCTGCTCCTCATCGCGATCGTCGCGAGCCTCATGGTGCCGTTCCAGGCCACCCTGATCCCGGTGTATCAGCTGGTCGCCGATCTCGGATGGATCAACTCCTACACGGGACTGATCGCTCCGCGCGCCGCCGACGCCTTCGGGATCTTCTTCCTGCGGCAGTTCTTCCTGTCCCTTCCCCGCGACCTCGACAACGCGGCGCGCATCGACGGGGCATCCGAGCTGCGCATCTTCCGCAGCGTCGTGCTCCCCAACGCCGTGCCGGCGCTGGTGACCCTCGGGATCTACACCTTCGTCAACAACTGGAACGACCTGCTCTGGCCCCTCGTCTTCACGACCGACCAGCAGATGGGCACGATCACCTCCGGA
>JBMDWQ010000208.1:0-5131 GCA_048594675.1 Microbacterium sp. | reverse complement strand
GCCGAGGAGCACCGCTCCCAGCGGCACGACGAGCCAGCCCAGCTCCGCACCGAGACCGGTGGAGATCACGACGGTGAGCATGATCGACATGAACACCATGTGGTGACCGGTGAGGAAGATGTAGCGCAGCGGAGTGAAGCGCGCGAGCAGCAGCATCACGATGAATCCGAGCACCAGGACGTACGCGCCCTGCGTGCCGTACTTCTCGGAGGCCAAGGCGGTGATGACCTCGTTGGTGGGGATGACGCCCTGCGCGCCGGTGACCTTCAGGATGAGGTCGCCCAGCGGGGTGAGCGAGCCGACCACGACGCCGGCGCCGGCGCCGAGGATCAGGAAGCCCATCGCGGCCTTCAGACCGCCGCCGATGACCTGTCCGGTGTTGCGCTTGAGCGCGATCAGACCGATCGCGGTGATGATGCCGATGAGGTAGGCGGGAACGTTGAGGATCTGCTTCCCGATGAAGTCAAGGATGGCGACGAGCCACTCCATTGTGGGGTTCCTTTCTGCGACGGAGGCCGGATGCCTCCCTGAATGACGGGATCGCGGGCGCGAGGAAGCGCCGCGGGTGGAGCGACCACGATGCCGTGGTCGTGGGGCGGTGCAGAGGAGCCACCGCACCGATGATCTCTGGGCTCAGGCCCGACTCACTCGAGTGCGGCGCTGATCTTCTGGGTGACCTCATCGACGCTCGTGAAGTTGTTGATCACGACGACCGTGGCGGGCACCTCGCCCAGTTCCTCAACGAGGTCGGCGGACGTGAGCACGAGGTTGGCGGTGCGGGCCGCTCCGCGGGCGGTGCCGATGTCGGCCGCCTCCACATCGGCGTCGACGCCGAGTGAGCGCAGCGCCTTCTCGGCGTTCATCTTCAGGAGCACGGAGGTTCCGATACCCATTCCGCAGACCGTGACGATCTTCATACGTGTTCCCCTTCCGTGGAGTTGAGCAACTCCGTGGTCGTTTCCGGCGCATGGTGGGCATGCATCCGCTGGCGGAGGTCGGCGGGCGAGTCGGCCGCCAGGAGGTCGGCGAGCAGCGGCTCGTCCGAGATGGTGGTCGCGAGTTGGGACATCATCCCGATGTGTCCGTCGTGGTCGGTCGCCGCAAGACCGAGCACGAGGCGTACGGGGTCGTTCTCCTCGTGTCCGAAGGGAACGGGGTCGGCCAGCGTCACCCAGCTGATGCCCGTGCGCTGCACTGCCGGCGAGGGGCGGGAATGCGCCAAGGCGATGCCCGGAGCGATGACGATGTAGGGGCCGAGTCGCTCGACGGTCTCGATCATCTCCCGGGTGTAGTCGGGGGTCGTCGCTCCGGTGGCCACCAGGCACTCGCCGGCGAGTGTGATCGCTTCGCGCCAATCGGCGGCGTGCGCCTGCGTGCGGATGGCCTCTTCGGGAAGCCAATCGGCCAAACTCATCCGTCCTCCTGCTGTCGTCGCAAGCCGGGCTCGCGTGGGGTCAGCGCCCACGATAGCGAGATCCGCGCCTTTTGTATAGTACTGATCTAAAGATCCAACGGATGCAGGCGCCATCGAGCCTCAGCGCAGGAAACTGTCGATGCGACCGATGTCGAACACGTGGTCCTGGGCGAGAAGCGCAGCGCCGCGCACGCCCGCGCGGCGACCGAGCCGGCCGCGCTCGACGACCAGCCCGCGTCGGCCATAGGGGTGGGCGGAGCCGAGGAGCTCGCTACGGATCGCGCCGAGGAAGCGATCGCCGGCATCCTGCAGATTGCCACCGATGACGACCGCCTCGGGGTTGAACAGGCCCACGGTATCGGCCAGCGCAGCGCCGATGATGGTGCCGGCGTCGATGAGGGCGTCGACGGCGCGCGGGTCGCCCGCCTGTGCGAGCGCGACGATGTCGGCGCTCGTCCGCACCGATACACCGTCGAGCTCGAGCCGATCACGGATGGTCCGGCCGCTGGCCAGATCCTCGAGCGGGCGCAGCGGCCCGCGCTCACCGGCAGAACGGGGTGCGCTCAACTGGCCGGCCCCGCCGCGCATCCCGCGGACGATGCGCCCCTCCGTCACGAACGCGCAGCTCACCCCCATGCCGACTTTGAGCACGATCAGGTCCGAATAGCCCGGCCATCCCAGGCGCGCCTCGGCGGAGGCGAGGACGTGCACGTCGCGCCCCACGGCCACCAGTCCGGAGAAATCACGAAAGACCTCGGTCACATGCACGCCCTCCCACCGCGGGTCGGGCTGTCCGAGGCCGAGCTCGCCCGTGCGGGGGTCGACGGGACCGGGCACGCCGATACCGATCCCGACGACGTCGGCGCGGGTGCGTCCGAGTCGAGCGAGAAGGAAGTCGTACACCTGCCTCGCCCACTCGAAGATGTCCTCCGGGCCGTCGTCGTTCCCGATGTCGGCCTCGTCTTCGTACAGCACCTCCGAGATGAGATCGGTGACGGCGATGCGCGTGTGCGAACCTCCGATGTCGAGGGCCAGCAGCACTCCGGCATCCTTCGCGACGGCGAGTTCCTGGGGAGGGCGACCGCCGGACGAATCCAACGCGCCGGACGTGGTGATCAGCCCCGCGCTCTGCAAGTCGTCAAGACGACGGGCCAGGGTTACCCTCGACCAACCCAAGCGATCGATCAGCGCCTTGCGCGTGGTCGCCTGACCGGTGCGGATGAGTTCCAGTACGATCCCCGGGCCGGTGGACACGGTGGCTCCTTTCCCGCGTGGGGTACCTTTTGAATATGTGTATCCGAAAGTAAATACATGCGCAATGCTGCAGTCACGATAGTGCCTCTGGCGAGGCGTTCAGCGTGCACGTGGGGGAGTGAGGCGCCGGGGCGTTGCTCCGCCGCGCGGCGGAGCCGCCGCCGGGGATTGAGGGAGAATGACAGGCTTGTCATTCCTCCAGCGCGTCCGTCATACTGGGAGCACAACCACATACATCGCCGCACATCGGCTCGCACCGTTCAGGTCGTAGGGGAAGACGTACCTGACGAAACGGAGAGAACGATGGCGACACATCAGGCGCGTGGAGTGATCTTCATTCACTCCGCGCCACGCGCGTTGTGCCCCCACCTGGAGTGGGCGGTGGGGCGCGCCCTCGGTCATGCCGTGAACTTCGACTGGGCCGACCAGCCGGTGCTCGCGGGCAGCCGCCGCGCCGAGTTCTACTGGGAGGGCAACGTCGGAACCGGCGCTGCCCTGGCCACCGCCATCCGCGGATGGGAGCACTTGCGGTTCGAGGTGACCGAGGATCCGACGCCTCGCAGCGATGGCGGGCGCTGGCTGCACACGCCGGGCCTGGGCATCCACTTCGCCCAGACCGACACGGCCGGCAACGTCGTGATCGGCGAAGACCGCATCCGCTATGCGATGGAGATCGCGGCTGGCGACGTCGCGGAGCTCCAGCGCGAACTCGATGTCGCCCTTGGCGCGGCGTGGGATGAGGAGCTCGAGCCGTTCCGCCACGCCAGCGACGACGCACCCGTCGTCTGGCTCCACAAGGTCGGCTGATCCCGCGCGAGACGATGGGGGCGCCCCCGACACCTCTCTGACGAGGGGTTCACAACACCGGCGGCACAACTTCACACACCAGGCGGCGCAGGAGCGCCAGTACCGCCCTCGGACGGCTTCCCGGGGAGTGGGAACACGTGCCGGCCGCCTCACCCGAAAGAAGGACGCCCTCCGCTGGCTTCGCGGAGGGCGTCCTTTCATGTCGGCAGGCGCGTCAGACCGACTCGAAGGCCACGACGGCGTTGTGCCCGCCGAACCCGAAGGAGTTGCTGATCGCGAGCTGGTCGCCGTCACCGAGGGGCATGGGCTGGCCCGAGAGGCGGAAGGGGACAGCGGGGTCCTGCTCGGTGAGGTTGATCGTCGGGGGTGCGACGCGGTCGCGGAGCGCCAGGACCGTGAAGATGGCCTCCAGCGCCCCGGTGCCGCCAAGAAGGTGCCCGGTCGAGGCCTTGGTGGCTGACACCGGGATCTCGTTGATCCGGTCACCGAAGACGCTGTGGAGCGCGACGTACTCGTTCGGGTCTCCGACCGGGGTCGAGGTCGCGTGCGCATTGACGTGCGTGACCTCGTCCACGGAGCGTCCCGCGGCGCTGAGCGCCAGGTGCACGGCGCGCGCGGCGCCGGTCCCCTCGGGGTCGTTGGCCGTGATGTGGTACGAGTCGGCCGTGACGCCGCCTCCGACGACAGCTGCGTAGATCTTGGCTCCGCGCGCCTTGGCGTGCTCCTCGGTCTCGAGGATCAGCACACCCGCACCTTCACCCATGACGAAGCCGTCACGGTCGATGCTGGCGGGGCGAGAAGCGGTCTCCGGAGAGTCATTGCGACGAGACAGCGCCTGCATCGACGCGAACGAGGAGATGGTGATCGGGTGGATGACCGACTCGGTCCCCCCGGCGATCACGACATCGGCGAGGCCGGCTCGCAGATGCTCGACGGCGTTGACCAGCGACTCGGTGCTCGAGGCGCACGCACTGGCCACGGTGCGCGCGTAGGCACGGGCACCGAAGTGGAGCGAGAGGTTTCCGGCCGCGGCGTTCGGCATGAGCATGGGCACCGTCATCGGCAGAACGCGGCGAGGTCCCTTCTCGCGCAGCGTGTCCCACGCGTCCAGCAGGGTCCACAGTCCACCGATCCCCGTGGCGAAGTCGATCCCGAGACGCTCGGGTTCGACGTCGGGGGAGCCGGCATCGGCCCACGCCTCCATGGCGGCCACGAGGGCGAACTGGGACGAGGGATCGAGCCTCTTGGCGACCGGTCGCTCCAGCACCGTGTCGGGCCGCACCTTGGCCTGGGCGGCGAAGGTGACGGGGAGCGAGTACTTCTCCACCCAGTCGTACTCGAGGGTGCTGGTGCCGGACGCGCCGGCGAGGAGAGCCTCCCAGCTCTCGGGGGCGGTTCCGCCGATGGGGCTGGAAGCGCCGATTCCGGTGACGACGATGCGCTTGTTGCTCATGTGTTCCTCATACTGCGGCGACGGGGACGGATGCGAGTCCCGCACCGTCCCCGTCGGGGCTCGTGCAGGTCAGGCCTGGTTGGACGTGATGAAGGTCACCGCGTCGCCGACGGTCTTGAGGTTCTTGACCTCTTCGTCGGGAATGGTCACGCCGAACTTCTCCTCGGCGTTGACGACGATCGTCATCATCGAGATGGAGTCGA
>JBMDWQ010000207.1:0-4943 GCA_048594675.1 Microbacterium sp. | reverse complement strand
GCTCCGCGTCGACGACCAGGGCGTCCGTCTCCCGGGGCTCGGCGAGATCGCCTGGGACGAGCTGGTCTTCGTCTGCGTGACCGATCATCGCGAAAGGGTGCAGCGGCAGGGCCGAGTCCCCGTGTTCGGCTGGGCCGGGCGCGCCGCCGTCAACGCCGGGAACGGCACGATCCTCTGCGAGCTCGCCGTCCGCGACGGCGAGTCTCTGCGCTCACGGGCGCGGGGCGCCAGCGCCGCGTCCCGGGTCACGCTGTACCCTCGCTGGCCTGACGGCCATCGCCGCGGCGTCGTGCCTCTCCTCCTCGACGCGGTATACGACGCCCACAACGTGCAGGCAGTCGTGACCGTGCTGTTCGAAGTGGCGAAGCAACGCGGGATCGCGCATTCCCTCTTCGCTCAGCTCGCGCCAGCCATGCGGTGGAAAGGCCCCTACCTCGACGACGTGATCGCCGGAGGGATGCCGCGCTGAGCGTCGACCGCGCTCACCAGCCAGGCTGGCCCTGGCAGGACTGACTCAGCGGGAAGAAGCCCGTTGCCGGTTCCTTGAACAGCCGCCAGGCCTCCGCCGCATCACCGGCACGTGCGGCCTGTTCCATCCGATGCAATGTCGCGACCGCCACCGGATGCCAGCTCAGGTACGACTCCTCCTCGATACCGTCGGTGCCCTGCGCCAACACGGACTGCACCACCGCAATCCGCTCACGCAGCACCGGCATCTCCGACGGCTTCATCGTCGCCAGGATCCCCGTCTCCACAAGATCCACCACCGGCTGACGCAGCGCCGCGCATCGTGCTTCAAGCGCAGCACTGGTCACGACAGATCTCCGGTCGGCATCGGGCGGATGAGGCTCAGTGGCGCATCCGGGGAATCCGACTCGGGCGGTTCACCGTTGTTCAGCAGCAGAATCTGCCCATCCGCAATCGCACGCTCAAAAACGCCTGCAGGTCGGGATTCGGCCACGGGGGTCTCCTCAAGGTTTTCCGTCACTGTGCATCACCACCGACATGATCTCATCAATACCCGACACCGCATCTGCGCCGAGAGCCGACTCGAGGAGCCAACGCTCCGCCGCGTCGATCCGGTCGGTCTCCCGTGAGACCGCGCCGTCATCCAGGCGAAGGACTCCAGGGTACGTGCCGTCCACCGCGAGCACTCGACCACCACGCTCGACACTGAACTCCACCCGCGTCTCGACCCGTACCATCCAGCGCGCCTCGGCGAGCTCTTCCCTGATCCGACGGCCGATCAGCGGCGCGGAGAGTGGATCGTAGCGCCACTGTCCGGCAGTCTGCAGCGCGTCGCGGCGGCGAAACCCCTCATCGCCGAACCAGGCCAACACGCCGTCGTTCGTGATCTCATGCGGCCGGTCGTCCTCTCGGATCCAGCCGCGATCCGGGTACCACTGAAGGGTGCTCCTCGCCCACGAGCTCGCCATCACGAGCACCACTGATGTGGCCATCAGAACACGCGCTCCGTGACCCAGCTCCCGTCCACGATGCGGACGATCACCGAGCCCGGACCGAGCTGAGAGCCACCGTTGATGACGAACTCGCGAATCTGCTCGTTCATGAGGCAGCCCGCAGCCGGACCTTCACCCGTCAGCACGGCCATGTGCCCGTGGGGCGTGCTTCGAGGGCTGCGCTGGTCATCGAGAGCTCCCGTCAGGGGCGCGCGGCACGAACTCCGCCTTGTCGGTGCGCTTGCCCGACCGGAACAACTCAAGCGCCGCACCTGGTTCCAACGACGAGGCGGCAAACATCACCGACTCATCGGCGGCGACATACAGGGTGACTCCACCGCGAGCCGGCTGCACCAAAACGATCGCACCATCCGACGGCAGTGCAAACGCGTTCAGCTCGATTCCCGGCCAGAGTCGGTGGATCAGCTCGGTGCCGACGGCGATCAGTCGCTGCTGCGCACTCGTCGGGTCGCCAAGCGGAACGGGACCGGAGGGTGTTTCCTCCGCCGCAGCGGGCTCGGCGTCCCGACGCGCGGACATCTCCGCACCCAGATCGACGGCCCGCCGCTCCTCGCGCAGGTCGGTCAACTCGTCGGCGGGGACGGCCGATTCGTAGACTCCCGCATCCGTCTTGGTCATTCCCGCGGCCTCCGCCTCGAACATGTCGCGACCGACATAGACGATCTGAGCCGTCACCCCGTCGGGCGTCTCCTCGAGAGCGACGACCTGCACGGGTGCGTCGTGCCACGTCGCGAGCACGCGCAACACGACGACGTCGGTGAGCTCGTCTCGCGATACCTGTGTCCACCAGACGTCTCGAGCAGACTTCTCCCCGCCCTCGATCTCCTCTGCCGAGCACACGATGACGCGCCCGTCGGGAAGGAGGTCGATCAGATGCTCGCTCCCACGCCATGTCGCGCGCATGCCCAGCAGGTGCGCGTTGAACACGGGTGTGGCTGGAAGGGTGACTCCCGGACCCGCGACCCACCCTTCGGCGACGTTGGCGTAGCCCGCGATCATCTGAGGCTCCTGATCGGCGGAGATCCGCCACACGGACGCACCCGCGGGGATGCGCGAGGGCGCGGCCCACCACACGGGAACAAAACCCGCGGCGCTGTCGACGAACCCCGAGCCACTGGCGAAGGGCGCGTGATCGGTCACCGCCGCGGCGCCGTCGCTTTCGGCCGGAGATACGAGCATCAGGTCCGGCGACGGCGGAAGGTTGATGACGTCGCAGAACGCCTCGCCGGCAGCGAAGGGCGACGAGGGAAACCCGAGACCCAACTCGGAGAAGAGCGACTCGGGAGTGGGCGGAGAGGTCAGGTCATCCAGGCGTACGACGTAGCCCGCGACCCACGACAGTCCGCGTCTCAGCCACGCGTCTTCACGCCCCGCAGTGACCGCCTTCGTGAGCTGACTCATCGATCTCCCTCTCGCTTGCGCTTCTCATCCGCCCTTGGCGCGCGGATGCTCTCCGATTGCGGCCTCGTATTGCGTGGCCGACTCACTCCGAGTCGCTGGACGTTCAGCGCCATTCGAAGGTGATGAGAGATTCAACGGCTTGAACCGCATCCTCGCTCAGCTCCGGGTGGGCCTGACGAACCCGCTCGGCCATCCGGTCGCCCCACTCCCAGAGGTCCTCGCTTCCCGGGCCCTCGCTGTCGACGATCGCAAGGATGTCATCGATGCGATCACGGGATACCTCGGCCGGGAGCCGCTCGTAGCGTCGCGCCGGAACCGTCACACCGACGAAGTCTCTGACAGCGCGGCTCAACGTCTCATCGATCACGGCAACTCCCTCTGGTAGATCCTACGCATGCCGCCCGTGAGGGCATCGATGGCGATGATTTCGGTGACGGCGGGATTAGCGCGCAACGCATCGAACTCGTACTGGATCCACACCGCATCCGGGCGGAGACTGCGTCCGAGCACCACACGAACGGTTCCCTTCGCCGCCTCCGCGTAGCGTTGCGAGACCTCGCCCCAGATACGCTGCACCTCCGGGTCGCGACTCCATGGCGGCATGTGGATGTCATTGTCGACGAGATAGCGCTCCAACGTGGTGGCACCGTGCGCCTGCGCGAGCCCTGCCGCGATTCCGCCGCTGCCGACCTGACCGGTACCCGGAGCACCCGGAATCTCTGTGCGCCCGCTCCAGAAGAGTTGCGTGTCGGGGTCGGTCTCGAAGACGAGGGTATCCAGCCCCGGATCGCCCGGCTGCGCATCCGGCGGATTCACTCCGGTCACTGAGCCCACGTCCACATATCCATGCTCCGATCCCCAGGAAAGATCCATATCCGCATCTGGCGGGTCGATCGTCAGCGACCCCGACGCCTCTATCACCGGCTCTACACCGAGCGATTCCGCCGCTGTCGACCCCCGGCCCTGCTCGGTTGACCCGGTTTCGTCCGCGGCCGGAGCGTCAGAACCCTCGACGCCGGCGCCCGCATCGAGCGTGTGCGGAGAGTCGGTCAGCGCCGTTGCAGCTCCGTCGACGGTCGGGCCCGGAGCCGCATCTGCGTCGTTAGCCGAGCTCGGGGCATCGCCTGCGTCGGCGGCGGGGTGCACAGGGGTGCCGTCGGCATTGACGAGATCGCTCTTATCGATGGAGACGTCCCAGTTCGTCGCGTTCGGCTCGTGGGGCGGCCAGCCCGTGCGGGTACCGGTCTGGGCGTCGAGGGTCCAGACGTTCGTTCCGTCGAAGTATGCGTTGAACCAGTGACCGTCGCCGCTCGAACGATCGATACCCACCACGCAGTGCGATCCGGCTCCCCCGGCTCGCAGCGTCGCTTCGATCTGCGCCGGCGTGGCGGGTGTCTGCGGACGACCGGTGGCAGAGGCCATCTCCGCCATCGACAGGGTGGATCCTCCAGGTGCCTCTCGGACCGTTCCGCCGTTGAGCACGTCGTTGAGGATCGACGACGTGTGGCCGCAGTTCGTCGCGAATCCGTTGGAGGGGCTCGTCGGGTCGAAGTTCGGATTGATCGTGTCGAGGGCGGCGTCGATCTCGTCGGTGCTCAGCTCGGTCTTGTCGATGCCGGCCGGCTGCTCCGCATCGGGCGAGCCTTCGCCGTCCTGCGACGGCGCGTCCTGGCTCGGCGCGTCGGAGTCGGCGGAGGGCGACGCGTCGGAAGCGGGCGCGTCGGGCGCAGCCGGCGAGCCGGCATCCGGGCCCGTGGCGCTGGGTGCTTCCGCCGACGGCGCCGACGCGTCCGGCGACGAGGGCGCCGTGCCGAACAGCGAGCTGCCGCTTGGGGTGCGCACGAAGGGCTTCGCGAACAGGCCACCCGCCGCTGCCGCGGCGCCGGCGGTGGCCGCGGCCGGGGCTTCGGCAGGAGGCGCGTCACCGTCGGGAGCGGAGCCGTCGGGCGTCGAGGCCTCCGGCGACGTAGCCTCCGGCGTGGACGGCGCATCGACCGGGAGGGCATCCGGGACCGCAGGCGCCTCGGCGTCAGGGGCAGTCGGTGCCTCGCTGTCAGGAGC
>JBMDWQ010000206.1:0-49254 GCA_048594675.1 Microbacterium sp. | reverse complement strand
CCTGTCCGGCCGGGCCTTCCTCGAGACGGTCTGCCGGATCGCCGAGGTCGTTCCCGACGGCGTTCCGGTGCTCGTCAACGACCGTGTCGACGTGTACCTCGCGGCACGCGCGGCGGGCGCCGCCGTCGCAGGCGTCCATGTGGGGCAGTCCGACCTCCCGCCCGCGCTCGTGCGTGCTCTCATCGGCGACGAGGCCGTGCTGGGCCTGAGTGCCGGTACCCCCGAGCAGATCGCCCGGGCCGTGCACGACGAGGCACGGATCGACTACGTCGGCATCGGAGCGCTGCACCCCACGCGGACCAAGCACGGCGCGCCGCCCGCGCTCGGCCTCGCCGGGGCGCGGAGGGTGCTGGCGGCGTGCGCGCTTCCGGCCGTTGTGATCGGCGGCGTCACGGCGGTCGATGTCCCGGGGCTGCGCGCCGCCGGCGCCGCGGGGGTCGCCGTCGTCTCGGCCATCTGCGGTGCTCCGGACCCGGGATCGGCCGCGCGAGAGCTTCGACGAGCGTGGGAGGAGGCGGCATGAGCGGGCAGCCCGTGCGCATCCCTCGCGTTCTCAGCGTCGCAGGGACAGACCCCTCGGGCGGCGCGGGAATCCACGCCGACCTCAAGAGCATCGCGGCGGCAGGCGGGTACGGCATGGCTGTCGTGACGGCGCTGGTCGCGCAGAACACGCGCGGCGTGCGTTCGGTGCACACCCCGCCGGTGGCCTTCCTCGTCGAGCAGCTGGAGGCGGTGTCCGACGACGTCGAGATCGACGCCGTGAAGATCGGGATGCTCGGGGGTGCGGAGGCCATCGGCGCCGTCTCGTCGTGGCTCGATCGGGTCCGCCCGCCCATCGTGGTGCTCGATCCCGTCATGGTGGCCACGAGCGGCGATCGCCTTCTGGAACGGGATGCGGAAGACGCCCTCCGCGACCTCTGCCGCCGCGCCGACCTCGTCACTCCCAACGTGCCCGAGCTCGCCCTCCTCGTCGGGTCGACGCCGGCCCGGACCTGGACCGAGGTGCGGGCGCAGGCGGAGCGGCTGTCGCGCACCCTCGGGGTGCGGGTGCTGGCGAAGGGCAGCCACCTCGACGGGCCTGACGCCGTTGACGCCCTCGTGGATGCGGCGACCGAACCGCCGACCGTGGTCGAGTACCCGGCTCGGCGGGTCGCCACCACCAGCACACACGGGACGGGATGTTCCCTGTCCTCCGCGATCGCGACCCGGGTGGCCTCAGACGGCGACTGGGACGCGGCGGTCGCGGAGTCCAAGCGGTGGCTCCTGGAGAGCATCCGCGGTGCTGACGCGCTGCACGTGGGGTCGGGGAACGGCCCGGTGCATCACTTCGCGGGGCTGTGGGGGCGCGGGGGCCTTCGAACCCGCCCGACGCCCGACGAGGTGCGTGAGGAGTGGTGGCGCTCGATCGCCGACGTCCGCGCCGAGATCGATCGCCTCCCGTTCGTACGCGGCCTGGGCGACGGCACGCTCCCGAGCGAACCGTTCCTCTGGTACCTCGCGCAGGACGCGCTCTACCTCCGCGACTATGCGCGCCTGCTCGCGGAGGCGAGCCGGCAGGCGCCGTCGCGGGACGAGCAGGCGTTCTGGGCTCGGAGCGCCTCCGGGGCGCTCGACGGCGAACTGCAACTGCACGACGAGTGGTTGTCGCCGGTCCCGGGAGGCGAGGTCGCTCCCGCCCCGTCGACCATTGCCTACCTCGACCACCTCCATGCCTCGGCGCGGGAGGGGTACGACGTCCTGATCGCCGCGCTCCTTCCGTGCTTCTGGCTGTACCAGGACGTCGGGGTCCGGCTGGAACGACGGTCGCACGCCGCGCACCCCTATGCCTCGTGGCTGGAGACTTACGCGGATCCGGGCTTCTCGGTGGCGACGGAGACCGCCCTCGGATGGGTGGCGCGGGCCGCCGCGCGGGCCGACGAGGACCACCGTCGTCGCATGGCCGACGCGTTCCGCGCCTCCGCTGTCCACGAGCGCGAGTTCTTCGCCGCCCCGCTGCTCGAAGAGTCGCCCCCGTCGGTGGCGGGTTCGCGTCCTCGCTTCAATAAGTCTACAGTGTAGATAAAAGGAGTCGCGAGAGCCGCGATCCCGCGACGAGGGAGCAACATGAACGCGCGAGCGAGCACCGACAGCAGGGGAATGGAGGCGCGCGAGATCGCGGTGCGACGCGCAGGCCGGCGAGTGCTCCGAGCCGCGAGCCTCGCCGTCGCGCCCGGCGAGGTCGTGGGCCTTCTCGGGGCCAACGGTGCGGGAAAGTCCACGTTCATCGACGTCGCCTCCGGGCTCCGGACGCCGGACAGCGGATCGGTGACCGTCGACGGCTTCCCCGTCGGCGAGCGCCGGGCTGCAGCGAGGGTGGGGCTGGCCGCACAGGACACCGCCGTCTACCCGGCCCTGACCGCGACCGAGAACCTCGAGGCGGTCGCTGGTCTCTACGGGGCGCGGCGGAACGCCGCACGGCGACGCGTCGCCGAGGTGCTGGAGATGCTCGGTCTCACGGCGCAGGCGACGACCCGCGCTGATCGTCTCAGCGGCGGGCAGCGCCGGCGCCTGCATGCCGGCATGGCGCTCATCCATCGCCCGTCGGTGCTCTTCCTCGACGAGCCGACGGTCGGATCCGACGTCGAGTCGCGGCGGCGGATCATCGACCTGGTCCGCGCGCTGGCCGCCGAGGGCGCCGCCATCGTCTACACCACCCACTACCTCCCCGAGCTCGAAGAGATCAACGCCCGGATCGCTCTCTTGCACGACGGCACCATCCGCTCGCTCGGAACGGTGCGCGAGGTCGTGGACGAGTGGGGGAGCGGCCGGGTCGCGCTACGACTGCGCAACGTCGAGGGCGCGCCACTGCCGCCGGGATGGCGACGGGAGAGCGATCTGCTCGTGTGCGACGCACGCGGTGGCGATCTCGCACGGGTCCTTGCCACCGGCATCGACGAGCTCGGCGCACATGCCGGCGAGGTCGTCGACGTCCGGGTGGAGCGCTCCTCGCTCGATGTCGCATATCTCCGGCTCCGCGAGCAGGCAGAGGCGACCGCCCGTCACGAGGAGGGCGACGCGCATGTGGCGGCATAGTCTCGCGGTCGCCGCCATCGACGCGCGGATCCTCCGGAAGGATCCCGCCCCGGTTGCCGTCATGATCGTCCTCCCGCTCCTGTTCGTTCCGTTCTTCGCTCCGGGCGCCAGCGCGCAGCTGGCGGCGGCGGGACGGACCGGCCTCGACGGGGCCGCGTACGCCGTCCCGAGTCTCGCGGTGCTGTTCGCGCTGCTGTGTGTGCAGCAGGTCATCGGCGCGTTGTACCGGGATCGGCAATGGGGAACCTGGGATCGCCTCCGGGCTTCGCCCGCGCCGCGGTCGGCTGTTCTCGTCGGCAAGTCGTTGACAGCGCTGGGGGCGCAGGTGGCGCAGTTGCTCGTGGTGCTCATCGGGGGCGCGGTGCTCTTCGGCTTCCGTCCGCGCGGCGACGTGGCGGCCCTGATCCTCGTCGCCGCTGTGTTCGGGGCGGTCATGGTCGCCCTCGGCCTCGCGTTGTTCTCGCTCTTCCGCTCGGATGTGCATGCGCTCGTCGTCTGCAATATCGTGGCGATGGTGATGGCGGGTCTCGGCGGTGCGTTCGGACCCGTCGCCGGTCTCCCCACGGCGATGCAGGGTGCTGCCCTCGCGTCGCCGGCGTACTGGGCGATCGAGGCGATGACCTCTCTCAGCCTCG
This sequence comes from Microbacterium sp., assembly GCA_048594675.1. Taxonomy (GTDB): domain Bacteria; phylum Actinomycetota; class Actinomycetes; order Actinomycetales; family Microbacteriaceae; genus Microbacterium. The sequence continues at coordinate 45,547 of JBMDWQ010000206.1, read as the reverse complement.
ACGGCGGGGGCTTCGTCGAGGTCCTCCCGACGGTCGCGGTTCTGATGCTGTGGACGGCAGGGCTCATCGCATTCGCGGCGCTCCGGCTCCGCCGTGGCGGGGGAGGCTCCTGATGTCGCCGCGACCCGCGCGCTTCACCCGCGAGGACGCCGTCTCGGCCGCCTTCACCCTCGCCTCGGCGCACGGCGCGGAGCATGTGACGATGCGTCGCGTCGCGGGCGAGCTGGGCGTGGACCCCATGGCGCTCTACCGCCACTTCTCTGCGCGCGACGAGCTCATGGCAGCGATCGCCGATCGTTTCTGGGAGCGGCTGGAGCTCCCGGAGGAGTCCGCGTCGGCGTCGTGGCAGGACTACGCACACGCCCTGATGACCGGCGTGCGCGCACAGCTCGGACGCGATCCCGGGGTGATCCCGATCGTCGCGACGCATCCCATCGGCTCTGCCGCGGCGCTCGCGGCGGCCGACGGGGCCGTGGGTGCGCTGCTGCGGACCGGGGCCCCCGTGCATGCCGCGCTCGGCGATCTCGTGAACGTGCTGGTCATGCTCACGGTGGCCTCGGCGCTGGGCGAGTTCGCACCGCGCGCCGGTTCGTCGCCCCCCGGCACCGCCGAGGAGCCCGAGGCGCCGTCGGAGGACGCGGACGGCGAGGTCGCCCTCGCCGCCCTTCCGCATCTCGGCGCGCTGATGGCCGCCGGGTGGCGGTCCTCGCACGAAAGACAGTTCGACGCCGCGATCCGGGCCGTTCTGGCCGGCTGGAGATGGCAACCATGACGACCGTGAAGAAGGGACGACGCGCATGAGGACGCTCCACATCGTCACGCACCCCGAGGCCACTCATCACGTGGAGGGACGTGTCGGGGGCTGGTACGACTCCGAGCTCACCCCGACCGGGCTCGATCACGCCGCCGCCGTGGCTCGCCGGCTGGAGGAGCGTATCCCGCGCGGCGCGCGCGTTGAGCTCTATACGTCCGACCTGCGCCGCACCGCGCAGACCGCGGAGGCGATCGGTCGTCGTCTCGGCGTCGCCGCGATCGAGGACGCGCGACTGCGAGAGAAGTCGTACGGCGAGGCCGAAGGCCGGCCGCAGTCCTGGTTGGACGAGCGCTTCCTCACCCCTCCGCCGCATGGCGAGCGGCTGGAGCACGACGAAGGGATCGACGGGGCGGAGACCATGGCGCACTTCGGTGCGCGCGTGTACGCCGCGATGGACGACATCCTCGCGTCATCGAGCGACCACCAGATCGTCTCCACGCACGGTGGGGCGCTGACGTTCGTGGCCGCCGCGTTCCTGCGGCTTCCGCTCGAGAGTCTGCAGTACTTCCGTTTGCGTGCTCGACCGGGCGGGATCACGGTGCTGCAGGAGGACGACCACTTCCACAACCGCTCGCTCCGGGAACTGAGCGACACGACCCACCTCCTCGCTCCATCTGCCCGAGTGTCCACGACACGCCGCGTCTGACGACCCCGAGTCGGCGCGTCGTGGACGCTCGCCGGAGTGATCAGGGCACGGTCTCGTCCAGCGCGGCGTCGAGCTCGGCGAGGATCTCCGCGCAGCGGGCGACGTCTTCCGCCGTGCCGGCGAGCTCGAACTCGAAGAGGATGGGGCGCCCGGAGCGGGCGGCCAGCTGGCGCGCGGCCGCTTGGTAGTAGACGCCGAAGTTGCGGTTGCCGGAGCCGATGATGCCGATGAGTCGTCGCCGGTTCATGGGGGAGCGGAGGAAGGAGCGCACCCCCGCCGGGAGGGTCACCTCGTTGGCGTTTCCTGCTTTGTACGACGGGGTGAGCAGCACCCACGGTCCGGGGACCTCGCGGCGCCGCACCGGCGCATGAGCGAGGTTGAACACGTCGCGCCCATCGAGGCGGGAGAGGGCTTCGGCGAAGCGGCCGGTGAGGTTCGACACCGAGGAGTAGTAGTAGAGCGGCACCTTCGGCATGGCTCCAGTGTGAGCCGGAGCCCCCGCCCCCGCTGGCCGGATCGACGTGAGAAAGAGGGGATGACCGCCGCCCGCCTTATTCACGGCGCAAGCCTTGTGTGGTCAGACCACAGGGTGCATAATGAAAGGACAAGGGCGGGGAACGATCCCGACCCGAACCAGCAAGGGTGCGGATCCTGCATCCGTGCCGGGTAGGAGAACCCAATGTCCACGTCGATCGATGCTCTGGTCGAACGCGCTCAGGTCGCTCTCGCGGAGTACGCATCATTCACGCAGGAGCAGGTCGACCACATCGTCCGCAAGGCGTCTGTGGCCGCGCTGCACCACCACGGTGATCTCGCGGTGCTCGCGGTGGAGGAGACCGGTCGCGGCCTGTTCGAAGACAAGGCCGTGAAGAACATGTTCGCGTGCGAGCACGTGACGAACTCGATCATCAACCAGAAGACGGTCGGGGTGATCTCCCACGACGAGCTCACCGGAATCACCGAGATCGCCGACCCCGTGGGCGTCATCTGCGCGCTCACTCCGGTCACCAACCCGACGTCCACCGCCATCTTCAAGTCGCTCATCGCGCTGAAGACGCGCAACCCGATCGTGTTCGGATTCCACCCCTCGGCGCAGAACTGCTCCGTCGCCGCGGCACGCATCGTCCGCGATGCGGCAGTAGCGGCCGGCGCCCCCGCCGACTGCATCCAGTGGATCGAGGAGCCCTCCATGGAGGCCTCGGGTGCCCTCATGAACCACCCCGGCGTGGCCCTCATCCTCGCCACCGGCGGCAACGCGATGGTCCGCGCCGCCTACTCCTGTGGCAAGCCCGCCCTCGGCGTCGGTGCCGGCAACGTGCCGGCGTTCATCGAGCGCACGGCAAAGGTCGGTCGGGCCGTCAACGACATCGTCCTGTCCAAGTCGTTCGACATGGGCATGGTGTGTGCCAGCGAGCAGGCCGTGATCCTCGACGAGCCCATCGCTGCCGAGGCTCTGGCCGAGTTCGAGCGTTTGCACGCCTACCGCGCGACGCCGGCGGAGAAGACGATGCTCGAGGAGTTCATCTTCGGTGTCGCGGCCGGGAGCGAGAACTGCGCCGGCGCGAAGCTCAACCCGACGGTCGTCGGCCAGTCGCCGCAGTGGATCGCCGAGAAGGCGGGCTTCACGGTCCCGGAGGACACGTCGATCATCCTCGCCGACGTCACGGGTGTCGGGCCCCACGAGCCGCTGACTCGCGAGAAGCTGGCCCCCGTGCTCGCTGTGCTGCGTGCCGCCACTCCCGACGAGGGCATCGACCTGGCCCGCCAGATGGTCGACTTCGACGGCCTCGGGCACTCCGGTGCGATCCACTCGAACGACCAGGCCGTCATCGCGAAGTTCGGCGAGGTGGTCCGGGCCGTCCGCATCATCGAGAACAGCCCCTCGGCGCTCGGTGGCATCGGCGACATCTACAACGCCTTCATGCCTTCGCTCACGCTGGGTTGCGGCTCCTACGGTCACAACTCTGTCTCCAACAACGTCTCGGCGGTGAACCTCTTGAACGTCAAGCGCATCGGTCGTCGCAACAACAACCTGCAGTGGTTCAAGGTGCCGGCCAAGACCTACTTCGAGCCGAACGCCATCCGCTACCTGGCCGACATGCGGGGTCTGGAGCGGGTGACGATCGTCACTGACGAGACCATGACCAAGCTCGGCTACGTCGACAAGATCATGGACGTGCTGAACCGCCGTGAGAACCGCGTGCAGGTGCAGCTGCTCAACCAGGTTCGCCCCGAGCCGAAGGTCTCCGAGGTCCGGGCGGGTGCCGACCAGATGCGCCAGTTCCAGCCCGACACGATCATCGCCCTGGGCGGCGGGTCGCCGATGGACGCATCGAAGGTCATGTGGCTGCTCTACGAGAACCCCGAGGTGGAGTTCTCCGACATGTGCGAGAAGTTCTTCGACGTCCGCAAGCGCGCGTTCAAGTTCCCCGAGCTCGGACAGCTCGCGACGCTCGTCTGCATCCCGACGACATCCGGCACCGGCTCGGAGATGACGCCGTTCGCGGTGATCACCGACGACGAGACCGGGATGAAGTACCCGCTCGCCGACTACGCCCTCACCCCGTCGGTCGCCATCATCGACCCCGAGCTGACGAAGGTGCTCCCCGGCTTCCTCGTCGCCGATGCCGGATTCGACGCCCTGACCCACGCCACCGAGGCGTACGTGTCGGTCTACGCGAACGACTACACCGACGGGCTCTGCCTCCACGCGATCAAGCTCATCTTCGAGAACATCGAGCTGAGCGCGAAGGCGCAGCCGAACTCGACCGACGCCGCGGAACTGAAGGCGCGGGAGAAGATGCACAACGCGGCCTCCATCTCGGGCATGGCGTTCGGCAACGCGTTCCTCGGGATCGTCCACGCGATGGCCCACGTGACCGGTGCGACGTATCACCTGATCCACGGGCGCACGAACGCGGTGTACCTGCCGCACGTCATCCGCTACAACGGTCGGGTGCCGTCCAAGCTCACCAGCTGGCCGAAGTACGAGCGCTACGTCGCCCCGGAGCGTTTCCAGGAGATCGCCGCGCACCTGGGTCTTCCGGCTTCGACGCCGGAGGAAGGCGTGGAGAGCTACGCCCGGGCCGTCGAGGCGCTGCGTGACCGCGTCGGCATCGAGCGTTCGTTCCAGCAGCAGGGCGTCGACGAGACCGCGTTCATCGCCGGACTCCACGACCTCGCCATGGCCGCCTACCGCGACCAGTGCGCGCCCGCCAACCCGCGGATGCCGATGATCGAGGACATGAAGACGCTCATGGAAGCGGCCTACTACGGCACGTCGTTCGACGAGGTGCGCGCCCAGCGCAAGGGCACCCACGCCGAGAGCGAGGCCGTGACCGGCACCGTCAAGACGGTCAAGAAGGGCCGCTCGAAGACCACCGCCTGATCGGACGGGCCACTGCGGGGCCGGGGGAGCATACCCGGCCCCGCAGTGGTGCGCCCGGGCGCCGGGCCGACGCGCGTCGGTGGTGGCCGCGCCATTCCTCCCCAAACGGACTATCGCCCGATCTCTCCACAGAACGTCACCTGATCGGCGGTTTTGTGCCGAGAGCGTCGGTGACCCCGGAAAGGATGGGGGCATGACGAATGAAGCGACGGTTGCTCCGGGTGACGCGCCTGCGCGCGTCGGGGCTCTCCTCGATGCTCTTGCCGACACCGGCCGCCGTCGGGCTGCGCTCGACGCCGAGGAGGTCGTACTCCTCGCGGAGGCCGTTGCGGTGGCGCAAGCCCAGAGCGATACCCCCGGCACGTCCTCCGAGCGTGACATCCCCCTGCGATCGCTCTGCGCTCAGATCGGAGCGATGTGGCCCATCTCTGATCGCACGGTGCAGCGCCGCATGTCCGACGCTGTCGTGGTCGCGGGTGCATTCGGCGCCACGCTTGCCGCGCTGGCGGCGGGGGAGATCTCGCGAGCGCACCTGGCCGTGATCGTCGAAGCCGGCCTCGCGCTCGCCGACGACTCTCGGGGGCGGTACGAGGCGGCGGTGCTGGAGGTCGCTCGACGCGAGACGCCGGGGCGGACGAAGCCGTCCGCGCAGCTGCTCGCCGCACGCCTGCATCCGATCCCGATCGACGCGCGCCACGCGGCGGCCGCCGCGACCAGAGACGTCCACGTGCGTGATCTCCCCGACGGCATGGCGGAGCTCATCGCCACTCTGCCCGCGTACCTGGCCCACGGGATCCGTGACCGTCTCGACGGGTTTGCGCGACGCGAGATCGCCGCGCGCGCCGCTGGGGGCACGGCCCGCGACGGGGGCAACGCCCGCGACGAGGGCGGCTGCGGCGTCCTCCTCGACGACATCGTCGCGCCGGATACCCGCGGGATCGGACAGCTCCGCGCCGACGCTTTCGCCGACCTGCTGCTCACGGGTCACGCGACTCCCGAGATCTCGCACGCCTCCGTTCCCGAGGCCGAGGCGATCGTCGCGCACGTGCAGGTCACTGTCCCCGTCCTGACCGCCCTCGGCCACGATGTCACTCCGGCGTCACTGGTCGGGCGCTCGCCGATCGACACCGCGACGGCCCTCCGGCTGGCCCGAACCGCGCCCGGGTGGGATCGGGTGCTCACCCACCCCATCAGCGGCGGCGTTCTCGCCGTCGATCGGTACCGACCCAGCGAGCACCTGCGTCGCGTTCTGAGTGTCCGGGACGAGCACTGCCGTTTCCCGGGATGCCGGGTTCCGGTTGGCCGGTGTGACGTGGACCACACGGTGGCGCGGGAGCACGACGGTGCGACCGAGGTCATGAACCTCGCTCACCTCTGCCGACGGCATCACACACTGAAGCACCATTCGGCGTGGCGGGTCACGCAGACTCCCGACGGGGTTCTTCACTGGACGAGTCCCCTCGGGCGTGACCACCCAGACGCCCCGGCTCGCACTCTCGTGTTCGCCGCCGACGGAGCCGCGTCTGTGGCCGACACCGATCCGCCACCGTTCTGATCGGCATCGCTACCGGTGTCCCTGCCCACTTCTAGGCTGGAGCCATGCACACTCGCGCTCTCGCATCCACCGGCCGGTCGGTGTCGTCCATCGGTCTCGGCACTTGGCAGCTCGGAGCCGATTGGGGTGATGTCGACGAAGCCGACGCGTTCGCGATCCTCGACGCGTCGGTGGGTGCGGGGGTGACCCTTTTCGACACCGCCGACGTCTACGGCGACGGCCGGAGCGAGTCGCTGATCGGCCGATTCCTCGCCGACCGGCCTGGCCACGGCATCACCGTCGCCACCAAGATGGGGCGTCGCCAGGACCAGGTCCCCGAGAACTACACGCCCGAGAACTTCCGCGCCTGGACCGACCGCTCGCGCCGGAACCTGGGTGTCGACACCCTCGATCTCGTCCAGCTGCACTGCCCGCCGTCGGCTGTGATCGACGACGACGCGACCTACGAAGCCCTCGACGCCCTCGTCGACGACGGCACCATCGCGGCGTATGGCGTCTCTGTCGAGACGACCGCCCAGGCCCTCTCGGCGCTTCGCCGGCCCCGGCTCAGCAACCTGCAGATCATCGTCAATCCGTTCCGGCTGAAGCCTCTCGACGAGGTGCTGCCCCGGGCCGCCGCCGCGGGAGTCGCGGTCTTCGCCCGCGTGCCCCTGGCCTCGGGCCTCCTCAGCGGCAAGTACTCCGCAGACACCCGTTTCGCCGCCAACGATCACCGCACCTACAACCGCCACGGCGAAGCGTTCGACAAGGGCGAGACCTTCTCTGGCGTCGACTTCGAGACGGGGCTCCAGGCCGTGTCCGAACTCAGCACGGCCCTGCCCGCCGGAGTGTCGCTCCCGGCCGCCACGCTCGCCTGGATCGCCGCGCTCCCGGGCGTGACGAGTGTGATCCCTGGGGCACGCACCCCGGCGCAGGCGCGGGCCAACGCCGCCGCCGGTGACCTCGAGGCCGACCTCACGGCCTTCGATGCGGCCGTGCGAGACGTCTACGATCGGCTGCTGCGCGCCGAGATCCACCCCCAGTGGTAGGGGTCCCGGGCGCACCGACCCTGACGGCGCGCCGGGCGGCGTCGTGATCGTCGATTTCACGGCGCCCGTCTTCCGGTGGCAGGCCCGCTCCGACGATTGGTACTTCGTCGCCCTGCCCGCGGAGCTCTCCGACGACATCCGGGAGATCCCGCGTCCGCCGCGGGGATTCGGCGCCGTCGCCGTGCGGGTGCAGGTGGGTTCGTCGAGCCGGCGCACGTCGATCTTCCCCGATGCGGAGCGTGGCGCCTACGTGCTGCCCCTCAAGCGTTCGGTCCGGATCGCGGAGGGGATCGCTGACGATGGCGTCGTGGCGGTGCGCCTGGAGATCCTCGATTCGTGAGGCGGCGTCGGTCCGCTCGCGAGCCCGGACACCCGAGCGCTACCTCAGGAAACACAGATTTCACATTTCTCTCAGAAATCTCATTGACAACAACATGAGAGACCTCTAATGATTGGTGGTGGAGAGGGAGTAACGTCCTCGCGGCGGGCCTCTCGAACCAACCGGCACATGTCTCGGTGACTCCCCCCGGATCCGAGATCCCCCCAGATGTGCACACCCCCCAATGAGTGCACACGTGTGTCGGCGTCCTGTTCACACCCCCCAAGGAGAAGGCACGCGCATGCGCACTTTCCGCAACTATGTCCAGGCTGAGAAGGCCCGTCGCGAGGAGACCGGTGACGAGGGCTTCTCGCTCATCGAACTGATCGTCGTGGTGGTGATCCTCGGCATCCTCGCCGCCGTCGCCATCCCGATCTTCCTCAACATCCAGCAGCAGGCCAAGGACAACGCTGCTGCGACCGTCGCCGCGAACGGCGCGACCCAGGCCGCCGCCCAGATGGCGAAGGGAACCGCCGCGAGTGCGGTCAACCTCAACAACCTCAAGACCGGTGACGCGACCGCTGTCGCGCTGAAGGACACGACGATCACCGACATCGACGACATCTGTGTCGTCGTCACCTACACCGGTGTGACCCCCAACAAGGAGTCGGGCCCGGGCTGCACGCCGGCGCCGACCACCACGCCGTAAGTTCCAGCACTACGCCGCGAGGCCGGCCCGACCCGTACGGGCCGGCCTCGACGTCTTTCCCCGTCCCACACCTCGTTCCCCCCCGGAGGTGCCCGTGCTCGCGCGCGATGACGGCGTCAGCCTCGTCGAGGTCGTGGTCGCCATGCTCCTGCTCGCCGTTCTCTCGCTCGGTGTCCTGCCGCTGATGATCGGCTTGTCGCAGCGCAGCGTCGACAATCGCACGGCGCTGTCGGCAACCTCATTCGGCCGAGACGAGCTCGCCAAGATCCAGGCCGCCTTTCCCGCAACGCCCGGCACGACTACGACGCGCTGTGCCGACCTCCTCGCCCGGGCCGCCGCGCCGGCGGTCACCGACGCCGCGAGCGGGTTCACGGCGAGAGTGACCGTCGGGGTCTCGGCATGCCCCGCGGCCTACCCGGCCGCGGTTCCCGTCGCGGTGACGGTGTCGGACGCCGGTCGCGTCGTCACGACGCTCACCTCCCAGGTGCGGGTGGGGGCGCCATGAGCGTGCCCTCGTCCTCGTCCCAGGAGTCGGGCATGTCGCTCATCGAGCTCCTGGTCGTCATCGTCGTCTCCGGGATCCTGCTGTCCGTCGTGGCCGCGGTCTTCGTCAACGGGTGGACGGCGCAGCAGCAGGCGTCGGCGCGCAACTCCGCGACGGCCGAGCTCAACGCCGTCACCGCCGGGGTGACCGAGAGCGTGCGCGACGCGACCGTCACGCGGGTCAGTGCCGGCGGGATGCGCCTGGATGCCAAGGTGCTGGGTGCCGACGGCGCGACGTGGCAGTGCCGCGCGTGGCAGCTCGATGCCGGCCAGCTCCGCTACAGCTCGGGAGCATCGGCCCGTCCGGCGTCGCCGGCCACGTGGACCTCGATCGCGTCGGGCGTACGTGGGACGTTCACGGGCGGAGCCGCCTTCAGCTCCTCCGGCACACGGGTCTCGGTGGGACTGCGTATGACGCGCGGCGATGTCTCCGTCACGGTCACCAGCGGCGCGGCCGCTCAGGTCGTCCAGGCAGGAGGCCCGTCATGCTGGTGACTCTCTCCCCATCGCGCCGGCGCCAGATCCCGGGCGACGACGACGGCTCCACGCTGATCACGGTGCTCATCGTGATGGTCGTGCTCACCGTCGGCGCCCTGGCCCTGTCCGCCGTCATCGTCAACACGACCGGCATGCTCACCGGGTCCAGCAACCGCGCCAAGGCCCAAGCGGCTGTCGACGCCGGCATCGCGGCGCAGACGGTGCGCTTGGAGAACGGCACCCTCGTGTGCGGGGCTGCGGGCGGGTCGGCGAAGGTCAATGGCGCGAGCAGCCCCACCTACTCCTACACGCTCGTCTGCGGTGCCGGGATCGCCACGTTGCGGACCACGGCCCGCGTGGGCGCCGAGGCGGCCACCCGACAGGCGGTCTTCTCGATGGCCGAGGACGCGGCCCTGCCGACGCAGGGGGGACCCGGCCTGTTCTACACCTACGGCATGAGCACCCGGCTCAACTCCTACGTCTTCGACGCCGCGCACAGCGAGGTCGGCATCGACGACTTCGTCGGCTCGGCCGGTGTCTACGCATCCACGGGCAAGATCGAGTGCGGCTCGGGATCGGTGTTCCCCGGCGACATCTACACCAAGACCGGCGCGCTGCAGCTGGATTCGGGCTGCACGGTCGAGGGCAACGCCTACATCGGAGACAAGGCGAACGTCAACGGCGGCACGATCAAGGGCTCCCTCATCGCCCCCAAGAACGACAGCCACAACATCGCCGGGACGATCGGGACGACGGCCGGAAGCGCAGGGGGCAACGCCTTCCTCGGCGGCACCTTCACCCTGAACAACGGCACGGTCTACGGAAGCGTCACCGCCTCGGGATCGGGCACCAGCACCATCGGAAGCGGCACCATCAACGGCAACTTCCGCTACAAGGGCAGCTACGGGATCTGGGGCACACCCGCCAACCAGATCGTCAAGGGGGCCCTGGTCAAGGACACGGCGCTGGCGGCGCCGACGCTCCCCGAGATCCCCGACTGGCAGGACGTGACCTTCACGCCCGTCAACTCATCCACACCCCCCGCAGCCTGGGCCGCCGAGGGCTATAAGCTCACCACGGTGTCGGGGGCAGCGTGCGAGAAGTGGTCCGGGAACAGCGCCGATGTCACCTCTCTGGCGGGCTCCTTGACGAGCCCCATGATCTTCGACATCCGCCAGTGCAGCGGAGGGTTCGACACGAACGCGGGTGGGGCCAAGAAAGAGGTCAAGGTCAACAAAGACATCGCCGTCATCGCGACGCACTGGTACCTCTCCGGTACCAAGTTCGCCAGCGCCGACGGCAACCCGCACACGATCTTCCTCATCACCCCCGACGGCCAGCCGACCGTCGCGGGGCCGCAATGCACCCTTCCGGCGAAGGGGTCGGAACAGCTCAACGACTCGAGCGTCGACCCGAAGATCGCGATCTACATCTATACGCCGTGCCAGATGAAGTTCAACAGCAGCCCCGCGACCTTCCGCGGCCAGGTGTACTCCGGCCAGCTGGCCTTCGGCGGCGGCGTGAGGGTCGCCTTCGCTCCTCGCCACATCCCCGGCTACGACTTCGGCAAGGACGTCGAGCCGTGGCCGGGCACCGAGGGCGGCACCGGCGCGACGACCTTCACGCTCCTGTCCACGCACGATGTGGCCACGACACCATGACCGCCGCATCGTGGTGGGGGCTGGCGCTCGTCTTCACGGCGGCGTTCGGACTCGTCATCGGCTCCTTCCTCAATGTGGTCGTCGCGCGCGTTCCCGCCGGCGTCCCGCTCACGCGCGAGAGCCGCTGCCCGGAGTGCGATCGTCCGGTCACGCCGTGGCAGAACGTGCCGATCGTCTCGTGGCTGGCCCTCCGAGGCCGGTGCGCCGCGTGCGGGGGACCGATCTCGGCCCGCTATCCGCTCGTGGAGGCTGCGACCGCACTGGCGTTCCTCGCCATCGTCTGGATCGTCGGCGACCGCGCCAGCACCCTCGACCCGGCCGGTATCGTCTCCCTCGTCGCCTACCTCTACCTCGCGGCGATCAGCATCGCCCTCGCCCTGATCGACCTCGACACCCATCGGCTCCCCAACGCCATCGTCCTTCCCTCCTACGTCGTGATCGCCGTTCTGTTCGTGGTGGCCTGGCTCCTGGGCGCGCCGGGGGAGTCGCTCCTGCGCGCTGCCCTGTCGGGCGCCGCTCTGTTCGCCTTCTACGCGCTGCTGCGAGCGGTGCGTCCCGGGGGGATGGGAGGCGGAGACGTGAAGCTCGCGGGCGTGCTGGGAATGGCGCTCGGCTGGATCGGGTGGGGTGCCCTTGCCGTGGGAGCCTTCGCCGCGTTCGTCCTCGGCGGCGTCTTCGGACTCGCACTCATCGCGACCCGGCGGGCGACCCGCCGAACCGCCGTGCCCTTCGGTCCCTGGATGATCGCGGGCGCGTGGATCGGCATCGCCGTGGGTCCTCAGATCGCGCAGTGGTACGTGGGAGCCCTGACCGTCGGCTGAGCCGGAGTCGGAGAGAGGAGAACAGCGGATGGCGAAGACGGTCGTAGGGCTTGAGATCACCGAGGAGAGCGTGCGGGCAGTGGAGATGTCCACCGGGCGCTCCCCGCGGGTCGTCGCGTTCGGCTCGGTCTCGCTTCCGGAGGGTGCCGCGAAGGACTCTGAGGTCTTCGACACCGACGCGGTCGTCCTGGCTCTGCGTCAGCTCTGGTCGCGCGCCAAGATCACCGGTCGTCGCGTCGTGCTCGGCATCGGGAGCCGCCGAATCCTGGTCCGCGACTACACCACCCAGGCGATGCGACCCGATCTGCTCGCCCAAGCGCTGCCGTTTCAGGTTCAGGACCTCCTGCCGGTCCCCGCCGATCAGGCGGTCCTCGATTTCTACCCCGTCTCGCAGGTGGACGATCAGGTCTCCGGCCTGCTCGTCGCGGCGGTCGCCGAGACGGTCGATGAGCTCGTGACCGCTGTCTCCCGCGCCAAGCTGACCGTCGACAGCGTCGACCTGGCACCGTTCGCGCTCACTCGCGCCGTCAGCGCGCTCGCGGCGCCGGGGGAGACGGTGGCGGCCCTGCACCTGGGTGACCACACGAGCTACGTCGTGGTGATGCGCGACGGGGTTCCGCGTTTCGTGCGCATCATCCCGATGGAGATCGCCACGGCGGCCGTCCGCGCTCGCTCCGCCCTCGCCGAGTCGGCGTCGGACACTGAGGCGGAGGCCAACGCGCCCCGCTTCGAGGAAGCGGCGGAACTGGTCGCGGTGGGAGCTCCGGTGGTGCGTCGCCGGGCGGACCTGCGGGGAGCGGTCCGCCCCGTGTCGATGACCGACGCGGAGATCGGCGTCGTCGTCTCGCGCCTCGGGAGCACGCTGCGCTTCTACGCGGATCGGTCCGCCGACGCACCGGTCACCCGCGTTCTGGTCAGCGGTGCCGGCGCTGTCGTCCCGGGCGTCGGTGACGCGCTGGCGGCGAGTCTGCCGATGCCGGTGGAACTGGTGGGCCTGTCGACGGTGACCGCCTCGACGCTGGCGATTCCGGCCGGCGATCTCGACGTCGACCTGCTCACCACGGGCGGCCTTGCCGGAGCGGGGGCGCGAGCATGACGGCGCGATCGGCCTCATCAGCTCTCCTTCTCGGCGGGCCTCCGCAGGTCAACCTCATGCCGCGTGCCGCCATCGACCGCCGGGAACGTGCGCACCTCCTCCGTCGCTGGGCGTGGGGTCTGGGGGCGACCCTCCTCACGGTCGCGCTGCTCAGCGCCGCGGCGTTCGGCCTGCAGACGATAGCTGCGCAGCGTCTGTCCGCCGCCAACGCGCACACCACTCAGCTCCTCTCCGACCTCTCCGCCCTCCAGCCCGTGCGGCAGAAACTCGACCTGCAGCAGAGCCTGTCGGACTTCCGGTCCCGCGCCATGGCGGCGGACGTCCGGTGGTCGACGGTGCTGGCTGCCGTCGCCGATCGTCTGCCTGCCGGCGTCTCGATCGCCGATGTCGAGCTCTCCCCAGGTCCCGTTCCCCAGGGTGAGGACCCCGCGACGCAGGTCGGCGTCTACGGCCATATCGTCCTCACGAGCACAGACCCCGCCGACATCGTCCCGGTGATCCGTCGATTGCGCACGCTCCCCGGCGCCTCCGACGTCGACGGATGGACCCAGACCCTCGAGGAGGGCGTCTACCGTCACGACATCTCGGTGACCCTCGATCAGTCCGTGTACACCGGCGCCTACCAGGCCGAGGAGGGCTGAGGAATGAACAGGCAGCTCATCAACCTGGCCGGAATGCTCACCGTCCTGGCTCTGCTGGTCGCCGGGATCGTGGCGATCGCCCTGCCGATGTACGGGACGGCGCAGAGCACCGATGCCCAGACGACGACGGTCGAGAACGCCAACGACGTGTACGAGCAGCAGATCGCTCAGCTGTCGCGCGCCGGGGAGACGATGAGCGGCGTCGACAGCGATGTCACCGAACTCCGCCGCGAGATCGCGGCCACCCCGCAGCTCGACGACGTGCAGCAGCTGGTCTCCGACGCCGCGCGCACCGTCGACGTCCAGGTGAAGTCGGTGACGATCGGTGACCCGGTGCCGTGGGCCGAGCGCACGTCGATCACCGAGGACGATTCGGCGCCCGCGCCGGCCGACCCTGCGGCGGAGGCGGCTGGGGGAGAAGGGGCAGAGGGGGCGACACCGGAGGCGACGGACGCCGTCACCGGCGGCACGTCCGACGACCCGTCGTCCGCGCCGGCGACTCCCACCGGTGATCCCGAGTCTCCGCGGCGACAGGTTCTCGTGACGATCGTGATCGATCTCGCCGCTTCCTACACCGACACGGGGGACAGCGGGGACTCCGGGCAGCTCGACGCCGACGCCCTCGCCGACCGCGCGAGCCGGATGGCGGCCTTCGTCGACGCGCTCGGGCGCGGCCCCCGGCTGCTGTTCCCCGTGAAGATCTCCACCGATGACAAAGAGCTCACCGTGACCGCCCTGACCTTCTTCCAGACGGAGGCACCATGATCGCCGACACTTCTCCGCTCGACGCCCTGCTGCGCGTCGCGGCCGATCTCCGCGCGTCCGACGTCCACCTCACCGCCGACCATCCGCCGCAGATCCGGATCGACGGCGACCTCGCACTCGTCCCCGGATTCGAGAGCCCGACGAGCGCGAACTGGCTCGAATCGGCGATCGGGGGCATCCTCACCCCGGAACAGGTCGCAGAGTTTCGCGCCTCGGGCGAAGTCGACCTGTCGATCACGGTGCCCGAGGTGGCCCGGTTCCGTGTGAACGTGTTCCGTCAGCTCGGCCGGGTCGCCGTGGCCCTGCGCTTCATCCCGGAACGGATCAAGAGCTTCGAGGAGCTGGGGGTTCCGCGGATCGCCGCCGAACTCGTGATGAAGCCGCGCGGTCTCGTGCTGGTGACCGGGCCGACCGGCTCGGGGAAGTCGACCACTCTCGCCTCGATGATCGACGTCGTCAATCGGAGCAAGCCCGCGCACATCGTCACGGTGGAAGACCCCGTGGAGTTCCAGCACACGAGCAAGCGGGCGCTGATCCATCAGCGGGAGATCGGCAGTGACACCGCCTCGTTCTCGGAGGCCTTGCGCCGTGTGCTCCGCCAAGACCCCGACATCATCCTGATCGGGGAGCTCCGCGATCAGGAGTCGATCTCCACGGCGCTCACGGCGGCCGAGACCGGTCACCTCGTCCTATCGACCCTGCACACCCAGAGCGCCGCGAAGTCGATCAACCGCATCGTCGACGCGTTCCCCTCCGATCAGCAGAACCAGATCCGCACGCAGCTGGGCGACACGCTCCGAGGCATCATCACCCAGACGCTCCTTCCCCGGGCCCAGTCGGAGGGACGCGTGATCGCCACCGAAGTGCTGGTCAACACTCCGGCCATCGCCAACCTCATCCGCGAGGGCGAGATCAGCCAGATCTACTCGATGCTGCAGGCCGGAGGCTCCGTCGGCATGCACACCCTCGATCAAGACCTGCAGCGCCTCGTCGCCGACGGGTCCATCTCGCTGACCCTGGCTCGCGAGATCGCCGAGGATCCACGCAGCTTCGACGAGACGAAGGTGCGCCCCGCCGACTACGACGCGGAGGCGTGGACGATGCATGCGTCGGAGCGCTCCGCGAGCGGTTGGGGTCACTGATGCCACTCGTCGAGGAGTACGCCTACCGCGCCGTCGACACGACCGGCGGCGGCATCGTGAAGGGAACGCTCGAGGCGTCCAGTCAGGGCGCCGTCGCCGCGAAGCTGCGCGCGCAGGGGCTGACGCCGCTGGAAGTGACCCTCACCTCCAAGACGGGGCTGCACCGCGAGATCACGATCCCGGGCTTCGTCAAGCGCGTGAAGGTCGCCACACTCGCCGTGTTCGCCAAGCAGATGGCGGGACTCATCAACGCCGGACTGCCTCTCATGCGCACGCTCTCGATCCTCATCGACCAGGCCGAGGATGCTCAGTTGCGCGACGCCCTCGTCAAGGTGCACGCGGCCGTCGAGTCCGGATCGGCGTTCTCGGCTGCTCTCGGTCAGCACCCGAGCGTCTTTCCGCCGCTCATGGTGAGCATGGTCCGCGTGGGGGAGTCGGGGGGTTTCCTCGGGCAGTCGCTCAGCACGATCGCCGAGACGTACAAGAACGAGGCCGAACTGCAGGACAAGATCCGCTCGGCGACGACCTACCCCCTCATCGTCCTCAGCATCGCGATCGTCGGCGTCATCGCGATGGTGACTTTCGTCGTCCCGGTGTTCGAGGGCATGTTCGCGAACCTGGGGTCGGAGTTGCCGGTCCCCACCCAGATCATCGTCTCGGTGTCTCACAGCATGGTGTGGGCGCTGCCGACTCTCATCGTGCTCGGGATCGCGTTCTCGATCTGGTGGATGAGGTTCCGCACCTCCGACGCCGTCCGCCGGGTCGTCGATCCGCTCAAGCTCCGCATGCCGGTGTTCGGCCCCCTCGCCACGAAGATCGCCGTCGCCCGCTTCAGCCGCGGACTGTCGATGATGCTCAACGCGGGCGTGCCGCTCGTCCAAGCGCTCGCGATCGTGGGCGCGGCCTCGAACAACTACCGGATCGAGCAGGCCGTGCGGGCCGTGCAGGAATCGGTGCGCCAGGGCAAGTCGTTCTCCACGCCGCTCGCCAAAGCCGAGGTCTTCCCGCCGATGGTCGCGCAAATGGCCGCCGTCGGTGAAGAGTCCGGCACGCTCCCCGACATGCTGGCCAGCATCGCCGACTTCTACGAGGGCGAAGTGCAGACCGCGACCGAGCAGTTGACGTCCTCGATCGAGCCGATCCTCATCGTGGGGATCGGAATCATCATCGGCGGAATGGTGGTCTCCCTGTATCTGCCGATCTTCTCCATCTACGGAGAGCTGGGGCAGTCCGGATAGGTTTCCCACAACGGCGGGGCGTGCGGAACTGGGGAGGGACGCACGCCCCGCTTCCTCTTGCGATCACCACTCGCGAGCTCGGCCTCGCTCACGTCGTCAGAGCGAGACGCGCAGGATCTCCTCGATCGTGGTGATCCCTTCCGACACCTTGGCGAAGCCGTCCTCGCGGAGCGACACCAGGCCCTCACCGATCGCCGTCGCGCGTAGTTCCGAGCCCGTCGCGTGCGACACGACGAGTTGCTCGAGGCGTTCGGTCACCTCCATCACCTCGTGCAGAGCGACGCGTCCGCGGTACCCCGTACCCGAGCACTCGGGGCAGCCGACCGCGCGATACAGCACGGGGGGATCGAGCGGATTGTGCGGGAAACCCACCGAGGCGAGCACGTCGGGGCTCTCCGGATAGCTCTCCCGACACTTCATGCACAGCCGTCGGGCGAGTCGCTGCGCCACCACGGCGGACAGGGCGGTGCCCACCAGGTAGGGCTCGCAGCCGATCTCCACCAGACGAGTGAGGGCGCTGGGGGCATCGTTGGTGTGCAGGGTCGACAGGACGAGGTGTCCGGTCAGCGCTGCCTCGATCGAGATGGTGGCGGTCTCCTTGTCGCGAATCTCTCCGACGAGGACGACGTCGGGGTCCGAACGGAGGATGGAGCGCAACGCTGCCTGGAACGTCATGCCGGCGCGCTGGTTGACCTGCACCTGGTTGATGCCGGCGATCCGGTACTCAACCGGGTCCTCGACCGTGATCACGTTGATCCGCGGGTTGGCGACGGCCCCCAGCGCCGTGTAGAGCGTCGTCGACTTCCCCGACCCCGTCGGTCCCGTCACGAGCACCATTCCGTGGGGCCGCCCGATCGCGGCCCGGAACTTCTGTTCGTTGCGGAGCGAGAACCGCAGGTCGCTCATCGACAGCGACTGCGCGGAGCTGTCGAGGATCCGCATGACGATCTTCTCGCCCCATACCGTGGGCAGGGTCGCGAGGCGAAGATCGATCTGGCGACCGTCGTGATGGACCGAGAGGCGCCCGTCCTGAGGGCGGCGGCGCTCGGCGATGTCGATCGCCGACATGATCTTCAGTCGTGAGATCACGCCGTCCTGGATGGCGCGGTCGGCGCGTTGCATCTCGTGGAGGACGCCGTCGATGCGGTACCGCACCGTGAGGAACTTCTCGCCCGGCTCGATGTGGATGTCGCTGGCCCGGTCGTTGATGGCCTGTGCGATGAGCAGGTTGACGAACCGGACCACAGGAGCGTCGTCGACCTGCTCCTCGATCGACTCGGTGCCTCCCGTTCCGTCGGAGGCTGCGATCTCGCCGATCTGCTCGGAGAGATCCAGCAGTTCCTCGTCGGAACGCAGCAGGCGCGCGAAGGCCGCCTCCAGCGCATCGGCGGCGACCACGACGGGTCGCACGTTCAGCTCGGTGGCCGTGGTGATGTCGTCGATCGCGATGAGGTCGGTCGGATCGGCCATTCCGACGGTGAGACTTCGCCGGCCGCGGCCCACGGGGATCACCTGGTAGCGGCGGCAGAGGGCGGCCGGGACCGCCGAGACGATGTCGGGGGAGAGGTCCACATCCGAGAGGTCGACGAAGGGGAGACCGGTCTGACGCGCGATCGCCTGCGCCAGCTGGCGTTCCGAGACCAGTCCCGCATCCACGAGCCGGCGCCGGAGCTCCGCGCCCTCGCCCACTTCGGCGACGACGTCGGACACCACGTCCGCGCTGATCGCCCCGGTGCGCACCAGGCTTTCCGCGAGTCCCTTCACGGCGCCCCTTTCCCTCGAAGTATCGTATGCCTCCTCGCGCGGGTGTGAAAGAAAGAGATCACTGTGATTTCTGTGACAGAAGTGGTTGGCACGAGTTCCCTTGCCCCTTGCCCGGCCCACGTCAACCCCCGATCCGCCGTCGTGGCTTGTCGCCTAGGGTGGGCGCCATGGATGTCGCGCGCCTGACCGCTCGAGCCCTCTCTCTGAAGCCCGTCCGCGCGTTCCTGCGGTACAGCGAACATCGTGGCCCGCTGCTGGCGGACAGCGTCACGTATCGGGCCCTCTTCAGCATCTTCGCCGCGGTGCTGCTCGGGTTCTCGATCGCCGCGCTCTGGCTCGCGGGCGACAAGGAGGCCTGGAACGCGCTGGTCGAAGCGATCGACCGCGCGATTCCCGGACTGGTCGGTCGCGACGGCGTCATCACCCCCGACGCTGTGGCCATTCCGGCCGGCCTGTCGATCGCGGGAATCCTCTCCTTGCTCGGTCTGGTCGGCGCCGCGATCGGCGCGATCGGGTCACTTCGCACGGCACTGCACGTGATCGCCGACCGCCCGACCGACGACCTCGTGTGGTGGGCCGTGATCCTTCGGAACCTGGGCGTCGCGATCGGTGCCGCCCTGGCCCTCGGGGCTTCCGCGGCGATGACCGTGATGGGGACGGCGGGGATCGGCGTCGTGGCGGGATGGATCGGCCTCCCCGAGGACCATCCGCTGCTGTCGTGGGGCACGCGATCGCTCGCGATCGTCGTGACGTTCGCGCTCGATGCCGTCGCGGTCGCCGCGCTCTTCCGCATCCTCTCGGGCGTGCGCGCCGACGGGCGGTCGCTGTGGGCGGGAGCGCTGCTGGGTGCCGCCGGGCTCACCGTGCTGCAGACCCTCTCCGGACTGTTCGTCGGTGGGGCGACGTCCAACCCCCTGCTGGCGTCGTTCGCATCGCTCATCGCCTTGCTGCTGTGGGTCAATCTGTCGGCGCAGGTGATCCTGATCGCGAGTGCGTACATCCTCGAGGGCGTCGCCGAGCGACACGACCGGGTGCGGGCGCGGCACGGGGCGGACACGTTCCTGGCCCGCCGGGTCCAGCGCGCCGAAGACGAGGTCCGGGTCGCGACGGCCGAGCTGGAGAACGCCCGCGCCGATGCCGACGATGCGGCCCGTGCTGCGGACGAGAAGGCGCGGACCGCAGCGTCGCGGTCCGAAGACGAGAATGCGTCGAGTGTGTAAACACTGATCGCGATCACGGCCCGAGGGGATCGGGCAGCCTCGTCCGAGTGTGTACCTTCGTAAGGTGCCCGAGAACGACTTCGCCGCGGCGTCCGCGTCGCACCCGCTGCATGCCACCCACCCGCTCGCGCTGGCTCCCGTGACCGGACCGGCCAGTTCGGTCGACGGATTCGTCCGCCAGTTCCTCCGCAACCTCAACTACGAACGCGGCGTGCCGCTGTCGGCGTCGAGCGTCACCGACCGCTACTACGCGTTCGCCATGACGGTGCGCGACTACCTCATGGCGCGCTGGCTCGAAGACCAGCGCCGTCAGCGCGAACAGCAGGCCAAGGGTGTCTGCTATCTCTCCGCGGAGTACCTCCTCGGGAGACAGCTCGACAACAACCTGTTGGCCTCGGGTCTCACCGACATCGCGACGGAGGCGATGGCGGCCTGTGGGATCGACATCGACGAGCTGCGCGCTCAGGAGGTGGAGCCGGGGCTGGGCAACGGCGGGCTCGGACGCCTCGCCGCATGCTTCATCGACTCCCTGGCCACCTTGAGCGTCCCCAACATCGGCTACGGCATCCGCTACGAGTACGGCATCTTCCGTCAGACCTTCGTCGACGGTCAGCAGGTCGAGCAGCCCGACGCCTGGCTCGCGATGGACACCCCCTGGGAGTTCCCGCACCCCGAAGCCGCTCAGGAGATCTCCTTCGGCGGTCACACCGAGACCTACGACGATGACGGTGTGCTCCGCAGCCGCTGGATCCCCGGCTGGAATGTGCAGGCGCTGCCCTACAACTACATGGTCCCGGGCTACCAGAACGGCCGCGTCAACACCCTCCGCCTCTGGAGCGCGAAGGCCACCGACTCCTTCGACCTGCGCGTCTTCAATTCCGGCGACTACGAGGAGGCGGTACGGGCGCAGACCTTCGCCGAGAACATCTCCAAGGTGCTCTACCCGGAAGACTCCACGCCCCAGGGCAAGGAGCTGCGCCTGCAGCAGCAGTACTTCTTCGTGGCCGCCTCCATCGCCGACTTCCTGCAGCACCAGCTCGCCGACGGTTTCGACCTCGCCGGGCTCCCGGACCGCGTGATCTTCCAGCTCAACGACACCCACCCCGTCATCGCCGTGCCCGAGCTCATGCGCGTGCTGGTCGACGAGAAGAAGCTCGAGTGGGACGAGGCCTGGAAGATCACGCAAGGCTGCTTCGCCTACACGTGCCACACGCTGCTTCCCGAGGCGCTCGAGGTGTGGCCGGTCGACCTGCTCGGCAGGTTGCTTCCGCGGCACCTGGAGATCATCTATCGGATCAACGACGAGTTCCTCGCCGCCGTGCGGGAACGCTTCGGCGACGACGAGATGCGGATCCGCAACATGTCGATCATCGGAGAGGTGCCGGTCCGCTCCGTGCGGATGGCCTACCTCGCCACGGTCGCCGGGGCGAAGGTCAACGGCGTCGCGGAACTGCATTCCCAGCTCCTGCGCGACAAGGTCCTGCCCGACTTCAACGAGTTCTACCCGGGCAAGTTCACCAACGTCACCAACGGCGTCACCCCCCGCCGGTTCGTCCGGCTCGCCAACCCCGAGCTGTCGGGCCTGATCACCGAGGCGCTCGGCACGGGGTGGATCACCGACTTGGAGCGGCTCCGGGAGCTCGAGTCCTATGCAGAGGATCCGGAGTTCCGCGCGAGGTTCCGCGAGGTCAAGGCCGCCAACAAGCGCCGGCTCTCTCACGTCCTCCACGTCCGCGACGGGTTCGACGTGAGCGATGGGCACATGCTCGACGTCATGGTCAAGCGTCTGCACGAGTACAAGCGTCAGATGCTCAAACTGCTCCACATCGTCACCGCGTACGAAGGGATCGTGTCGGGGCGCGTCGACGTCGCCGACATCCAGCCGCGCACGTTCATCTTCGGCGCCAAGGCGGCGCCGGGCTACGTCATGGCCAAGCAGATCATCCACCTGATCAACGCGGTCGGCTCGGTCGTCAACGCCGATCCTCGCGTCGCCGACCGGCTGAAGGTCCTCTTCCCGCCGAACTACAACGTCACCCTGGCCGAGCGCGTCATCCCGGCCGCCGACCTCTCCGAGCAGATCTCGCTCGCCGGCAAGGAGGCGTCGGGGACGGGCAACATGAAGTTCGCGCTCAACGGCGCCTTGACGATCGGCACGGATGACGGTGCCAACGTCGAGATCCGAGAGTTGGTCGGCGACGACAACTTCTTCCTCTTCGGCATGAGCGAGCCGGAGGTCGAAGCGCTGTGGGCGCGCGGCTACCGGCCGGCCGACTTCTATCAGGCGGACGAGGGTCTGCGGCGGGCGATCGATCTCATCGCCTCGGGCGCCTTCTCCGGCGGCGACAAGCGGGTGTTCGAGCCGATCGTCTCCAACCTCCTGTACGACGACCGCTTCATGGTCCTCGCCGACTACTCGTCCTACATCGAGGCGCAGGCCACGGTCGACGCCGCGTACCAGGACCAGGACGCGTGGACGCGCTCGGCGATCCTCAACGTCGCCCGGTGCGGGTTCTTCTCCTCGGACCGTTCGATGCGCGACTACATCGAACGCATCTGGCACACCCCGCCCGTCCTCTGACGTCCGGGTCTCACCGGGCGTAGCGCTCGACGAAGGCCCGGAGGATCGAGGATGTGTGTGTCACGGGAGCGCGGCGGACGGCGGCAAGGGTGAGATGGAGCTCGTCGGCGCCGAAGTAGCCGTGGTCGGCGTAGGCGTGGATGCGGGTCGTGATCCCTGCCACGTCCAGCTCGGGATGGAACTGCGTCGCGTACACGTTCCGTCCCACCCGGAACATCTGCACCGGGCAGGCCTCGCCGCGCGCGAGGAGGGTCGCCGAGGGCGGGAGTACCGTGATCGCCTCCTTGTGGCCGACGAACGCGGTGAACCGGTCGGGCAGTGCGGCAAGGAGAGGGTCGGCGGCGCCCTCAGGCGTCCGTTCGATCTCGATGACACTGATCGGCTCACGATACGTGCGATCGATCACGGCGCCTTGGTGCGCGCCGAGGGTCCCGACTCCGTAGCAGGCTCCGAGGAAGGGGAAGTCTCGCGCCACGACGTCGTCCAGGAGCGTGCGGAACTCGGCCTCGACGCGTCGTTGCACGTCGCTCTTCTCCTCATCGCGATCCGATGCGTTGAAGGGCCCGCCCCCGACGAAGATGCCCGACCACTCATCGAGGTCGATGGGGCCGAGTGGGCCCGCTTCCAGGCGTACCCGGACGAGCTGGTCGTCACTCAGCCCGGTGAAGCGCAGGAAGAGGGCGTACTCCTCGTCGGCGGGGACGTCTTCGGCGCGGGTGGCCAGCAGCAGGAAGGGTTTCATCGGCTGTCGAGTCTATGCGTCGCAGCGGGGGAGCCGTGACGCTGGGGGCTAGGGTGGGAAGCGGAGGTCATCATGGCAATTGCGCGCCTGCACGGCGGTCCGCTCGACGGACAGCTCATCCCGGTCGACGACGTGACTCAGGACCAGTTGATCCTGCCCTACAGCGAGACCCAGGTGGTCTATGAGCGGGCGGGCGAGGCCGAGAACACGGGCGAAGGCGACGGTCCCACCTCCGCCGATTATCGCTACGTCGAGGCCCAGGACGACATCGACCCCGATCCCGACGGCCGCGACGACTGACCTTGGTCGCCGAGCACTCGCTGGAGATCGAGCGCAAGTACGACGTCGACGACGACACCCCGCTCCCTGACTGGAGTGCCCTGCCGGGCGTCGCTGTGGTGCGGGAGCCGGAGCCGCGCGCGCTCGATGCCACCTACTTCGACACGGTCGACGGTGCGCTCGCACGCGCGGCGATCGCCGTCCGGCGCCGCGAGGGCGGCCCGGACAGCGGATGGCACGTGAAGCGGTCCACTCCCGAGGGCAAGCTCGAGACACGGTGGCCGCTCACGATCGGCGGTGAGGGGGGCGGCTCCGCGGACCCGGTGCCCGCAGAGGTCGTCGCAGAGGTCGCGTCCTCGGCGGAGCCCCCGTTCGCTCCGATCGCGCGTGTGCGCAATCAGAGGCGTGCCTTCGCACTGGTCGATGCCGACGGCGAGCTCGTCGCCGAGTTCGTCGATGATCGGGTCCTCGCCGACGACCTCCGTGCGGCGCGGCAGACGCGGTGGCGCGAGTGGGAGCTCGAGCTCGGACCGCGGGGCCCGCAGGAAGGCCTCGCGCGCGACGAGTTCTTCCGCGTCGCCGATGCCCTCGTCATCGCCGTCGGAGGCCGCGTCTCCTCGTCATCGTCCAAGCTCGGCCGCGCCCTCGGTCACTGACGCGGCGCCGCGGGCGGGGAGGCGTCCGGCGAGGCGACGCCCTGCCCGAATGACACTGACGCCGCCCCCGGCTTCGGTGGGGCGGCGTCAGTGGGTGGAGGCCCAGGTTACCCGTTCTCGGGACGCGGGGCCATTCGATCAGAAGTTGATCATGTGCCCGGCGAGGCCGTGGAAGGCCTCCTGAAGGGCCTCGGACAGCGTCGGGTGGGTGTGGACGTTGCGTGCGAGCTCGAGCGCGGTGAGGTCCCACTTCTGCGCGAGGGTGAGCTCGGGGAGGAGCTCGGACACATCGGGTCCGATGAGGTGGCCACCGACGAGCTCCAGGTGCTCGGCGTCGGCGATCAGCTTGACGAAGCCGACCGGCTCGCCGAGACCGTGCGCCTTGCCGTTGGCCATGAACGGGAAGGTCGCCACCTTGTACTCGCGGCCCGTCTCCTTGTACTGCGCCTCGGTGTAACCGAACGAGGCGACCTGGGGAGAGCAGAACGTCGCACGGGGCATCATCTTGTAGTCGCCGAGCGTCATGGTCTCTGCGCCGCCGATCGTCTCCGCCGCCACGACCCCCTGGGCCTCGGCCACGTGAGCCAGCTGCAGCTTGGCGGTCACGTCGCCGATGGCGTAGATCCCCTCGACGTTCGTGCGCATGTGGTCGTCGATCTCGATGGCGCCGCGGTCGCTGACCTTGACGCCGGTGTTCTCGAGCCCGAATCCGTCGATGCGGGGAGCGAAGCCGATCGACATGAGGACCTTGTCCGCCTCGATCTGGCCGCTCGCGCCGCTCTTGTTGTCCGTGTAGGTGACCGTCACCGTGTCGCCCGAGTCGACGACGGTCTCCACCTTCGTGGAGACCAAGAGGTCGATGCCGTAGTTCTTGTACTGGCGCGCGATCTCCTTGGAGACGTCGGCGTCCTCGTTGGGCAGTGCGCGGTCGAGGAACTCGATGATCGTGACCTTGACACCGTAGTTGGAGAGCACGTAGGCGAACTCCATGCCGATCGCGCCCGCGCCGACGATGACGATCGACGACGGCAGCTCGCGGGAGAGGATCTGCTCCTCATAGGTCACGACGTTCTCGCTCAGGGTGACGCCGGGAAGGAGGCGGACCGTCGAACCGGTCGCGATGATGACGTTGTCGAAGGTGACCTCTTCGACCTGGCCGTCGGACTTGGTGACCGTGATCGCCTTGGGGCCCGTGAACGAGCCGCGTCCCTCGAACTCGGTGACCTTGTTCTTCTTCATCAGGTAGTGGATGCCCTTGACGCGTCCGTCGGCGACCTCACGACTGCGGTCCCAGGCGACGCCGAAGTCGAGGGTGAACTCGCCAGAGATGCCGAAGAAGTCGGCCTTGTGCTTCAGTGTGTGCGCGATCTCCGCGTTCTTCAGCAGCGCCTTGGAGGGGATGCAGCCGACGTTGAGGCAAACGCCTCCCCAGTACTTCTCTTCGATGATGGCCGTGGACAGTCCGAGCTGTGCGGCGCGGACCGCTGCGACGTAGCCACCAGGGCCGGCACCGAGGACGACGACATTGAAATGAGGCATGCTCCCAGCCTAGTCCTCGCGCGGGCCCCGTCTCCGCGTCAGGAACACGACGAAGAACACCGCCACGACGGCGACGACGCCCACCACGATCCACACCGGCAGGAGCTCCACGCCGTCCGTCCCCGCGTCGGTGCCCGGCGCACTCGGAGACGGGGAGACGGCGTCGCTGGGCTCTGTCGTGGAGCCCGTGCTCGCGCCCGCGACCACGAAGCCGAACTGGTCGGAGATGGGGTGTCCGTCGCTGGAGACCACACGCCAGGTGACAGTGATCTCGCCGGAGGCGGAGCCGCTGACGGGCTGGATGACGCGGACTCCGTCGACCACGGGAGGTTCGGTGGTCAGCTCCGTTCCCGCGGCGTCGGTCACGACGACGTCGGTCGTCCCGTCTCCGGTCAGGAGCACGCCGCTGAAGGTGAGCGTGATCTCCGCAGGCATCTCGGCGACCTCCGATCCCACGGCCGGGTCCGACCCCACCAGCTCGTCGTGTGCGAACGCCGGTGAGGCAGCGGAACCTGTGACCAGCGCCGCCGCGAGCGCGATCACGGCTGCCAGGCGGAGTCGTCGCCCGGTTCGGGCGGGGGAAGCGGAGGAGGCAAGAGCAACAGGGGTCGTCACCCGATCGACCCTACCCATCGAGTCTGGGGGAGTCGTGGCGAGTCCGCCGCGTCCTCCACAGGGCTGAGGCCGTCATGGTGGCAGAGAGAGGTGGTCTGCGGCTTGTCGTCGAGCCGCGAATCCGTCAGGCTGGGGGAGCGCCCGCGGACCCGGTTCCAGAGTGTCCCGAGCACGAACTCACGCTCAGGGGGAGCGGCCCATCGGTTAGGGTGAATGAGGAGGAGGCCACCGTGGACGAGAACCGTCGACCCGACGACATCCGGCGTGGAGCCGAACCGAACGAGCGCGTCTCTCACGACACGACGCAGACGTTCGGCCACGACTCGGACCTGTCCTTCATCCCGTTCGGAAGCGAGCTGAGCGAGGTCGAGCGCGAAGCGATCGCAGCGCTGCCGTCCCGCTCCGCCATGCTGCTCGTGCGCTCGGGTCCGACGGCCGGAGCGCGCTATCTTCTCGACACCGATGTCACCACCGTGGGGCGCCACCCCGAGGCGGACATCTTCTTCGACGACGTCACGGTGTCCCGCCGTCACGCGGAGCTCAATCGTTCCGGGACGGTCTTCGAGCTCGTCGACCAGCGGTCGCTGAACGGTACCTACGTCAACGGCGAGCGCGTCGACCGGGCGGTTCTGACCGATGGAGCCGAGTTGCGCATCGGCAAGTTCCGTCTCAACTTCTTCGCATCGCCCGCCGATCGCGAGCACGCCGGGTGAGCCCGGCCGCAGCATCTCGCGGTCGCGCAGCGTCGGCGGGACACCTCAGCATCGGTCAGGTGCTCGCGCGCCTGACGCCGGAGTTCCCCCTGCTGAGCGCGAGCAAGCTCCGCTACCTCGAAGTGCAGGGCATCGTGTCCCCGGTGCGCACCGACTCCGGTTACCGCAAGTTCTCTCCGACCGACGTCGAGCGCCTCCGCACGACCCTCACGATGCAACGGGATTACGGCATTCCGTTGGCCCGCATTCGTGAATACCTCGACGACCCGGCGGGGGAGCTGGCGAGCATGCCCGCCTCCATCGTTCACGCGGCGCGTCGGTATCGGCGTGACGAGCTGGTGTCCGAGGCGGAGGCGAGCACGTCGCTTCTCAGCGAGGCGATCAGTGCCGGGCTCCTGCCTGCGGCAGACACGTTCGACGAGCGGGCTCTGGCAACCCTGCGCGCTCTCGTGGCGCTCGATGCCCACGGAATCCAGCCGCGGCATCTGCGCACACTGCGGCAGGCCGCCGAGCGCGACGTCGCGCTCGTGGAGAGTGCGCTGGCGCCGCTCCTGCGCAAATCAGACCCCGCTTCGCGTGCTCGCGCACACGAGGTGGCTCCGGAGCTCGTGCGCCGACTCGACGAGCTGCGCGCCGGCCTCGTGCAGGCCGCACTGGAGCGTCTGGCTCCCTGACCGCCGCGACACGCCGAGGCGTGAGAGCCCGATGTCGTTGCCGGGTGCCCCTCCCTCCTCTAGCGTGGAAGCGAACCACCACAACGCAGGAGGCGAAATGACCGCGCACGACGCGATCGGCGAGCCGCAGTTCACCACCGAACTGCTCTTCACCGACGGCCTCCCGCAGATGGACGACGAGGTCGGATATCGGGGCGCCGTCGCCGCTCGTGCCGCAGGCATCACCTATCGCCAGCTCGACTACTGGGCGCGTACCGAGCTCGTCGAGCCCACCGTCCGCGGCGCCTCCGGCTCTGGCTCGCAGCGTCTCTACGGTTTCCGCGACATCCTCGTCCTCAAACTCGTCAAGCGTCTTCTCGACACCGGAATCTCGCTGCAGCAGATCCGCACCGCGGTCGAGCAGTTGCGGGCGGCGGGCATCCGCGACCTCGCCGGCACGACGCTCATGAGCGACGGCGCATCGGTCTACCTCTGCACCTCCAACGACGAGGTCATCGACTTGGTCAGCCGCGGGCAGGGTGTCTTCGGCATCGCCGTGGGCAAGGTCCTGCACGAAGTGGAGTCGACGCTCCTCGACTTCGACCCGCAGGTGCCTGATCCGGTCGACGAGCTCGCCGCTCGTCGCGCGGTCCGTTCGGCGTAAGACGACCGGAGCCCTTCGCTCCTCAGGCTCGCGCCTCGCCCGCGACCGGAATGCGCCCGGTGCGCATGACGCGGTCCAGCAGCGCGTCGAAGTCGCCCGCGAGTTCTTGCGCGGAGTCGCCAGGCCAGATGTGGAGAGGCTTGGCGGCGCCCTGGGCCTGCTGGAGCGACGTACGTTCGGGAAGCTGTGGCGACAGCACGAGCGGGCCGAACATGTCGCGCAGCTCCTTGATGCGGAACTGGTGCTCGATGGACTGCGGACGCACGCGGTTGACGACGATGCCCAGAGGCTGGAGGCGGGGAGAGAGGCCGCGTCGGATCTCCTCGATCGCGCGGAGCGCCCGGTCAGCGGCGGCGACGGAGAAGAGCCCCGGCTCCGTGACGACGATCACGCGGTCGCTGGCTGCCCACGCCGTGCGCGTGAGGGCGTTGAGCGAGGGGGCGCAGTCGACCAGCACGAGGTCATAGTCGGCCTCGATCGTCGCGAGCGCCTCCTCGAGCTTCCACACATCGCGAACGCTCGGGTGCGGGCCGTCGAAATTGATCGCGGACGGGCTGCCGATGAGGACGTCGATCGTGCCCGGGTGGACCTTCGCCCAGCCGCTGGAGGTGATCGCCTGACGGACCACCTTCTCCTTGGGATTGGCCAGCACGTCGGCGATGTTCAAGCGCCCGGCGACCTGGATGTCCATCCCCGTCGACACGTCGGACTGCGGGTCCAGGTCGACGACGAGGGTTCGGACACCTCGAGCGAACGCCGCGGAGGCGAGTCCGAGTGTCACGGTCGTCTTCCCGACCCCCCCCTTAAGTGAGCTGACGGAGAGTACGTGCACGAGGCTCTACGTTACCTTCCCCTAGGCTGTGAGCACACTCAGGCGCCCCGGCGTCTGCGGCATTCGGGCGTCCGATGAACTGTGCGCCCCGGTCATCACACGTGAGGTGCGTATGTTCCGAAAGATCCTGGTTGCCAATCGCGGCGAGATCGCGATCCGCGCGTTTCGTGCCGCCTTCGAACTGGGTGCCCGTACGGTCGCCGTCTACCCGTACGAAGATCGATACTCCCTCCACCGCTTGAAGGCCGACGAAGCGTACGAGATCGGTACCAAGGGCCAGCCCGTCCGCTCCTACCTCGACGTGTCGGAGATCATTCGCGTCGCTCTGGAGAGCGGAGCCGACGCGATCTATCCCGGCTACGGGTTCCTCTCCGAGAACCCCGAGTTGGCCGCGCGCGCCGCCGAGGCCGGGATCACCTTCATCGGGCCGCCGTCACACGTGCTGGAGATGGCGGGCAACAAGGTGACCGCCAAGGAGCACGCCATCGCCGCGGGCGTTCCGGTGCTCCGCTCCACCGGGGCCTCCGACGACGTCGACGCCCTCGTCGCGCAGGCCGACGAGATCGGCTTCCCGATCTTCGTCAAAGCGGTCGCCGGCGGCGGCGGGCGGGGGATGCGACGCGTCGAGACGCCCGAGCAGCTGGCACCCGCTCTCGCGGAGGCCATGCGCGAAGCGGGCAGCGCCTTCGGCGTCTCGCGCTTCTTCCTCGAGCAGGCCGTCCAGCGCCCCCGTCACGTCGAGGTGCAGATCCTCGCCGACGGTGCCGGGCAGACGGTCCATCTCTTCGAGCGCGACTGCTCCGTGCAGCGCCGACACCAGAAGGTCGTCGAGATCGCCCCGGCCCCCAACCTGGCCGACGACGTCCGAGACGCTCTCCACCGCCACGCCGTGGCCTTCGCCCGCTCGATCGGATACCAGAACGCGGGGACTGTGGAGTTCCTCCTCGAGACGGCGGGGCCACGCACCGGCGAGGTCGTCTTCATCGAGATGAACCCGCGCATCCAGGTCGAGCACACGGTCACGGAGGAAGTCACCGACGTCGATCTCGTGCAGTCGCAGATGCGCATCGCCGCGGGGGAGTCGCTGGATGATCTGGGGCTGCGCCAGGACCAGATCCGACTGCGTGGCGCGGCGCTCCAGTGCCGGATCACGACCGAGGATCCGACTCAGGGCTTCCGCCCCGACACCGGCAAGATCACCACCTACCGTTCGCCGGGAGGCGCCGGGATCCGCCTCGACGGCGGCACCACGGCGGCCGGCTCCCAGGTGAGTCCTCACTTCGACTCGATGCTGGCCAAGCTCACCTGCCGCGGACGGGACTTCGAAGCCGCCGTCATCCGCTCTCGTCGCGCCCTGGCGGAGTTCCGCATCCGCGGCGTCACGACGAACATCCCCTTCCTCCAGCAGGTGCTCGACGATCCCGCTTTCGTCGCCGGCGACCTCAGCACCGCCTTCATCGACGAACGGCCGGAGCTCCTCACCGGCCGGGAGTCCAAGGACCGCGGCTCGAAGATCATGGCGTGGCTCGCCGACGTCACGGTGAACCGTCCGAACGGCGAAAACCCGCTCACCGTCGATCCGGCATCCAAACTCCCCGCGCTCGACCTCGGCGTCGAGCCCGCAGCGGGATCCCGCCAGCGGCTCCTCGAGCTCGGCCCGGCGGGATTCGCCGCCGCCCTCCGCGCGCAGAGGGCCCTCGCCGTGACCGAGACCACGTTCCGCGATGCCCACCAGTCCCTTCTCGCGACACGCGTACGCACCCGCGATCTCGTGAAGGTGGCTCCCTACGTGGCCCGCGCCACGCCGGAGTTGTTGTCGGTCGAGGCCTGGGGCGGCGCCACCTACGATGTCGCGCTGCGCTTCCTGGGGGAGGATCCGTGGGAGCGTCTCGACGCCCTGCGCACTGCTCTTCCCAACGTCGCGATCCAGATGCTGCTGCGCGGTCGCAACACCGTCGGCTACACGCCCTACCCCACGGCGGTCACCGACGCCTTCATCGACGAGGCCGTCGCCTCCGGCGTCGACATCTTCCGCATCTTCGACGCGCTCAACGACGTGTCGCAAATGCGTCCGGCGGTCGAGGCCGTGTTGCAGACCGGCCGTGCGGTTGCCGAGGTCGCGCTCTGCTACACCGGTGATCTCCTCGACCCCGCGGAAGAGCTCTACACGCTCGACTATTACCTGCGACTGGCGGAGCAGATCATCGACAGCGGCGCGCACGTGCTCGCGATCAAGGACATGGCGGGTCTCCTGCGGCCTGCGGCCGCCACGCGCCTCGTCACCGCTCTGCGGGAGCGCTTCGACGCGCCCGTGCACGTGCACACTCACGATACGGCGGGCGGACAGCTCGCGACCCTGCTCGCCGCAAGTGCGGCCGGCGCGGACGCGGTGGATGCCGCTGCCGCTCCGATGGCGGGAACGACCAGTCAGCCGTCGCTGTCGGCCCTCGTCGCCGCACTGGCACACACCGAGCGCGACACGGGAATCGACCTGCGCGCGGTGTCCGACCTGGAGCCGTACTGGGAGGCGGTCCGTCACCTGTACCGGCCCTTCGAGTCCGGCCTCCCGGGTCCCACCGGGCGCGTCTACCGTCACGAGATCCCGGGCGGCCAGCTCTCGAACCTGCGACAGCAGGCGATCGCACTCGGCCTGGCCGACGACTTCGAGCTGATCGAGGACATGTACGCGGCAGCCAACGAGATCCTCGGCCGGGTCCCCAAGGTCACGCCGTCCTCGAAGGTCGTCGGCGATCTGGCGCTCCACTTGGCGGCCGTCAAGGCCGACCCGGCTGACTTCGCGCGCAATCCCGAGAAGTACGACGTCCCGGACTCGGTCGTCGGGTTCATGGCGGGCGAGCTGGGGGACCTTCCGGGCGGATGGCCGGAGCCGTTCCGGAGCAAGGTGCTCCAGGGGCGCGAGGCCAAGATCGCCGTCGCCGACATCACCGCGGAGGACCAGGCCGCCCTGGAGGGCGATTCGGCCTCCCGTCGCGGCAAGCTGAACGAACTGCTCTTCCCCGGACCCACGCGTACCTATCGCGAGACCCGTGCCACCTACGGCGACCTCAGCGTGCTGGACACCGCGGACTATCTCTACGGGCTGCTCCCCGGGTCGGAGCACGTCGTGGAGATCGACCGTGGCGTGCAGCTGTACGTCGGGCTCGAGGCGATCGGCGAGGCCGACGACAAGGGCATGCGCACGGTCATGGCGACCCTCAACGGTCAGCTCCGACCCGTCTTCGTTCGCGACCGCAGCATCGCCGTCGAAGCCCGTCAGGCGGAGAAGGCCGACACGTCGCGGCCCGGTCAGGTCGCGGCGCCCTTCTCCGGCGTCGTGACGCTCAAGACCGCGGAGGGCGACGTCGTGACCGCAGGTCAGCCGGTCGCCTCGATCGAGGCGATGAAGATGGAGGCGGCCATCACCGCTCCCGTCGGCGGGGTGATCGAGCGCCTCGTGACCGCGGCGACCGCGCAAGTGGAGGCGGGCGATCTTTTGGTCGTCATCCGGCCCTCCGAGTAGCCTTGCTCCCTGGGCCGCGACGCGATCTGCGCGTTTTGCGGCCCGGAGACCACCTGGAGTGAACAGCAGTGACGCCTGACCGCAACGACAAGACGCCCGACGACCTCGAGAACGGTGTGCTGACCACCGGCAGCATCGACACCGCCGGCATCGGGTTGGTCCGTGGCGCGACGGCACAGGTCGACGTGAGCCTGCCGTCGTTGACTGACGAGGACGACGACCTGCTGCCCGACGACGGCGTGGCGATCGCTGCGGCACCGGTCGACGCCGAGGTACTCGACGAACACGCCGACTCCGACGCAGCGCCGTCCACCCGGCGCGAGGCCCACCACCTCGACGACCACGACGCCAAGCACGCGGTGGAACGGGTGCACCCCCGTACCGCCGACGTGCCGCTGCAGTCTCGTCGACTCGGCGAGTTCGAGGCAGGACGGGAGACTTCCGACCTCTTGACCGCCGACCGGCTCCTGGACCCCGCGCATGTCGTGCGTCCGGAGCCCGAGGGCGGATGGCAGCGATTCGTCTACTCTGCGACGGCGCGCCGCCTGAACCTCGGGGACAGCAAGCGCGCTCGCGCGCGCAAAGCCCTCGATCGTCGGATCGCGGCGCCGCTGGGTGGCGGTGCGAAGTTCGTGCCGGTCCTCTCGCGCAAGGGCGGCGTCGGAAAGACGACCGTGTCGACGCTTCTGGGGATGGCGCTCGCGGACGCACGGGACGACCGCGTGATCGCGATCGACGCGAACCCCGACCGGGGAACCCTCTCCGACCGCATCGGTCGCTCCAGCGGAAAGACGGTTCGGGATCTCGTTCGCACCCGCGGCGATGTCGTCGGGTTCAACGACCTCTCGGGCATCGTCGCGCGGGACGAGACCCGTCTGGACGTCCTTGCGTCCGACGCCGACCCGCGCGTCTCCGAGGCGTTCAACGACCGCGACTACCACGACGTCGCCTCCGTCGCGGCACACTACTACTCCATCGTCCTGACCGACACCGGCACCGGCGTCGTGCACTCCGTCATGGAGGCGACGCTCGAGCTCGCCGACGTATTGGTCGTCGTCGCCGGCCTCAGCGTCGACGAGGCGCGCCTGGCATCAGAGACGCTGACGTGGCTGGAGACGAACGGTTTCGAGGATCAGGTCCGAAACGCCGTCGTCGTCCTCAACACGGCGCGCCCGGGAACGCCTCTGGTGCGGGCCTCCGAGCTGGAGTCCCACTTCGGCACTCGCGTGCGCACCGTCGTCCGGATGCCCTATGACGCCCACCTCGCGGCGGGGAGCGCGATCTCCTTCCGTGACCTTCAGCCCGCAACGCGACTGGCCGCCCGCGAGCTCGCGGCGACGGTCGTCGAAGGCCTGCGCATCGCGACGGCCGTCTGATGACGGTTCGAGCGATCCGCCTGTTCGGCGACCCCGTTCTGCGTGCCGTCGCCTCGCCGGTGGAGCAGATCGACGACGGCGTGCGTGCCCTGGTTCAGGACCTGCTGGACACCGTGGAACTCCCGGGGCGTGCGGGTGTCGCCGCCCCCCAGATCGGGGTCGGGGTGCGCGCCTTCAGTTACAACATCGACGGGGACATCGGCTACATCCTCAATCCCGAGCTCGTCGAGGTCTCGGGAGAGCCCCAGCCGACCGGAGAAGGGTGCCTGTCGGTTCCCGGGCTCTGGCATGACACCCCCCGGTACCCGCACGCCAAAGTGGTCGGGATCGACCTCGACGGCAACGAGGTGGTGCTCGAAGGTGACGGACTCCTCGCGCAGGCCCTCCAGCACGAGACCGACCATCTCGACGGAATCGTGTACCTGCAGCGCCTCGATCCCGAAACGCGCCGGGTCGCCATGCGTCAAGTGCGGGAGTCCGACTGGTTCTAGTCCCCGTTCCCGTCGGAGCAGGCGGACACGACAGCGGGCCGAAGATCTCCCTCTTCGGCCCGTCGTCGTGTCGGCTGACCTGTCGGCCTGATCAGCCCAGGGGAACGTTGGTCGTGGTGACCGGAACGCTGTAGAGCTCCTCGACCTGCGCAGCGAAGTCAGCGAGGATGACGTTTCGCTTGATGCTCATCTTGGGCGTGAGATGCCCGCTGGCCTCGGTCCACTCCGTGTCGAGGATCACGAACTTGCGGATCGACTCCGCTCGCGACACCGACTTGTTGGCGATGTCGATCGCCCGCTGCACCTCAGCGCGCACCTTCGGGTCCTTCGCAGCGTCCGCGAGCGACATGTCGGCGGGCAGCTCGTTGTTCGACAGCCACGTGGGCAGCATCTCCGGGTCGAGCGTGACGAGCGCAGAGACGAACGGCTTCTGGTCGCCGACGACCACGACCTGGCCCACGATCGGGTTGGCCCGAATCGGGTCCTCGAGTGCGGCGGGGGCGACGTTCTTGCCGCCCGCGGTGACGATGATCTCCTTCTTGCGGCCCGTGATGGTGAGGAATCCCTCGGCATCGAAGGATCCGATGTCACCGGTGCGGAACCACCCGTCGTCGAAGGCCTCGGCGGTCGCCTCGGGGTTGCGCCAGTACTCCTTGAAGACGTTGATGCCGCGCACCTCGATCTCGCCGTCCTCGCCCAGGCGGATGCCGACGCCGGGAAGGACGGGACCGACGGTGCCGATCTTCGACTTGGTCGCGAGATTGACCGTCGCCGGCGCCGTGGTCTCGGTGAGACCGTAGCCTTCGAGGATCGTGACGCCGAGGCTGTGGAAAAAGTGGCCGAGCCGCGCCCCCAGGGGCGCCGAGCCCGAGACGGCGTAGGTGACCCGTCCGCCCATCGCCTCACGCAGCTTGCTGTAGACCAGCTTGTCGAACACGGCGAACTTGATCTTGGTGAGGAAGGGGATCTTCGCGCCGTCCTGCTGCAGTCGCGAGTGCTCGATGGCGGTACGGGCAGCCGCGCGGAAGATGTTGCCCTTGCCGCCCGCTTCGGCCTTCTGCTCGGCGGAGTTGTACACCTTCTCGAAGACGCGTGGCACGGCCAGGAGGAAGGTGGGCTTGAACGAGCCGAGCGCGGGCAGCAGCTGCTTGGTGTCGGGCTGGTGACCCGTCTTGACGCCCGCGTGGATGTCCAGGATGGAGATGAATCGAGCGAAGACGTGCGCCGTCGTGATGAACAACAGGGTCGAGGCCCCGGGAGTCTCCACGACCTCCGCGAGGGACTTCGCGGAGTTGCGCGCCAGTTCGACGAAGTTGCTGTGGGTGAGGACGCATCCCTTGGGCCGTCCGGTGGAGCCCGACGTGTAGATCAGGGTGGCGATGTCCGAGCCGACCGCCAGATTGCGGCGACGTTCGATCTCCTCGTCGGTCACTTCTCCCGCGCGGCCGCGCAGGGTGTCGAGATCGCCCGTCGCGGAGGTCCACACCTCGCGCACCAGCGGGATCTCCTCACGGATCTCGGCGATGCGGGCAGCATGCTCCTCGGACTCGGCGATCACGGCGACCGCGCCGGAGTCCGAGAGGATCCAGCTGATCTGGGAGGCAGAGCTCGTCTCGTAGATCGGCACCATGACGGCCCCGGCGAAGAAGAGGGCGAAGTCGACGAGTGTCCACTCGTACGTGGTCCGCGCGATGTAGCCGATCTTGTCGCCCGGCTGCACTCCTGCCGCGGCCAGTCCTTTCGCGAGCAGGATGACCTCGCGCTGGAACTCGGCGGCACTGATGTCGCGCCAGCCGTCGCCGTCGGGAACGGCGAACAGCGCGAGAGAGGGGGTGGCCTTCACACGCTCGACGAGCAGATCGGTGGTGTTTGCTTCCGGGTCGGCGGGGACGACCGCGGGGACTTCGAATTGGACGGCGCTCATGGGCGGCAACTCCTTCGGTACCGGTACAGCGTCGGAAGTGACGGGTTGGGATTGAGTGTAGCTTGCGCTGATACCCGGTCCAGCGGCGCGCGGCGGCGCCAGGGCGCGGACTAGACTTCTGCGGATGCCGTGCGGTCCACGCCGGCGCGAGAGGAGCAGCGTGCACAGCGTCGGCATCGACATCGGCGGCACGAAGATCGCCGGGGGAGTTGTCGCAGAGGATGGCTCGATCATCGAGCAGCTGCGCGTGAGCACCCCCGACCGGCCGGCGGAGCTCGCCGACGCGGTCGCAGTGATGGTGCGGGACCTCGCGCAACGGCACGAGATCCACTCTGTGGGGGTCGCCGCAGCGGGCTTCATCGACGCGACGCGATCGGTCATCATCCACGCTCCCAACATCGACTGGCGCAACGAGCCACTCCGTGCGGAGCTCGAGGCGCGCATCGGCCGCCCGGTGACCCTTGAGAACGACGCCAATGCCGCGGGGTGGGGGGAGTACCGCTTCGGAGCCGGACGGGGGTGCGCCAACCTGGTCATGCTGACCCTCGGCACAGGCGTCGGCGGGGCGGTCGTCATCGATGGCACTCTGCTGGTCGGAGGAAACGGCATCGGCGGGGAGCTGGGTCACATCCGCTTCATCCGCGGTGGACGTCCGTGCGGCTGCGGCCAGAACGGATGCCTCGAGCAGTACGCGTCCGGTCGCGCCCTCCAGCGTGAGATCGCCGACATCGCCGCGGCGGGCGGTGTCGGCGCCCGTCTCGCCGAGGCGCAGGACGCTCGCGGCATCGTTCCGGGGGCGGAGATGGCGAGACTCGTCGCAGACGACGACCCCGGAGCGCTCGAAGCCGTCCGACGCGTCGCGACGGCCCTCGGTGAGGCCTGCGGCGAGTTCCAGGCGGTCCTCGACCCCGAGCTCTTCTTGATCGGCGGGGGCGTGGCGGACCTTGGTGAGCGCCTGCTCCACCCCGTTCGCCTCGCGTACGAGACGTCGCTTCCCGGCTATGGGGACCGCCCCGTCGCGGGCTTTGCGATCGCGACTCTCGGCAACGACGCCGGAATGATCGGCGTCGCCGACCTCGCCCGTCTCCGGGGGTGATGGATGTTCTACTGGTTCATGAAGTACGTCGTGATCGGACCGATCGTCAAGGCGATCTTCCGGCCGTGGATCGTCGGGCGCAGCAACGTCCCGAGTTCCGGAGCGGCGATTCTGGCCAGTAACCACCTGTCGGTGAGCGACTCGATCTTCCTGCCTCTCATGATCGATCGCCCCATGTCGTTCCTCGCCAAGAGCGACTACTTCACCGGGAAGGGCATCAAGGGCTGGTCGACCCGGATGTTCATGAAGGCGACGGGCCAGATCCCGATCGACCGTACCGGAGGCAAGGCCTCCGAGGCCTCGCTCAACACCGGGCTGCAGGTGCTCGGTCGCGGTGACCTCCTCGGGATCTATCCGGAAGGCACGCGCAGCCCCGACGGCAAGCTCTATCGGGGGAGGACGGGGCTTGCCCGCATGGCGCTTGAGGCGCGTGTGCCGGTGATCCCGGTCGTCATGGTCGACACCGGCACCGTGATGCCGATCGGTCGGTCGATCCCGAGGATCGGGCGGGTCGGCATGGTGATCGGTGAGCCGTTGGACTTCAGTCGCTTCCACGGCATGGAAGGGGATCGCTACATCCTCCGCTCCATCACCGACGAGATCATGGTGGCCCTGCAGCGCCTGGGCGAGCAGGAGTACGACGACGTCTATGCCTCGACAGTGAAGGACCGACGCCCGGCTTCGGCCTGAGGTCGTGGGGCCCGTCACAGAGGGCGGATCCCGTCGTGCACGCCACTAGACTGAGCGGATGCCCGTAACGCTCGATGCGCTCGACAACTGGCGCTCGCTCCCGATCAAGCAGCAGCCCTCCTGGTCAGATCTCGACGCGGTGGCCGCGGTCTCTGACGAGATCGCCTCGCTTCCGCCGCTCGTGTTCGCGGGCGAGGTCGACAACCTGCGGGAGCGGCTCGCGCGTGCAGCGAGCGGTCGCGCCTTCCTCCTCCAGGGAGGCGACTGCGCCGAGACGTTCGCCGGGGCCACGGCGGAGCAGATCCGCAATCGCATCAAGACGGTGCTGCAGATGGCGGTCGTCCTCACGTATGGCGCATCGATGCCGGTCGTGAAGATGGGGCGTATGGCGGGCCAGTTCGCCAAACCGCGATCGAGCGACACCGAGACCCGGGGAGATGTCACCCTTCCCGCCTACCGTGGCGACATCGTCAACGGATACGACTTCACGGAGGCCTCCCGTGCCGCCGATCCCGGCCGACTCCTCAAGGGCTACCACACCGCGGCATCGACGCTGAACCTTATCCGGGCCTTCACGCAGGGTGGTTTCGCCGACCTGCGCGAAGTGCACAGCTGGAACCAGGGCTTTGCGAAGAACCCGGCCAACGTGCGTTACGAGCGACTGGCGACGGAGATCGACCGTGCGATCAAGTTCATGGAGGCGGCCGGCGCCAACTTCGATGAGCTGCGCGGTGTGGAGTTCTACACCGGCCACGAGGGCCTCCTGATGGATTACGAGCGCCCGATGACCCGCATCGATTCGCGTACCGGGACCCCGTACAACACCTCGGCTCATTTCCTCTGGATCGGCGAGCGCACCCGCGATCTCGACGGAGCGCACGTCGACTACTTCTCCAAGATCCGCAATCCCATCGGGGTGAAGCTCGGCCCGACCACCTCGACCGACACCGCCCTCGCTCTGATCGACAAGCTCGACCCTGAGCGCGAGCCGGGGCGGCTCACCTTCATCACCCGCATGGGCGCCGGAAAGATCCGCGACGCCCTGCCGCCGCTTCTCGAAGCGGTCAAGGATTCCGGCGCGACGCCGTTGTGGGTCACCGATCCGATGCACGGCAACGGCATCACGACGCCCACGGGATACAAGACCCGACGCTTCGACGACGTCGTCGATGAGGTACGCGGCTTCTTCGAGGCGCACCGCGCCGTCGGCACCTTCCCGGGAGGGATCCACGTCGAGCTCACCGGCGACGACGTCACCGAGTGCCTCGGGGGTTCCGAGATGATCGACGAGGCGACCCTCGCCACTCGCTACGAGTCCCTGTGTGATCCGCGCTTGAACCACATGCAGTCCCTCGAGCTGGCGTTCCTCGTGGCGGAAGAGCTCGAGAAGCGCTGACTCAGCCGCGGCGGACGTCGATCGAGATGGTGATCGTCGTGCCGCGCTGCTGCAGCGTCTTCGCGTCAGGACTCTGAGCGACGACCTCCGTCAGGTCGTCCTGCGCGATGTTCCACGGAAAGACCACGCCGCTCACCTTGAAGCCGGCGTCGGTCAGCGTCTGCACGGCGCGATCGCGGGTCATCCCGCGGACGTCGGGGACTTCAAAGAGCTGCGGTCCGCGCGAGACGACGAGCGTGACCCTCTCGCCGGGCCGCCACGATCCGCCGCCCTCACGCTCCTGCATCCGGATGACGCGGCCCTTCTCGACCGACGTGCTGTACTCCTGCGTCGTGGTGACCTTCAGGTCGACCTTCTTGAGGGTGGACGTGGCATCGGCCTCGGTGTCACCCACGACATCGGGAACGGGTCCGAGCGAGTAGCGGATCTCCGCGCTGGATCCCTGCAGCACGGTGCAGCCCTGAGCGCAGGGTATCGGGTCTTCGACGCCTGCTTGCGTGATGAAGACGCGGACCACGTGATCCTCGTCGAACGACGTGAAGTAGGGGTTCGAGAGCGCGACGTCGATCTGCGCGTCACGCAACAACTGCGTCACCGTCTCCACGGTCTTGTTCTCGAGCGTCGGGAGGGTGACCTCGGCCGGTCCGAGTGAGACGATGACCGTCACCGGGGCCTGCTTCTCCACTCGGGTCCCCGGCTCGGGGTCGGTGCGGATCGTGTCGCCCTCGGCGACCTCGAGACTGTTCTGCCCCTCCTGCACGGCGGTGAGTTCGTGGCTGCGGAGCTCGGCGGCGGCCTCGTCGAAGCTCTTGCCGCGAAGATCCGGCACGCTCACGAGGGCACCGGGGCCCGAACCGAACCACCACCCGGTTCCGGCGCCCGCTGCGGCAAGGAGCAGGACGAGCGCGAGCAGCCATGCGCCCGCGACCGCGCGCCGCCGCGAGCGTCGTCGGAGCTTCGTGGCGTTGTCGACATCTGTGGTGACGACCGGTGCCGTGAAGGAACCGGGCAGCACCTTGGTGAGCTCGCCCGACGGTGCCATCCCGTCTCCGGCGGTGACCCCCGCGGCGGTGGAGCGCACCACTTGGGGATGGATCCCCAACTCCTTCTCGATGTCACGTAAGCGGTCGAGCATCTCTCGCGCATCGACCGGACGTTCGTCGGGCTGTCTCTCCGTCGCCCACAGCACCAGCTCGTCGAGCTGTTCCGGAACGCCGGGATTGCGTACGCTCGGGCGCGGGACCGAGTCGGTGGCGTGCTGGTAGGCGATCTGCATCGGCTGCTCGCCCTTGTAGGGCTGTTCGCCCGTGAGCATCTCGTACAGCATGATGCCGAGGGCGTAGATGTCGCTGCGAGCGTCGGCCGTGCCACGCGTGACCAGTTCGGGCGCGAGGTAGGCGATCGTCCCGAGCAGCATCTGGCCGGTCGCGGTGTTCGCGCTGGTCGCCCGCGCCAAACCGAAGTCGCCGATCTTGATCCGCCCGTCCTCGGCCAGCAGCACGTTCTCCGGCTTGACGTCGCGATGGACGATTCCCGCCCGGTGTGCCGCGGACAACCCGGAGAGGACGGCATCCATGATCGTGATCGTCTGGGGGATGGAGAGGCGACGCTGCTCGCGCAGAAGCTCCCGGAGCGTGATGCCGGGCAGGTACTCCATCACGAGGTAGGCCAGGTCGTCGTCCTGCCCCTGGTCGAAGACGTTGACGACGTGGGGGTCGGCCAGGCGCGCAGCCGCGCGCGCCTCTTGGATGAACCGACTCTGGAAGACGGTGTCGTCGGAGAGGTGACCGTGCATCACTTTGAGCGCGACGCGGCGCTCGAGGCGGAGGTCGGTGGCGACGTAGACGGTCGCCATCCCACCGCGCGCGATGCGGGCGCGCACGCGGTACCGACTGTCGACCAGGCGGCCGATCAGCGGATCCGTCTGCTGGCCCGTGCTCACGCGTCGAGTCTACGGAGCCGGAGCGGGGAGTCCGGGCAGCGGCTCGCCCCGCGGCGGGAGCCGGTCAGCCCAACCGCGCCAGCCATTCGTAGGCCTGCGACTCCCACTGACCGTAGCGGTCCGGGTAGGCCGAGCGCTGCACCGCCTGGGCGGCCTCGCTGAACCCCATCTTCTCCCACCCCGCGATGTCGAGCA
The DNA here is from genome assembly GCA_048594675.1 of Microbacterium sp. Classification (GTDB taxonomy): domain Bacteria; phylum Actinomycetota; class Actinomycetes; order Actinomycetales; family Microbacteriaceae; genus Microbacterium. Next base: position 3,816 of record JBMDWQ010000206.1, on the reverse strand, counting down.
GTCCGCGGGTATCCGAGCCGTTGGGATCGTCGGAGCCGCCGAAGAAGGCCGCCGCCGCTCGTCGCGGATCGCGCACCTGATCCGGCGTTCCCCATCCGGTGCTCGGACGCTGCTGGAACAGCCCCAGAGAGTCGTAGGTGCCGTAGTCGAGGTTGCGCAGCCACGACTCGACCATCGCGGTGGCGAGGGCGATCGCGATCCCTCGGTCAGAGACTCCGCGATCGCGTCCGACGGCGATGATCAGACGGGCGTTCCTCGTCTGTTCCGCATCCAGTCGTGCCCCGTGCGTCGCATCCTTGGGCGAGGACGCGGTCGGCGAGGTTTCGGGACGGACCGCCGCAGGCGTGGCCGTCGAGCTGCGTCCCGGGATCGTGAGCTTCTCGCCCGGGTAGATGATCGCGCCGGTCGTGAGATCGTTGGCGCGCAGAAGCGCCGCGAGCGAGCAGTCGTGTCGTGCGGCGATCGCCCAGAGGGTGTCGCCGGGGCGCACGGTGTGCGAGGTAGAGGAGGTGTGCGATGCCCGCGTCGAACTCTTCGAGGGCTTCGCGGTGTCCGCCGACGCCGTGCGCTTCTCCGCCGCGGAGAGCCGCAGGACGTCACCGGGGCGGATGATCGATCGCCACCCCAGACCGTTCCAGGCCAGCACGTCGGCGGTACGGAGCCCGTGCGCTGCGGCGATGGCGCTGACGGTGTCGCCGCGAACGACGGTGTAGGTACGGGGCGCGCGAGCCGTGGGCGTCGTTGCGGCCGCGGAGGTGGAGGTCGTGACAGCACTGCCGAGCGCGGCGATGGTCTGAGTCGCCATATCCATGGTCTCGCCGGAGACGGCCGCGGCGGTGCCGGGGGAGCCGCCGACGGAGAGGGCGATCGTGCCCCAGACGGCGACGGATCCGGTGGACGTGGTCAGCGTCGGCAAGCGTCTCATGCGTGATCTTCCCTCCTCGTGGGCCTCGAAAACGCTGTCACGGAAGTGAAAGCGAGTCAATCAAAGTGGCAGAAGTGAAAGATGTGATTTTTGTAATGTTCCTGACCGTCCGGGGTGCGCGCCGCCGAGCGAGCGTCCCGAGTGGCGAGTGCTTCGTCTCACTCGGAATGCGATAGTGGAAGGGTGACCGGCTCGACTCCGACGTTTCCCACCGACTGGCTGACCCTCCCCGACCTCGTCGCTCTGACGGGCGAATCGCTCGGGCGCATCCGCCGACTGCTCGACGAGAAGCACCTGGTGGCCTCGCGTCGCCATGGTGCTCCCCAGGTGCCCGCCGCCTTCCTCCTCGACGGCCGCCCGGTCACGTCGCTCCGCGGGACCGTGATCGTGCTCCAGGACGCCGGCTTCTCCGACGACGAACTGATCGACTGGTTGCTCACCGAGGACGAATCCCTCGGTCACGCACCCATCGAGTCGCTCCGCGCGGGCCGCAAGAGCGAGGTGCGACGCATCGCTCAAGCGCTCGCCTGAGCGACCTCAGGACGTTCGAGCAACGGCCGCCCGGGCGAGGTCGCGGAGCGCACCCACCGCTGCGTTGTCGAGGGCCGCGCCGCGCAGGGCGCGATCGGCCTCCGAGGCGTAGTCCGAGATCAGGTCCTCGACGCGTGCGAGCGCGCCGGAGTCGATGATCGTGCGTTGGAGGGAGGAGATCTGTTCCTCGTCGAGGTCCGGATCGCCCAACAGCTCGTCGAGGGTGTGTCGAGCCCCCGTGGGGAGAGCCTCGCGCGTGAACGCGATGAGGAGAGTGCGCTTCCCCTCGCGAAGGTCGTCTCCCGAGGGCTTTCCGGTGACGGAGCTGTCGCCGAACACCCCCAGAACGTCGTCACGAAGCTGGAAGGCGAGCCCGAGCGGCAGGCCGAATCGGTCCAGCGCCTCCCGCTGGTGCGGCGTGGCGCCGGCCAGCTCGGCGCCGATGAGGAGCGGCTGGAGCACGCTGTAGCGGGCGGACTTGTAGGTCGCGACGCGGAGGGCGCGATCGGCGTGCTCCGCGTCGTCCACCGACAGGGCCGCGGCCTCCTCGGCGAGGTCGAGCAGTTGGCCGACCGTCACCTCGCGACGCATGCGCGCGTACTCGAGCCTGGCCGCTGCGGCCGTGTCACTGTGCCGGATGCCCTCCTCGAGGAGGTCGTCGCTCCACGCCACCAGCAAGTCGCCCAGGAGGATGGCTGCCGAACGTCCATAGGCGGCGCCGTCTCCGCTCCATCCCTGCGCGCCATGTCCGCGCTCGAGCGCCCTGTGCGCGGCGGGGCGACCACGACGCGTGTCCGAGTTGTCGATCAGATCGTCGTGCACGAGGGCCGCGGCGTGGAAGATCTCCAGTGCCGCGGCTGCCGCGACCGCGGCGGGGTCGACCTCGCTCGCGCCGCGTCGTGAGACCCCCGCGACGGACCACCAGCCGGTGAGACAGAAGCGGCCGCGCAGGCGTTTGCCGCCCGTGATGGTCTCGGCGGCCGTCCGCACGAATGAGACGGCATCGGGGCCCAGTTCGGCAGCCTCCTCGATGCGGTCCTCGGCGAACCTCTCCATCCGCTGAGAAACGAGCTCGATCAGGTCCACCGAAGGCATCACGGGCCTAGCCTAGTTCTCGAGCACCCGCGTACAATCGAGATCACTCGACACTTCAAGAGGGGGATGCATGCCACTGTCAGAGCAGGAGCAGCGTCTGCTGGACGAGATGGAGCGCCATCTCATGCACAACGACGCCGATGTCGTCAGCGCGCCCCGTGAAGGTCAGTCCCTCAGCTATCGCAACATCGTCTACGGCAGCGTTCTCGTGCTCGTCGGTGTCGCTGGCCTCGTCGTCGGCGTCTCGACCTCCCTCATCATCGTGGGCGTGATCGCTTTCCTCGTGATGGTCGCGGGCGTCGTGCTGGCGGCCACCCCCACGCGCGGCGGCTCCGCACGTCCCCGATCCCAAGGAACGCGCAAGCCCACCGCTGCGGGCCCGGCGAGGGCGAGCGGCGGCAGCTTCATGGATCGCATGAACGACCGATGGGATCGACGCCGCGGCGAAGGATGAGATCCTTCTCCGACGGAGAACCCCTCACAGCACCGACCTTCGGGTCGGTGCTTTTTTTGTGCTCGCAGCGACCTCGACGTCATCCGTCGTCCAGCGGCCTCCGCCTCCGGGGGAGGGCGCGGGTGTGGCGCGGCCACGAATCGATAGGAAAGTGGAGGAAAGTGGAGTAAAGTGGCGCGTACTTCAGGCGGCCGGGCGGAGAAGGGGGTGGGACGCGATGCTGTTGGGCACGTACACCCCGAAGCTCGACGACAAGGGCCGCGTCATCCTGCCGGCGAAGTTCCGCACCGATCTGGGAGACGGCGTCGTCGTCACCCGGGGGCAGGAACGGTGCCTCTACGTCTTCAGCACGAAGGAGTTCGAGCGCGTCTATGAGCGGATCCGCGAAGCGCCGCTGACCAACAAGCAGGCCCGTGACTTCCAGCGCATGTTCCTGTCGGGAGCGAGCGACGAGAAGCCGGACGGGCAGAGCCGGATCACCATCCCGCCGCACCTGCGCACCTACGCCAACCTCGGACGCGAACTCGTCGTGACCGGCGTCGGTGCGCACGCGGAGATCTGGGACGCGGAGGCATGGAACGCCTACGCCGAAGGAAACGAAGACAGCTACTCGGAGATGGAGCAGGAGGTGATCCCCGGGCTCTTCTGAGCCGTGGCCCCGACTCCCAGCCGCACGCCCTGACACACTTCCCCGGTGCCAGGTCGGAGCGGATGGGGATCCGGGCTCCGGGTCGGACGCAGCACAGGTCGACGATCATGAACCCGCGCGACATCCACACCCCCGTTCTCCTCGAGAGGTGCGTCGAGCTCC
>JBMDWQ010000205.1:0-4460 GCA_048594675.1 Microbacterium sp. | reverse complement strand
CCGGTGCGCCAGATGACACCCCAGCCGGCCTCGTCGAGGAGGAGGCTCAGCACGTGTGCCACCCCGGACGCCACGGCCTCCTGCTCCCAGCGCGGCACCTTCTCACTCGGCCGATAGCTGGCCACCACCGCGATCAGCAGGGGAGCGCGCAGCGGTTTGGTGGAGGGGCGGTCGTCTCCCTGGGCGGCCGCGATGGCGGCACCGAGTCGTTCCCGGTCGGCGCCACGAAGCTCGATGAGCCGCCATGGCCGGAGCGACGAGTGGTCGGCGACACGACCCGCGGCCGACACGAGCGAGACGAGCTCCGTGCGGGTCGGCGCGGCATCGGTCACCTTCGACCAAGAGCGGCGCGCGCGAACCGCGGACAGCGCGCCGCGCTCGGTCGCCTCTGCCGACGAGCCGGCCGTCATGACTCGGGGCTGAACGACAGTGACAGCGAGTTCATGCAGTAGCGGTCGCCGGTGGGCGTTCCGAATCCATCGGGGAAGACGTGTCCGAGGTGCGAGCCGCAGGCGGCGCAGCGGACTTCCGTGCGCACCATGCCGTGGCTGCGGTCTTCGATCAGTTCGACGGCGTCGGGGCGGATCGACTCGTAGAAGCTCGGCCATCCGCAGTGCGAGTCGAACTTCGTCCCGCTCTTGAAGAGCTCGGCTCCGCAGGCGGCACAGGTGTAGAGGCCCGCGCGGCTCTCGTCGAGGAGCTCGCCGGTCCATGCCCGCTCGGTGCCGGCCTGCCGCAGAACGGCGTACTGCTCGGGGGTCAGCTCCTCGCGCCACTGCTCATCGGTCTTGGTCACGCGATAGTTCATGTCGACTCCTTAGGTCCACTCCATTCAACCCGACCGGGCCCCGACATGTTCCTGCCCGGGTGTGGCTCCGCGCGCGGCCCCGGGCGACGCTTAGCCTGAAGGCATGGCACTGTCCGACCGCGATCGATCGATCCTCGACTTCGAGGCGCGATGGCCGCGTCATTCGGCGTCCAAGGAAGAGGCGATCCGATCGGAGCTCACGTTGACTCCCGCCCGCTACTACCAACTGCTGGGCCGACTCGTCGATGATCGCGACGCCCTCGCCCACGATCCGCTTCTCCTGCACCGCTTGCGCCGCCAGCGCGACGGCCGCGTCCGGACGACTGCGGCGGAGGCGCTCAGCGCCGGCCGATAACATTCTCTCGTGCAGACTCATCCGACCGACCGATTCGACGAGCTGCCTCCCGCTTCTTCTCGCGACGTCCGTCGTGTGGGTGCGCACCGGGCGGAGCAGCCGCGCATCCGCCGGGGCCGCGTGTGGCTGTGGGCGGCGATCGCCACGGTGGTGCTCGTCGCCGTCGGCATCGCGGGCACGCTGTGGGCCGGAGGAGCATTCGGCCCGGGGCCGGCGGCGTCCACGGCAGCCGCGCCGCGTGAGACGGCCGAGCCGACCCTCGACACGTCGTACACCGTCCTCATCCTCAATGCCACTCCTCAGGAGGGATTGGGGAGCGCGCTCAGCGCCGACGTGGTCGCCGCGGGCTGGAAGGCCGCCGATGTGAGCGTGGGCGACGCCGGCGAGCACGACTTCGCCAAGACCACCGTGTTCTACGCCCGCGAAGACGACGAGGGCCCCGCCCGGGGGCTGGCGGAGGCCATCGGCAATGCCGAGGTGGAGTTCAGCCAGGCCTATCAGGACGGCGACGATGCGACCCTGCGACAGCTGGTCATCGTGATCGGCATGGACCGGGCCGACGGCACGGCCAGCTCCACTCCCTGAGCCCGCGGACGCACTCGTGTTTCGCGCGTGTGAAGACTTCGATGCGCGGGTGTCAACAGTTGCCGGAACGGACTGATCGGGCGCGGGGGCGTCGTTAGCATTGCGACGTCCCACCGCAGCATCAGGAGCAAGATCATGACCCAGGGAACCGTCAAGTGGTTCAACGCCGAGAAGGGCTTCGGCTTCATCACCGTCGCCGGAGACCAGGACGTCTTCGTCCACTATTCGAACATCGAGATGTCCGGCTTCCGCGTGCTGGAGGAGGGTCAGACCGTCGAGTTCACCGTCGGCACCGGGCAGAAGGGCCCGCAGGCGGAGTCCGTCCGCGTGGTCACGGGCTGATCGGCACCCCCTCGGTTATCCTGCCCAGGTGAGCCTTCCCCTGCGCGCCGTCTCAGCGCTGACCGTCCTGGCCGTCTCCTCGGCGCTGTTGGTCGGATGCGGTCCCGAACCCGAGACGGTCGCATCTCCGACCGTCGCGCCGAGCACGGCGACGGCCACACCGACACCGACTCCGACGCCGACACCCACCACCGGGGTATCGCCGCTGCGGGGAACGACCGTCCCGCTCGATGAGATCACGGGGCCGGCGCTCGCCGCCAAGATCGACAACCACTGGGACGCGCGTCCGCAGTGGGGCCTGGAGCGCACGGACATCGTCTTCGAGGAGCTCGTCGAGGGTGGGATCACCCGTTACGTGGCGGTGTGGTTCTCCGACGTGCCGAAGGAGATCGGTCCGATCCGCAGCATCCGGCCCATGGATCCCGAGATCATCGGCCCGTTCAAGGGGATCATCGCCTTCTCCGGTGGCAAGCGGCCCTTCATCGAGATGATCTGGGCCACCGACGTCCACGCCGCCATCCACGGGGGCAAGGACGGCGTGCACATGTTCCGCTCCAGCCAGAAGCGGGCCCCGCACAATGTCGTCGTCAAGGCGCAGGAGCTGCGCAAGGCCTACAAGAAGCTTGCGCCTCCCGCGCGGCAGTTCGACTATGCCACCGCCGCCGCGCAGGCCTCGGCCGCCGCAGACGGCGCGAGCGCGAAGGGGCTCGACCTGGTGTTCTCGAGCGAGTCGCATCGAGCGTGGCGCTGGAGCGAGAAGGCGGGCGCCTACCTCCGGTCGCAGAGTGGCCGCAAGGATGTCGATTCCCACGGCACGCAGCTGCGGGCGACCAACGTCGTCACCTTGACCGTCAAGGTCGACTACGGCACGGTGCCGCGGACGCGTCTGGTGGGCAAGGGATCGGGAACGGTCTCGACTGGAGGCAAGACGCTGAAGGTGAAGTGGTCGAAGAAGGACCGCGATTCCCGCATCGTGCTCACCGATTCCGACGGCGAGCCGGTGACGCTCGCCGCCGGCAACACGTGGGTCGAACTCGTCCCCGAGCGCGGATCGGTCAAGATCGTCAAGTGATGTCCTGACGCCGTGTCGTCGCGGCCGCGGCGCACCTCCCACGCGGCTTGCACTCGGCATGGTCGAGTGCCAGAATGATTTAGCACTCGCTATCAGTGAGTGCTAAAGACATCGCCTACGTCCGGGAGGGACGACACACACATGGCAAAGATCATCGCTTTCGACGAGGAGGCCCGTCGTGGCCTCGAGCGCGGCCTCAACATCCTGGCCGACGCCGTCAAGGTGACGCTCGGCCCCCGCGGCCGCAACGTCGTGCTCGAGAAGAAGTGGGGCGCCCCCACCATCACGAACGACGGCGTCTCGATCGCCAAGGAGATCGAACTCGACGACCCGTACGAGAAGATCGGTGCGGAGCTCGTCAAGGAGGTCGCCAAGAAGACCGACGACGTCGCCGGTGACGGAACCACCACCGCGACCGTGCTCGCTCAGGCGCTCGTGCGCGAGGGCCTGCGCAACGTCGCGGCCGGCGCCGACCCCATCTCCCTCAAGAAGGGCATCGAGAAGGCCGTCAAGGCTCTCTCCGACGAGCTGCTCGCTTCCGCCAAGGAGGTCGAGACCAAGGACGAGATCGCCGCGACCGCGTCCATCTCCGCTGCTGACCCCGAGATCGGCGAGCTGATCGCCGAGGCGATCGACAAGGTCGGCAAGGAGGGCGTCGTCACCGTCGAGGAGTCGCAGACCTTCGGCACCGAGCTCGAGCTCACCGAGGGCATGCGGTTCGACAAGGGCTACATCAACCCCTACTTCGTCACGGACCCCGACCGTCAGGAGGCCGTGTTCGAGGACCCGTACATCCTGATCGCGAACCAGAAGATCTCCAACATCAAGGACCTTCTGCCGATCGTCGACAAGGTGATCCAGGACGGCAAGGAGCTCGTCATCATCGCCGAGGACGTCGAGGGTGAGGCCCTCGCGACGCTCGTGCTCAACAAGATCCGCGGCATCTTCAAGTCGGTCGCCGTCAAGGCGCCGGGCTTCGGCGACCGCCGCAAGGCGCAGCTGCAGGACATCGCGATCCTCACCGGCGGCCAGGTCATCACCGAAGAGGTGGGCCTCAAGCTCGAGAACGCGACGCTGGACCTCCTCGGCCGTGCCCGCAAGGTCATCGTCACCAAGGACGAGACCACGATCGTCGAGGGTGCCGGCGACTCGGCGCAGATCGAGGGTCGCGTGACCCAGATCAAGCGCGAGATCGACAACACCGACAGCGACTACGACCGCGAGAAGCTCCAGGAGCGCCTCGCCAAGCTCGCCGGCGGCGTCGCCGTCATCAAGGCGGGGGCGGCCACGGAGGTCGA
>JBMDWQ010000204.1:0-27789 GCA_048594675.1 Microbacterium sp. | reverse complement strand
CTGCATCCTCCCCCGGTGCCCCCTTCCGCCAGCCCTGGGGCGACCTCACCATCACGCTGGCCGACACCGGCCGTGACGGCGCGACGTACGTGGAGAAACGGCAGGGCTCCACCTTCATCGGTGTACGACCCGGGGTGGAGGTGACCGTCGAGGTCACCACGACCTCTGCGGCGGTCATGGCCTCCGGAACGGACATGCCGACACCGTGGATGGACTTCTCGGAGATCCCCGGCGGCACCGTCGAGCCTCTTCCCGACGGACGACAGGTCTACCGGGTCACGGCGACGGCAGGAGCCGAGCCCGCAACGACCCACCACCGGGTCGTCATCGACCAGGAGGCCGGCTGGGTCGAGCTGTACCTCGAAAGCCCGGCCACCCCGACGGAAGGCGACGGACAATGAGCGACCTCGACGACATCCTCACCGACGGACCGGCGCCCTCGACCGAGAGCGTGGTGCAGACCCTGCCGCCGAGCACCCCTCGGCGGGCACCGCTGCGCCCACGCACGCGCTGGGCCGCCATCGTGTGGGGCGTCGTGCTGTGCTCCCTCGCCCTCGCCGGCCTCGCACTGGTCTCCGAGGGCACGCGGTTCGCGGACGTCGTGGGGTGGATCGCGGATCTGCAGCTGGCCACGGCGATCGGATACGGCCTTCTCGTCGTGGGGAGCCTGGCGCTCATCCTCGGCGCGGTGGGTCTCCTCCGTCGGGCGCAGATCGCCCTCGCCCACCGGCGGGTCCGCGAGAACGAGGAGGCACAGCCGCGGCCCACCGAGGGCGAGCGAGAATGAGTTCGTGCGCACCCTCCTGAACATCATCTGGATCGTCTTCGCGGGCTTCTGGCTCTTCGTGGGTTATGTGGTGGCCGGGGTGCTGCTGTGCATCCCGATCATCACGATTCCGTGGGCGATCGCGTCGTTCCGTACCGCCGGCTACGTCATCTGGCCCTTCGGGCGCACCATCGTCGACAAGCCGACGGCAGGCGTCGGCTCCTTCCTCGGAAATGTCGTCTGGGTGATCCTTGCCGGGTGGTGGCTGGCGCTCGGACACCTCGTGAGCGGGATCGCCCTGTGCATCACGATCATCGGGATCCCGATGGCGATCGCCGACTTCAAGATGATCCCGATCTCCCTCATGCCGCTCGGCAAGGACATCGTCTCCACGCGTCGCGGCGCGTTCGACCCTGCCCGCTGATCGTCACGAACGGACGCAGAGCGCAATCACAGGTCACACTCCTGGTCATCCCCGCCCCACCGGGTTAGCGTGGGGACCACTCACCACAGCTTCGCGGCGATCCGGGCGGTCCCGGGCACCGGTTCATACCCGGTCGCGTTGCGGGTTCGACTCCCGCCGTCGCGTCCACTCCGGCGCGAGCTCACCCCTCACCTGGCGTCGGTCTCCCCCCTCCCGTAAGTTCGGCAGCGTGGGAGACATCCTTGAGTTCGGTCCTGCCGATGTGGACAAATACGCGGAGGTGCTGAGCGCCACAGCCGCCGCCGTTGCGCGTGAAGGGATCGATGCGGGCGCGCGCGAACTGGGTTCCATCGCCGGGGAGATATGGATGGGTCGCCTGACGACGAGCGGCGACCCCGGCCCATCCGGCGGTGGCGGTCGCCGCGTGGGCAACGAGGACCTCCGCGCACAGGTGTTCATCCGCGACGGCTTCCGGTGCACGTTGTGCGGCGGACCGACCGTCCCACGGAGCATCCTCGTGGCGTTCCACGATCTGTATCCGGCGGAGCTGCCGTATGACGCGCACTACAAGCGAGGGCGGATCCATCCCGTTTTCTGGGCACTCGCCCCCGAAGCCGACCATGTGCTGGCTCTGAGCCGCGGCGGTGCGAATGACCTCGACAATCTGACGACCCTCCACGCCGCCTGCAACACCCGGAAGTCAGACGCCCTCGCAGAGGCGGTGGTCGTCAGTCGCCACGAGGAGGCCGAGGACGACTGGGACGGGTTGACGTCCTCCTACGCGGTGCTCATCGATGCCGGCGCAGGAGCCGCCCGTCCGGCCTATCACCGCAGATGGCTGAAGCGGTACACGTCGCCGAAGCCCGTCGTGGCGCCGTAGACCGTCGCGTCCACTCCCGGCGCGAGCTCACCAGCCGTGCGTGTTGAGCCACGCGCGGCGCCGGGTCACCTCGGCATCCGACTCCGTCGCGTCCGACGTCCCGTGGGCCACCAGCACGCCGGTCGCGTCACGCTCGATGAACCGGAGGCATTCCGGGCACAGGGCGCGCCCGTCGGGATACCCGTCGGGGAGTGGCTCGGCCGGCGCTGCCTCACGGCCGGAGCCGGGGCAGCGTGCGGGATCCGACCCCGCTTCGCTCCACATGATCTCGCGGTGCCGATGGAGGCCCGCGTGGCCGAGCGGACGCGTGCAGCGCTTTCCGCCCCGACGCTCCCGGCAGAAGCGCACGACGCCCGACTCGACGACTTCCGGCATGCTCTCGACAGTAGTCGGGGCATCGCCTCGGTCATCGAGATGTTCCGGCCCGGGTCTGCCGCGTCGGTGCCGGGCCCGCGGTAGCGTGCGAGCCGTGGAGTTCTCGCCGTACGGACTCGCGTTCAGCCTGATCCTGTTCGCGCCCTCGCTCCTCCTCGTTTGGTGGCCGCCGCGCCGCCCGATCCCGCGGGTTCGAGTCGCCTGGCCGCTCGCGACGGCCGAACGACTGGGTCAGGCACTGTCGCTCGTGCTGCCGCCGTTCAGTGCAGTGACCGCCCCGCTCACCCCCGCGCAGGCGGTGCTCGGGGTCGTGACGGGGGTGCTGTTGCACGCGTGACCGCTGGAGCCCTGGCCGACGCGTCGCCTGACCTGATGCGCAACCTGCTGCAGACAATAATCATCGCGCTGCTGTCGGCCGACGCGGGCGCCGTCGTCGGTACGGCGTGGGGCATGACCCGCCCAGACCGCACGACCCAGCGCACTGGATACCGGCATCGCGACCTCGACACCCGGTCGACACCATCGACGTTCAGATCCCGAAGGTCACCGACACCATCCTTGAGCTGAGGAGCACAACCCCTCACTACACCACGAGTCTGAACTTGACCGGAGGATCTCGCCATCGAGGGCGAACGGCGTGCAGCCACCGTAGTCGCGAGCTTCGCCTCTTGCCTGCGAACCTTGGCTACGGAGCGTTGGAGAGCCATTTCCGAAATCCCCAGGCACCCGCAGACGCCACCGTTGTCCAGGGTTCGGACATGCGTAGGTCTTTGCCCGAGAACACGCGAGACCTCATCGAGTCTGGGCAAGATGTGGGCAGATTGGGGCCGTGATATGCGGCCGCTCAGTGACCGATTGACGGACTGCCGGGCTGAGTTGGCCGCTGGTATGCGCTGTTAGGATCTGCTGCTAGCGACTGTCGGGGTTCCTGAATCAGGACTTCGGGTGCCAGACCCAAGTCGCGGCCCCTGCTCATGAGGCGGATGGGGAGCTCGGGCTGACTGGGAGAGCGTGCGCGACGAGCTTGAGCGGCGGGAAGCTGAGCGCTGTCGCGGCACGGTAGACGGAGATCACCGCGTGCAGCGGCTCCTAGGGCGCCCGCAGGATCAAGGCCGTCATCCCCGAACCCGACGACCAGAAGGGGCACCGCAAGCGCCGCGGCTCACGCGGCGGCCGCCCCGTCGGCCTCGACGCCGTCGACTACAAGAACCGCAACGTGATCGAGCGGCGGTACTGCCACCTCAAACAATGGCGCGGGCTCGCCACCCGGTACGACAAGCACGCCGTGAACTACCGCGCCGCGATCGTCCTCAACACCGTCATCGCCTGGGCGCGCGCTTTGTCAGACACGCCCTAGGGCTCGCGCTCCTCATCGCCCCGCACGCGCGTGAAAGAGCTACCTACCCGAACGGGGCCTGTGATGGCGTCGTCCTCAGCGCCGACGTCGGCGGTGGCGACATCGAGGGCTGATCTCGTGATGATCCAGTGCGTCCGCAGCTCCCCGAGCGCCGGGCTCGTGATGTCCATGACCTCCGCTCGCACTCGACGGCAGCGAATACGGCGGCGGTGCGTCCGAGCGCGGGTCGCACTGATTCGTCGCGACGGCATCGATCTGGACAGCCCTTGCCCCGCGGTACCAGTATGTTCGTAAACGTCGTGAAGATGGTCTGGGGGCGCACTTGGTTAGGCGGCTGGAGCAGGATGTCGGGGCACATCATCGAGGGATTGATGGTTCCCAGGTTGAGGAGATCGAGGAGCTCCAGCGCATACTGGAACGAGCGACGCTTGGTGATTTGCTCGTTCTGATTCGAGATACGCTGAACGACCGGGACAAGTTGCAGAATGCGGCCGCACACGGCTACCGACACGCCAACGGCTTCGTCAAGCTCACGCTGCTCCGAACTGATGCCTGTGCACTGCGCTTGCATGTGTGGGAGCCCGAAATGAGTCGTGCTGAAAATCCGCACAATCATCGATGGGGCTTCGCTTCGCGTGTAGTGGTGGGAGCAGTTGCGGAGTCACGGTTCGAGATATCGCCCGAAGGAGATTCCGCAAACGAATACGGGTACATACGACCGACGGGTACTTCCATTGGCGAGTTAAGAGCCACTCGACCTGTTCGGCTGCGGCGAACGAATGAACTTCTTCACACTGAGTCTGCTCTCTACACGATGTCGACACACGACATTCACCGCATCAACGACGACGAGAGCAAGGGAGGAGTGATCACGATGGTTCTCACTGGCTCGTCTCGTGAGCGTCAATCATTGGTCTATAGCCCTGCGAGCCGAGCGCCGGTACCCGACGCAAAGGACAACGCCATCACGGTCGACCAGGCTCATGATGCGCTGCGCCGCATACTGGATCGGCTGAACTGATGACGCAAGCAAGTGTGGGCACTTCGAGCACGAACCCTGAATCATTACGGAGGCGATGGATCAAACGGGTACTCCGGGGGCTCCCGCTAGGATTTGGCATTTTTGTGTGGTACGTCACATTTGACTACGCCCCCGACTTCTTGTATACGGACGACGGCTGGTCGAAGTACCTCCTCGTGACAATGACCGCCCTTGCGGCCGCCGCGGCGCTTTGGGCCGTGCAGAGTCAGATCAAGGCAAAGGAGGCGTCGGTCGGCGCCGCAAGCAGAGCGTGGGTGAGCCCACCCGTTGACTTCGATAGAGTTGCGGAGGAACTTGTTTCGGCGGCATCGAGCGGTGGCGGATGGTGCCATTACCTCGGGCAGTACCCACAGGCTCAGGCACCAAGCCCGCTGTCAAGCGCCTTCGCTCTCCGCACGCTCATGCTAACGGGCTATGCGCGGCCCGGGGTTTCGGTCTCCGGAGTTCGAGATTGGATCATGAGCAGGGCAAACGCGGACGGTGGATGGAGCGCGCAATCCCAAGGTGACATATCTCGCCCCGAAGTAACCGCAATAGTGGCCGCCACCCTTGTACAGTTGTGGGGCGCAGACGAAGCAACTGCGCGCGCCAGCAAGACCATCGAATCCGCACTCTCTGGCGGGTCGGACCCGATGATTGAGTCCGACTCCTATGTCCTCTCGACGGTGCTGGAGGAATCTCGATTCCTCGAAGTCGACCCGCGACAAGTCCATCGAGTTGCCCAGCGCCTTCTCGACGGCGCTCTCAAAATGGATGACGGGAGGTACTGTTGGGCGGAGACTCTGTTCGAGCACGACGGCGGAACACCTTCCTCCGCTCGTACGGCGCATGCGGTGCTTGCGCTCCAGAGTTATGCGCGAACCGAAAGCCAACTCCCACACTCATTCGGAACCGTGCTGGGTGGGGCTCTTGACTGGCTGCAGGACGCTTCCCTGAGCAACGAAGTAACCAAGCTGGTTCGATATCCATCTCCGGGCCGGGAAGAGGTCAATGTGCCCCGCCACTTCACCGCCGCCCTAGTCTCGACGGCATTGAGCCAAGCGGGGCGAGGCGGCTCTCCTGGTGCCGAGCGTGCTCTTCGGGAGTCGTGGTCACGCTACCGACAGGGCGTGTGGGTCTGGGACTCCGGCGTCGCACCGACCTACGTGACCTACTACGGCCTCCTCGCGGCCGTGAACGGGCGGATCAGATGAAGGCGATTACGGTGGCGACTTGGAATGTGCACGGCGGAGAATCAGTCGGCGGTGTAAGCATCGACTATGCAGGGACGGTAGCGTCCTACGCGCCGGACGTAATCGCGCTTCAAGAGTTCCCCGATGAGGGCGGCGCGCGCCTTGCACTCGCGATCGGCGCTCGGCTAGGACTGCCACACTCAGCATACTGGGGCATCGGCGCCGACGATGACGAGACGGGCCTGGCCGTGCTGAGTAGGTGGCGCATTACCGAAGCTGTGAAACGCCACGCTCGCCACCCTCCGACATCGCTTACCGAAGGCCACGCTCTATACGACGTCTTCGAGAAGGGTTCCCTGACTGCACTAGTGGACCACCCCGACGGGTGCTTTTCGTTTTCGTCCGTTCACCTGCTCCCGTTTCACATCTTCGGGCTGGACGAAGATCACCCCGCGGCACGACGAATATGGCACCAGTTGAGTGAGAGTATTCTGGAGCGAACCAACTTGCCTGTGATTATCGCAGGCGATTTCAACGGACCAGTTTCCCTGCGCCTGTCCCCCTCGGCCTTGACGAGAGGCGGTATCACGAGCGCCGTCAACGATGCCCCCACTCGAGCATCGGGTCAGTCCCATGACGACGTTCTCGTTGGTTCTCCGTTCCGTATTGACCGGACAAGAGTAGTCCCAACTGCGTCCGACCACCACTTGTGCGTCGTGCGATTGAGTCGATCGGCGGATGGCTCATGAGGCTAGAAATCGAAGGTACAACTCGGGAGGAACTTCGCTGGGCGGTCCGGCATCTCCGCTCGGTCCAATCCGTCAATGTCGCGGAACACGGCGATACGATCGAAGTAGCGATGCCGGTCGGCAAGGTGCAGATCGGAGCCCAGACCGACGGCCCTGCGATCAGCATAGCGCGGATGGGTGTTGGGGAACCCTTGGAACGCCTGCTCGACCGAATCATTGGAGCGTTGTTTCGGAGGCCCGGCGTAACCCCTGTTCCGGATGAGTATTGGATGATGCTTGCGCGATCAGCAGCGGAACGCAGCTCGTCGATACGAATGTCGGTTGGCTCCGCGCTGGTCCATAGCAACTCATTACTGGCGGTCGGCGCGAACGAGGTACCCGTATTGGGCGGGGGGCTCGCCTGGTCCGATGACTCAACCGACACTCGCGACTTCGTGACGGCAGGCGTTCCGGGTCTCGACCGGCGATCCCTCGTCGAGACCGCATGGATCGGTGGCGACGTGGGCCGAGCGCCTGATCAGTGGGAGGAGATTCTCGGCACAACTCTCGGCTTGATCGATGTCGAGCGCGCGATCCATGCGGAGGTAGCAGCCCTGGTCGATGCCGCCCGACGCGGCGTCTCCACCCAGGGGGCTACGATCTACGTGACTCATCAGCCGTGCTATCGTTGCGCGCGATTACTGACGGCAGCCGGGGTCAGGGAAGTCGTTTTCGACTCCGCCGTTCAGTGGAAGATTTCTCCGGAGATGCTTCGTCTTCTCGATTCATCAATCGTAACCAGACGCTTCGATGGTATTCGCTGGGATCTCATTTCGGTGGTGCGTGTCGCGGTCAAAAGTTCACGGAGCGAGGCCGGTTAGTGAAAGTTGATCTCGTTGCTGATAGGGCGAACGGGGACGTGGTCACGCTCGACCTACTAAATCGACTTCGCGACGCGTTTCCCAAAGGATACGTTGTGGGCGGCTTTGTGCGAGACGCCCTCACGTCTGCGCGCCGGCCGTCCAAGGATCTGGACCTTGTGTGCACTCTCGCGGACTTGCAACGTGCTCGACGGTATGGAGTGCCGGGTTTCGACGTCAATCCCAACCGCTATGGAAACCTGAAGCTGGGTAGGGGGGGACTGAGTGTGGACTTGTTCGCACCCGAGAGCTTCTACCAAGGATTCCCGAGCCTAGAGGAGATGCTCGCCTTTTTCGATGTCAGCATAAACGCGGTCGCCTGGCCAGTTGAAGGAGGCAATATCGTGGATCCGCTACAGGCTCAGCGGCAGATTCGACATCGAGAGTTCTCGCTTGTTGCCCCTCGTTGGAAATCGACAACGATCTCAGAGGCACAAGCGGTGCTAGCATCGCGTCTGCTGAAACTATGGCGACTATATCCTGACTTCCGGTGCGTGAACCCAGAAGTGGTGAACTTCGATATCGCTGAGACCATGCGTGCACACCCGACAGTAGTCTCCCACCACCTCGGCGAGCGCGATAGCGATGTGGTCGCCGAGCTCCGAGAGCTTCTCTTCCGCTGACTACTACCTCGCCGCCGGGCACCTTCCGATCTCGCTCCGAATCGCACGGAGCCTGCGGAACGCACCGCGCGATGTCCCCCACCAGAGGGAGGCGCACTGAACCGCCGCGTCCTACCGTGGGGAACAAGAAGAGGACCGCGAGGAGAAGACGTGAGCGCCCCGCACGACGGCCATTCGGCCGATCAGCAGGAGATCCCACCGGACCCGCCGGCGATGATCGCGGTCTGGTGCTTCATCGGGGCGACCTTCCTGTTCGCCCTTCCGATCACGCTCTTCCCGGGCGCGCCGCCGTGGGTGCGCATCGTGACGACCGTCCTGGGGTTCCTCGCGATCGTTCTGGGGGGAGCGCGACTTCACCAAGAGGTGACGTTCCTCCGCCGGCGGGGAAGCGACGCCACACCGTCCAACGATGATCCGCCCGGCCCCGACGACAGCCGGTGAGTCACACTCGCGCCCACGCCCATCCCCCGCGAGAATGAGCCTCATGGCCGCTCCCCCCATCGAGTTCAGCGAGGTCTGCGGGCTGCCGACCTACTCGCGAGACATCCGCACGACCTTCGAGGGAGCCCTGACGTTCGGGATCGGCCTCCGAGACGAGACGGCGCGCACCGCCGGAACGGCGCACCTTTTGGAGCACCTCGTGATGGCGCGGGTCGGACGGGTCGACGTCGTCCACAACGCCACCACGAGCGACGAGACCATCAGCTTCTTCGCCCAGGGCCCGCCGTCTGCCGTGGCCGACTTCCTCAACCGAGTGGCGCGCGCCGTCTCGACGCTCGCCGAGGTCTCCGACGCCGACGTCGCCGAGCAGCAGCGCATCATCAGCACCGAGCTGGGCGACGACGACGAGCGGCCCGGCCGAGGGCACCTGATCGACCGCTTCGGAAACCAGTCGGTGGGGCTGCTGGATTTCGGGTCGCCTGCCCATCGCTCCCTCACTCGCGCCGAGGCGTTGGCCTTCGCCGAGACCTGGCTGCACGCGGGCAACGCCGCCCTGTCATTCACGGGTCCTGTGCCCGAGGGCCTCGATGTGGGCCTGCCGGAAGCCCGCTCCCTCCCGCCTCGCCCGGCTCCGCGCGTGATCCGCAACGGGATGTGGGTCGTCAACGGCACGACGCCGGTGGCTCTCTCGGTCATGCTGAGCGGCGACGATCGGGCGGCGCGCACGATCGCCGGCGCCCTCATCCACGACGCACTCTTCGACACGTTGCGCACCGAGCGCCACCTCATCTACTCCGTCGACCCGTTCTCCACCGTCATCGACGCGGCGCACCGGCTCGACTGCTACGCCCTCGATCCGCGCCCCGAGAATGCGCTGGAGGCCGCCACAGAAGCGGTCGGCGTCCTGCGTGCGCTGGGCGCAGAGGGGCCGAGCGCCGACACGGTGGCCGCGCAGATCCTCCGCTACAACATGGAGGACGAGGACCCGGGAGCCCAGGCCGCCGACCTCGACGGGCTCGTCACGAGCACCCTCCGAGGCCGCCGCCTCCACGGCGACGTCTCCCCACCCCCGGCCGTGTGCGCCGTCACCGCCGATGATGTCCGACGGGTGATCGCCGGAGGGCTCGACTCCCTGTTCGTCACATTCGGCGACGATCTCCAGGCCGACAGCGACGACCAGGTGACCGAGGCTCTCGGCCTCGCTCCCGCAGAAGGCTCCTCCTCGACCCTGACATCGATGACCAAGCGGGAGCTGTTCGCGCACGCGATGAAGGACTCCACCGACATCTTCAACGGACGCACGTTCCGTGGCGCCCGCGGCGCTCAGGTGATGGTCGATCCCGAGCGGGTCGCGGTCATCGACGACGAGGGGATCTTCGAGGCGCCCTTCTCCGACCTGGTGCTGGCCACATACTCACAGAAGCATCGCACCTGGGTCTTCATGGCGGCAGAGGGAGACATCCTGGTGATCGACCTCGACCAGTGGCGGGGAGGGAACGCCCTGCACGCCGCGATCGAGAAGCGGGTGCCGGCCGCCGTTCAGTGCACGATCGATCGGGTGGAGACGGCGGGGGCTGCGAAGCACCGCGCCTGAGGCCGTCAGCGCGCTGGCATCGACTTGCCCCGCGCGCCCCCGATGACGGAGGCTTGTGAGTCGGGACACGCACCGCGCGAGAGGGATCCATGACTGACACAGACCGCCACATCTTCGAGCCCGACGGCCGGGCCATTCCCTACGTCGACGAGGGGGCGGGACCGGCCCTCGTGCTCATCCCCGGCAAGGGCATCGACCCCGTGCACCTGGGCACCCTCGCCCACGTGATCCTCGAAGAGGACTTCCGCATCGTCCGCGTGGGCTCTCGCCACTCGGGTGCCGACGAAGGGACGACGCTCCTCGAGGCTGCCCAGGACGTCGTCGACGTCATGGATCACCTGGGCATCGCCGACGCCTGGGTGGGTGGTCACGCCTTCGGCGGCACCGTGGCCCGCGCCGTCGCCCGGGCACATCACGATCGCGTCAACGGGGTGCTGCTCCTCGCGGTCGAGGCCGACGTGCCGGCCGAAGCGGAGCTCGCTCCCGACATCCCCGTCCTCGTGCTCCAGGGCGGCGACGACGAGGTCACCCCGCCCGCCAACGGCGAAGCCCTGCGGGAGTCGGCGCCGGGGCTCGTGAGCGTCGTGACGATCGACGGCGCCGGACACCTGTTCGCCGCCACGCACGCCGGAGAGACCGCCGCCGTCATCGAGGACTATCTCGACTGGGACTGAGCTCTCCCGCCTCCGCCGACCTCAGTGAGAAGCGGTCGCCTCGTCCCGGCCGATGAAGATCACGCCCCGGTACCCTTCGTCAGACCAACGCACGAGCCGGTCGAGGTCGGCAAGGCGCACCGGCAGCTCGTGGGTGTCCACCCACGTCTCGCCCGTGTCGCGGTTGATCCAGGGGTCTTCCACGATCACCACGTCGACCCCGTCGGAGGCGTGAGCGAGCACCCAATGCGGTCCATGCTCGCCGTGCATCGGCTCCTCGTCGATGAGGAGGAGGGCGAGGTCGCCGCCGGCGACCCGTCGCGCGATCTCCTCGACGCCCACTCGGACACCGCTGACGACGATGCCCAGCTCTTCTGCGCGGCGTCGCGACTCGGCCTGCAACTCGGACCGGAAGTCGAGTTCGAACCCCGTGTAGTTCTCCACGAGGACCGGTCCGTCGTGATCCAGACTCACCTCGACGGCGGACGTGCCCACGTGCTCGGCCGTCGTCACCGCGAGACCGAACGGCTCGCACGCGGGGTAGTTGCTCGCTAGTCGCCAGAACCCGAGCTCGACGTCACGGTCCTGGGAGTCGCCCGCGAACCCCTCGACGCCGCGGAGCCCAGCGCCCATGAGGGAGGCGACGGCACCACAGGTGAACAGGGTCGTCTGCGCGTAGTACCCGGGCTCGGCGTGCGGAAGATGACGGAGCCACAGCACCGCGCCGAGTGTCGACTGCGTGCCGACAGCGCCGTAAGGCCGCCGGAGCGGAACGAAGCCCGCCTCCGCCGCGAAGGGAGGAAGCTCCTCCGGAGAGCTCCACTTCAGGGCGATGTCGTCCCGGGCGCGGGCGCGGTCCCGCAGCGCGCGGACGAGCGCGGCGCCGACTGACTCGTCGCGCCACCACGGATCGACCGCCGTCGTGCCCGCGGTGGCCGGGCGGCCGGTCTCCAGGGCCGCGGCGACGACCTCGCCGCCCTCCGTCACGGTGACCAGGGCCGGGCGGTACGCCCCGCGGGGAGCGCTCCATCGCTGTGCTCGCTCTTCCCCGACGCGTTCGGCGAGCCCGTCCACGAGAGCGCGGATCTCCTCCCACTCTTCATGGACGACGACATCGGTGGCGAGCTGGGTCATGAGGTGGTCTCTCCGTCGTGACGACGACCGCCGGTGCTCTCCAGGAGGGCAGCGGCGACGAGGGTCTGGGTGAAAGGATGCCGGGGAGCTCCGAGCACATCGGCGCAGGCGCCGTGTTCGACGACCTTCCCCTCCCACATGACCGTGACGGTGTCGGCGAGGGTGCGCACGACCGCCAGATCATGAGAGATGAACAGCAGGGTGATGCCGCGCTCGTCGCGCAGCCGTCGGAAGAGCTCGAGGATCTGCGCTTGGACCGAGACGTCCAGGGCGGACACCGACTCGTCGCAGATGAGCAGACGCGGACGGGGAGCAAGCGCCCGCGCGATCGCCACGCGCTGGCGTTGTCCGCCGGAAAGGTCGGCAGGCCTCCGGGTGGCGAACTCGGCAGGCAGGCCCACCGTCTCCAAGAGCCCCGCCACCGTGTCGGTCGCCCCGGGAACGGCCCGCAGCGCCTCACGGAGAATCGCTCCGATCGTCATCATCGGGTTGAGCGAGGAGTACGGATCCTGGAAGACGATCTGCATCTGCCCGGGCGTGCGGGACCTTCGGCCGGGCGCGAGCGGGGCTCCCGCGAAGGAGATCACCCCGCCGTCCTCCCGTTCCAGCCCCGCGATGCACCGGGCGAGCGTCGACTTCCCGGAGCCCGACTCCCCGACGATCCCGGCGATGACGCCGGTCGGGATCTCCAGGTCCACGTCCGACAGCACGGTCCGCTCACCGAAGGCCTTCTCGACTCCCCGGACGCTCACCAGCACCTCGCGCTCCGACCGCGGGGTGGCTCGCTCGGCGGGTGCGGGTGCGAGAGCCGGGTCGGCTGCCACGAGCGCACGGGTGTAGGGGTGCTGGGGATCGTGGAGCACCGAAGCAGTACGTCCCCGCTCCACGATGTCGCCGTGCCGCATGACGAGCACCTCGTCGGCCCGTCCCCGCACGACGCCGAGATCGTGCGAGATCAGGACGATCGGAAGTCCCCGCGTGTCCTGGAGCGACCGCAGCGCATCGAGCACTTCCCCCTGATTCGATGCGTCGAGGGCCGTCGTGGGCTCGTCCGCGATGAGCAGCTGAGGATCGCTCGCCACGGCGGCGGCGATCGCCACCCTCTGTCGCATCCCTCCCGACAACTGGTGCGGGTAGGCGCGGATGACGCGTTCGGGGAGGTTCACCTCCGCGAGGCTCCGCGCGACCGCGTCGCGACGCTCCGACCGAGCCATCCGCGCACCGCGAGCGGCCTCGATCGTCCAGGCGATCTGGTCACCGCAACGGTGGACGGGGGACAGACTCGTGAACGGATCCTGCAGCAGCAGCGCCACCATCCGCCCCCGGATCCCGCGCCACTGGTCGGCGCGCGCGGACAGCTCGATCGTGCGCTCCCCGATGCTCATGCGACCGCGAGCCCGGAACCCGCGCGGAAGGAGGCCCACGAGGCTCTTCGCCGAGAGCGTCTTTCCCGATCCCGACTCACCGATCAGGGCCAGCATCTGCCCGGCTGCCACCTCGGCGCCGAACGGTGCCACCACCTGCCCCGCCGGCCCCACGACCGACAGCTCCTCGATGCGTACGCCGTTCACGCGGCCGCTCCCGTCCGTGAGAGGCGTTCGCCGAGCCAATCGCCGAATACGTTGACCGCACAGGCCACGAGGATGATCAATACGGCCGGGAGGATGACGGCGGCCGGATTGTCGAACATGATCGCGCGATTGTCGGTGAGCTGCCTCCCCCAGTCGGCGGTGCCGGGCGCGACTCCCACCCCGAGGAAGGACAGCGATGAGAACGCCACCAGCGCGAAGGCCGTGTTGAGCATGACGTTCGTGATGATCAAGGTGGAGACGTTGGGGAGGATGTGGCGGAACATCACGCGCCACCGCGACAGCGACAGCATCTGGGCCGCCTCGATGTAGGGCCGCGCCGTCTGCTCCAAGACGCCCGCACGCACGATGCGGATGTCCGACGGGGAGAACAGGACGATCAGCAGCGCGACCGTGACGCCGTAGCCGCCTCCCAGCACGCCCGAGACGACGATCGCCGCGAGGAGCACCGGCAGGGCCAGGAGGAGATCGGTCCAGCGCCCGATGAGGAAGTCGAGCCACCCGCGCTCGTAGCCGGCCAGGGTGCCCAACACGATGCCGAAGAGCATGGATCCGAGGGCGACGCACACGGGTCCGACGATCGACGACGCCGCTCCGGCGACCGTCATCGCCCACACGTCTCGCCCGAGCTCGTCGGTTCCGAGGAGATGCCCGTCGCTTCCCGCCGGCAGGAGGCTCGCGAGGATGTCCTGCCGCATGGCGTCGGGATAGAGGAGACCGCCCACCGCGACGGTGATCGCCACCACGACGAGGAAGGCGACCACGACCACGATCGCCCAGGGCGCGCGGCGGCGGGTGGGGGTGGAGAGCAGTTCGATGGCGGCGGTCATGACGGCCTCCGGGCGGTGCGTACCCGCGGGTCGAGCACGAGATAGGCGAGGTCGGCCAGAAGCGCGATCACGGCGATCACGACGGCGACCAGGAGGGTGAGGGACTGGACCACGGCGATGTCCTTGAACAGCACGGAGTCCTGGAGGAGCGTGCCGAGTCCGGGCAGGGCGTACGTCGTCTCCGCGAGGACCGTCCCGCCCACCAGGAAGGTGAGTACGAGGCTCGCCCCCGTGACGATCGGGATGGCGGCGTTGCGTAGCGCGATACGTTCCACGGTGCGCTCGGACAGCCCCCGGGCGCGCGCCGAGGTCACGTAGTCCGAGGCCAGCTCCCGCAGCATCGCGGTGCGCGTGAGCTTGAGGACGATCGCTCCGAGGCCGAGGGCGAGGGTGAAGGCCGGGAGCACCAGGTGCCGGAGGGTGTCGACACCGCCGTCCCCCGCCCCGTAGACGGGGAAGACCGGCAGGTAGTAGGCGAAGGCGTAGAGCAGCAGCAGTCCGATGGCGAACGTCGGCGCGCTGAGCCCCACGATGGCGAAGACGTTGGCCACCCGGTCCACGGCACCACCCGGGCGCACGGCGCTGCGAACGCCCAGCGGAATCGCGACGGCGAGCGCGCACACGAACGCCAGGCCGCAGAGGGAGAGCGTGAGCCCCAGACGGGACGAGATCGCATCGGCCACCGGGAGCTGCAGCCGGATGGAGGTGCCCAGGTCTCCCGTGACGAAGCCGCCGAGCCAGCGCAGGTACTGGATCACGACCGGGTCGTCGAGGTGGTACTGCGCACGGACGGCGGCCACCGCCTCCGGGGTCACCGGGCGGTTGCCGAGCAGGTTCTTCACGATGTCGCCGGGGGCCAGGTACATGAGCGAGAAGATCACGATCGACAGCGCCAGCAGCACCCCCACCGTGCCGAGCACGCGCACCGCGAGCAGACGTCCGAGAGGACGTGCCCGCGCCGCGCGTGCCCGGAAGATCGACGCAGAAGTCACGAGCCGGTCTCTACTGCGCCGCCGCGCGGTACAGCTGCGTCGGCCATGAGGAGATGAAGGCGAACGAGCTGTAGTCCTTGATCCCGAGGTCCTTCGCGAACGCCGTCGCCGACTGCCCCCACCACAACGGGACGTTGATGACGTCCTTCGCCTGCAGCGTCTCGGCCTGGATCAGAACGTCCACCCGCTCGGCGGGGTCGGATGTCGCCCCGGCCTTGGTCAGCAGGTCGGTGACGGCGGGGTTGTCGTAGGCCGCCGGGTTGCCTGCGCCCAGCAGGTAGCTGGGCACCTCGGCGGGATCCCCGAGCGTGGAGAAGTACCACATGACGTTGATGCCGTGATCGCCCGACGCATCGAGACTGGCCAGCCACTCCTCGATCGGGACTTCGCGCACCTTCAGGGTGATCCCGATGTCGGCGAGGCTCTGCGAGAGGGCCTGGGCGGCGGACCCGATCTGCGGGCCCGTGTTGGGGGTCAGGATCTCGGCCTCGAACCCGTCGGGCTTCGTGGACGCGGCCAGAGCCGCCTTCGCCGCTTCGAGATCGAAGTCCCACTGCGGGATCGCGGCGAGCTTGTCGCGTGCGGCCTCGGCGTCGTAGGCCTTGCCCAGCGACTCCGGCGTCATGATGGCGGTCGCCGCCTCGCCGTGACCGCGCAGCAAGGACTTCACGTACGCGTCGCGGTCCACCGCGTGGGCGATCGCCTCCCGGACCTTGGGGTCGTCGAAGGGCGCGACGCTCGTGTTGAAGTAGAGACCCACGTAGGAGAGGTCGTTGATGTAGTCGACCCGCATCGAGTCGAGCTTCTCCCACTGCGACGACTGCGCGAGCGGAACGTTGAAGGCGACGTCGATGTCGCCGGCCTGGGCCGCCAGCAGACGGGTCGACTCGTCGGGGACGAAGGTGACCTTGATCTCCTTCACCTTGGGCAGCTCTCCCCACCAGGTGTCGACGCGTTCCATCGTCACGTGCGAGTCGGGGACGAACTCCGTCACCCGGTAGGGCCCGGTGCCGAGCAGGAGCGACTTCGAGGTGCCGACCTTCCCGTCGTTCTCCTCCCAGAACGCCCGGGAGGTGATGAAGGCGGCCCCTCCCGTGCTCATGTTGGCGGCGAAGGCGGGATCGGGGTCCTTCAGGGTGATGGTGACCTCGGCGTCGTCGGTCTTCTCGATCGTGTCGACGTTGGTCAGATAGTAGGTGAGCCCGGGAGAGACCTTCTCGTCGCGGGCCTCCTCGAGGCTGAACACGACATCGTCGGCGGTCACCGGAGTGCCGTCCTGGAACTGCGCGTCCGGACGCAGCTCGTAGACGTAGGTGACGTCGTCCGTCTGCGTCCACGACTCCGCCAGGCCCGGCTGCACGCGACCCTGCGCGTCGATCGAGACGAGCCCCTCTTGGACGATCGAGGCGATGTAGTAGTTGAGGATTCCGGCCTCCTGTCCGACGTAGAGGCTCGAGAGCGATCCGGGCAGAGCGACGGTGACGCTGTCGATCTCGGCACCGGTGTCGGCCCCGACGGTCGCGGTCGGGGCCGGCGGGGCACCGGTGGTGCAGGCGGTCAGCAGCAGCACGGACGCCGCGGCTGCGGCTCCCGCCTGCGCGAGGCGAGTGGCGGTCAGGGACATGTCAGGGTGCTCCTCTGCGAGGGTGGGTGAGAGTTCGGTGCGGTGCGGTGCGGGGTACGACACGAATCGGGCGCGATGTCCGGCAGAGCGACGGCGCGCATCCACGACGGCGTCGACTCCCGTCGTCGGCAGCCGGTGGGTGGCCAGGGCACGCAGCGCCTCTGCCACGGCCGGGATCGAGGCGGCCTCGTCCAGGGTGACGGCGGACGTGCGACGCGTCACGGCGGGCAGGAGTCCGAGTGTGCGGACGTGCTCGGGGAGATCGACACCGGCCAGCGCACCCTCGGGCAGGAACGCCGTGCCCACTCCCCGCGACGCGAGCGCGATCGCGGCGTCGGGCAGCGACACGGTCAGATCCCGGGTGTCCGCGCCGCGGCCGAGCATCTCGGCGACCGGAGCCGTGGCGGTGCCTCGACCCGTGATCCAGGGGTGCGCGGCGAGGACCGACGGCTCGACTCGCGAGGCCTCGGCGTGGACGTCGAGGGTCGTGAGCGCAACGATCTCCTCGGCGAACAGGAACGTCGAGCGCAGTCCCGCCGCCCGCGCCGCGGTGCTCCGACGGGCTCGCTCGCCGACCGCCGAGACGAGGGCGATGTCCGCACGGCCGTCTCGGATCATCGCGAGCGCGTCCGCCGCATCGGCCGCCTCGGTGATGCCGACCTCGATCTCGGCACCCGCGTCGGCCAGCCGACCCAGAGCCGGAGCCAGCATGGGGCCGATGGCCTCGGCGGGGGCCGCGAAACGCACCGCATCCGCGCGGCGGCCGAGCAGACGAGCGAGTTCGGTCGCGGCGGCGGTAAGGCTCGCGTCGATGCGCGGTGCGTGCGCGGCCAGCAACGCACCGATCGGGGTGAGACGCGCCGATCTTGCCGTGCGGGCGACGAGGCTGGCTCCCAGCCTCGCCTCCAGCCGCTGCACGTGCTGCGTGATGGTGGGCTGGGTGTATCCGAGCGAGCGGGCCGCGGCGCTGATCGACCCGGTCTGATCGATCGCGACGAGGATGCGGAGGGAATGGACGTCGAGGGCGCGCGTCAGTGCGTCGACATCGACCGCGCCGGATTCATCCATAGGGGCATGCTATTGATACCCGCATTTCGATGGTGTAACAGAATGTATCGATCTGTCGCGCGGCGTCACAAAACGTCCTGGATGCGCTCCGATCGACGTGAGGACCGTGTGAATCTCCGTCGGAGACAGCGAGGATCGACGTGAGCAGCCGAGACCGACGAGAAGAGAGGCAATCGACGACATGGAAGCGCCCCCATCGCCGGAGCGGGCACGCACCGCGGCGACAGCACATGCCGCCTGGGTGTCCGCGAGGGACCGCCTCGTCTGGGGGCGCGACGGCATTGCCTCGCTCCGCGCGACCCACTGGCTGGACGACACCCCCCGTGAGTTCGCCGACGCTCCGGGCCTCTGGCATGCCGACGGGGAACGCGTCATCGGCGATCTGCCGGGCGGCCGAGTCATTCTGCGCATCGGCGAGGAACACCGGGAGGGGCAGCTGCTCCTCCGCGGCTTCGCGCGCGACGGCATGGCGGCCCTGCGGGTGCTCGATCCTGCGGCGGCAGTGGAACGGGGTATCTCCGCGATCGAGCGGTTCCCGCACACCCCCGGATCCGCGATCGCGGCCACCGTCCGTCTCGCCGCTCACACGCGGTCGACGCAAGCGGTCGACGGCCACGTGGCCAGCTCGGTGTACGGAGCGGAGGTCGACCTCGACCTCGAGGGCGTCCGACTCTCCCTCGCGGCGCAGGTGCGCCCCGACGGAACGCTCTTCCTCGCCTTCTCCGACCTGACAAGCGGCACGGAGAGCTACCGGTTCCGCTTCCTGCAACTGCCCGCCCCCGACGCCGATGGCCGTGTGGACGTGGACTTCCACCGCGCCTACCTCCCGCCGTGCGCGTTCTCAGACCACTACGTGTGCGTCTTCCCCCCACCCCAGAACCGAGTGTCCGTGGCGATTCGCGCCGGTGAGGCCCTGGTGCGCTGATCGGCCGTCGCCCACCGATCTCCCGTGAGGCGGCGTAGCCTGGCACCGATCGAGGAGGAATCATGCGCACGATCGGCACGGTGGTCGGTGTGGGCGTGCTGTGCCTCGTTCTTGCCGCCTGCAGCCCTGGAGGTCCCATGAACGCGCCGACACCCGCCGGTCCCTCCCCCCGACCGTCCTTCCAGACGACGGCCCCGGGCCCCGTCGGGCCATCGGGTTCTGCCACGGAGGTTCCGCCTGTCCGATGGGCCGCGATCCGCGCCGACCTCACCGCTCGCGGCATCACCGAGGAGCCGGTGCTGGTGTCCGCCGAGCGGCTCACCTTCAACGACGGCTCCCTGGGCTGCCCGAGCCCGGGACAGTCCTACACCCAGGCCCGCGTCGAGGGGATGCGCGTCGTCGTGACGGCAGCTGGCGCCACCTACGACTATCGCTTCGGCGACGGCGACGCTCCCCGCCTCTGCTCGCGCTGAGCGCACCCTCCCGATCACACGGAGGAGGGGCGGTGCGCGCGCGCCGCCCCTCCTCGTGATCGGCCTACTTCATCGGGACGAGGAGAGCCTCGCTCGCGCCCGACTTGTTGTCGTACACGACCACCATGGAGCCCAGGGGCTTCTGGGTCGCGTACGCGTCCGCGTCGACGTCCACGGAGACGTTCGCGCTTCCGCGCTTCGGTACGGTGACCGCCTGACCATTGCTCACCGCGGGAGCGTCCGGGTCGTAGGTCGCCGTCGACGAGAACGCATCTTCGCCGTCCGACGTGATGCTGAACGACTGCACGGTGTAGTCGAACGCTCCGTCCACCGAGACGTCGCTGGCCCACACCGGCAGCAGGATCGTGCTGCTGTCGGTGGGCGCCTGCGCGAGGAAGCCGGTCGCGATCAGCTTGCCGGTCGCGATCTCCTGCGCGAAGACCTCCGTGACGCCGTTGATGTCGCTGTTGCGCACCGCGCCGGAATCGTACGAGAACACGATCCAGTCCGGCGTGCCATCGCGGTCGACGTCGAGGAGCACGTCGAACTCGTTGTTGGCCGCGTTGGACCAGCGCTTGTGCGTGTTCACGGCGAACACCAGCAAGTGATCGTCGCCGTCGGCGAACGACTGCACGCCGGCGGCACGCAGGTCGTACCCGGTGTCGGGAAGCGCCTTCGTTGCGTCCTTCTTGTCGGACAGACCCCACGTGTAGACGTCGGCACCGGCGTCGAGCGCGCCGAGCGTGTTGCGCAGCGTGATCTTCTTCGTGCCGTCGGTGATCTTGGCCTTCTTCGAGAAGAGCGCGGAGGTGTGGGCGCTCACCTTGCTGTTCGAGCGCGGCACGAGCAGGTACGGGACCCGCAGCGTCGCGTCGGAGGAGGTGAGGACGACATCGCCGGAGATCTCGTAGAAGCCGTACTGATCTCCGGCGACGACCGAGGTGGGCACGTCCTTCGCCGAGGCGGCCACGCCGACCACGAGCTTGGCGGTCCCGCCTCCGCGGACCGTGATCTTCTTGTGGCTGAGCTTGACGACGGCCTTGCGCGACTCCGCGCTCGGCGTCGCCTTCACGCTGAAGGTGACCGACTTCTTTCCGTGATTGGTGACGGTGACGGTCTTCACTCCGCCGAAGCCGAGCGCCGACTCCTGGAAGCCGAAGCTCAGCGCCGACTCACGCGCCCAGCCGCTCTCGGTGCGGAAGGCATCACCGGTGGCGGTCACCTGGGTCGCCACGGCCTGCGCCGTGTCGACCAGACCCACGCCGCCGAGCGTCAAGCGCTGACCGGCGACCTTGTCGGGGTCGGCGGTCGAGACGATCGCGGCGGAGATCTGCGGTGCCGTCCACGACGGATGCGACTGCACCGTCAGGGCGGCGACACCGGCCACGTGAGGTGCGGCCATCGAGGTTCCCGAGAGGATGCCCGCACCGTTTCCGGATCCGACGGCGACCGAGGAGATCGATACGCCGGGCGCCGCCACGTCGGGGCTGATCGCACTGTCGCCCGACCGAGGACCGGCCGAGGTGAAGTCGCCGTAGCCGCGTCCGGCGGGGTTGGCGAGGGTGACCGGGGCGAAGGAGGTGGCCGTGCCGACAAACTTGTCGCCGTCGGAGGAGCGGACCCCGAAGAACGGGATCGTGACCAGGACGTCCTCTCCGGTGTCGGGGTTCGAGCTGATGAGCCCCTCGTACGGGGGGAGGTCGTCGGTGGAGTTGACCATGACCACGGCGGAGGCGCCCGCCTCCTGGCCGTAGATCGCCTTGGCGACGCGGGCGCAATCGCCGCGCTGCACGACGGCGAGTTGGTCGCCGCCGGGGACGATCCCGGCCTTCGTGAAGGCCTCCACGGAGCAGCCGATCGCCTCGTTCTCCGCCGTGGCGGGATCATCGGTGACCCGGACGACCGACATCGGCCCGATGCCGTCGAGCGAGGCGCCGTTGGCGTTGATCGCCTCCACGTCGTTGGCGCCCATCGTGATGACGGCGCCGGGGAAGCTCACGGCGCTGTCGACCGCCGAGACGGCGATCACGCCGTCACCCGTGCCGGGCGAGCCGGTGAGGTAGGGGTTGTGTCCGGCGTTGCCCGCCGAGGCGACGACGACGACACCCGCACCGACGGCATTGCTCGCGGCCACGGCGTCCGGGTCGTCACCGCGCCCGAACGAGGATCCGAGGGACATGTTGATGACGTCCATGCCATTGGCGACGGCCCAGTCGATCGCCGGTACCACCACGTCGGTCGATCCGCCGCAGCCGAACACCCGCACGGCGTAGAGGTCCGCCTGGGGGGCGACTCCCGGGCCCACGCGGAACTGCTGCGAAGGCGTGGTCGAGTCGTACGGACCGGTGTACCCGGACCCGTCCGCGAGCACGCCGGAGCCGGCCGCCGTGCCCGCGACGTGGGATCCGTGCCCCTGGCAGTCCAGCGGGTTGGCGTCGGGGTGAGGAACGGGCTGATAGTCCGCAGCCGAGGGGTCGGCGTTGTAGTCATCGCCGACGAGATCGATGCCACCCTTCACCCGCGGCGCGTTCGGCCCGAACAGGGCCGGGTCGGCGGGCTGGTCGGAGGTCGCGGCCGCGGCCTCGTAGGCGGCGACCGTTCCCGGTCCGCCGAAGCCGGCGTGGGTGTAGTCGATGCCGGTGTCGATGATGGCCACCTTGACGTTCTCGCCCGTGAACCCGGTGTTCTCCCACACCTGCGGGACGCCGAGATAGGGAACCGAGACCGAGTTGTCGAGCTCGTAGGTACGCACGGGGTGGACGGCCACGACGCCGGGGAGATCTGCAACGGCATCGAGCTGGGTGGCCGGGACGGTCGCCTGGATGCCGTTGTACGCCGACTGCATCTGCGCCTGGATCTTGCCGCCCTTGCTCGTGATCGAGCCTCGGATGGAGTCCTGCGCCTTCTTCAGCTTGCCCTTGACCGCGGACCGCTCACTCGCGCTGAGGCTGCGACCCTTCTCCGCCTGGACGACCGCGACGGGGTCGCCGGTCATCTCGATGATGACGGTGACCCGTCCGTCTGCGCCGATCGAGGACGCGGAGAAGGACGAGTCGAGGCCGCCCGAGGAGGGAGCCTCGGCGAACTGCGACGAGGGATCGTCGTCGGTTGCGGCCAGGGCCGCGGTCGAGGGAAGCAGGAGCGCGATCGCGCCGACTGCCGCCAGGGTGCGTCGTTGCAAGGTGTAACCGCCTTTCGTGCAGGGGTTGATGCCCACACGGGATGAGCGGGGGCTGAGAGGAGGCTATGCATCTGCCGCATGCACGGGGAACACGTATGAGAGGAATCTCATACGTGACGGTCGGCCGCTCCGTCAGCCGAACAGGCCTCGGCCGAGATCGACGTGGTCGACGAAGACGCCGTCCACCCCGGTCTCGGCCAGCTCGCGCCACTCGCTGGCATAGTCGCCGAGTCGCGCGGGTTCGTCGCCCCTTCGGTGGCGAGGCTCCAGGAACGCGTTCTCGGGTCGGCACGTCCACGTGAAGACGAGCAGTCCGAGGTCGTGTGCCGCGCGCACGAGGTCGAGACCGGTCGGCTCCTCCTCGGGAGCGAGCAGCATGAGCTTGTCGACGCTGATCCCGTCGAAGCGCTCGGCCAGTGATGCCAGCCCCGCCGAAGCGAGCTGACGGTACGTGGGCGCCTTCTCCCCCTGGGCCCGCACCAGGTCGAACGGGCGACCCTCTGCCTCGAGGAGGAAGACGTAGGAGGCCTCGACACCCTCGGCGCACAGCTGCGTGAGGACGGTCGGCTCGAACGACTCGATGTACAGCGCCCTCTCCCCCGAGGCCCACCCGGCGCTGCGCAGCTCGGCCGAGACGAGGGCGGGCACGTCGAACCCCTGCTCGGCGAACACGGTCGCATGCTTGAGCTCCAGCACGACACCGACGTCGCGTCCCGAAGCGCCGCCCCGCGCGGCGAGGTCCAGCACATCGCGCAGCCGGAGCATGGGCTCCTCGCCGTCGTGCGTCGCGCTCTCCGGACGCAGCTGCGGCAGCCGCTCGCGGCACCGCAGCCTCGCCAGCTCCTCCCAGGTGAAGTCCTCGGTGAACCATCCGGTCTGCGCCACGCCGTCGATGATCTTCGTCGTGCGACGGCCGGCGAACTCGGCTCGATCGGCCACATCGGTCGTGGAGCCGATCTCATTCTCGTGACGGACGATCGCGACACCGTCGCGGGAGAACACCACGTCGGGCTCGACCGCGTCAGCCCCGTGGGCGATGGCGAGCTCGTACGAAGACCGCGTGTGCTCGGGGCGGTACCCGGGTGATCCGCGATGACCGATGACGAGGGGTCGGGAGCGCGTCATGCTGTCAGGCTAACGGGCCGGCGACGAGCCGCCTTCTGGGAGCACTCCCAGCCTCGGCCGGTCGCCCGGATTACCGCTTCCGATACGCTGGAATCCGCAGCACCGCGCTGTCCCCCGAACTTGGAGTGAGAGAGACCATGGCCTCCGGCAACTTCGCATTCAACAACCCGGCGTTCCAGGAGGAGCGCCCCGGCCTCACGCCCCCGCCCGCCGCCTCGCAGGCCGGCACTCAGACCGGGTATGCGACGGCCACGCACCAGGCGACCGATGCAGCCGTGAACGCCCAGCTCGAAGGCGCCTTCGCGGCGCCTCCCGCGGGCTCGGTCAACACGGGCCGCATGACCGTCGAGGACACCGTCGCCAAGACGCTCGGACTGTTCGCCGTTCTCCTGGTCACCGCGGTCGTCGGCTGGGTGTGGACGATGGCGCCCGTCACCGCGGCCAACCCCGTTCCCACGATCGTCCCGTGGATCGTCGGCATGCTCGGCGGGTTCGTCCTCGCGATGGTGATCTCCTTCACCTCGCGCAAGAAGGTCCGTCCCGCCCTGATCTTCGCCTACGCGGCTTTCGAGGGCCTGTTCGTCGGTGGCATCTCGGCCTACTTCGAACTGCTGTGGCCCGGCATCGTCATCCAGGCGGCCATCGCGACGTTCGCCGTCGTCGGCGTCGTGCTCGCTCTGTTCGCCAGCGGCAAGGTGCGCGCCTCTGCCCGCGCGAACAAGATCTTCCTCGTCGCGATCCTCGGCTACATGGTGTTCGGCCTCGTCAACCTCGTGCTCATGTGGACCGGCGTCACGCAAGGAACCTTCGGCCTGTACAGCCAGTCGATCTCGATCATGGGCATCGAGATCCCGCTCGGCCTCATCATCGGCGTGCTCGTCGTGCTGCTCGCGTCGTACTCGCTGGTGCAGGACTTCGACATGATCCAGCGCGGCGTCCGCAACGGCGCTCCGCGTGAGCTCGGCTGGCTCGGCGGCTTCGGCATCATGGTGACCGTCGTCTGGCTGTACATCGAGATCCTCCGCATCATCGCGATCCTCCGCGGCAACAACTGACGCCGCACCGCGAACGACGAAGGCCGCCCGGTTCGCCGGGCGGCCTTCGGCGTTCGCGGGCGTCTGCCGCTGATCGTCGCCGAAAGTGGCGTACGTTCGGATCACCATGAGACGCGGTTCCAACCTGCCGGCGGTCGGCACCTACAACCAGACGCTCGTGCTGGACTTGATCCGCCGTTCCCCCGCGGGAGTGAGCCGGATCGAGCTCGCCGAGCGGACCGGACTGTCGGCGCAGACGCTGAGCAACGTCGCCCGCAAGCTGGTGGACGAGGGCATGATCGTCGAGGGCGCTCCCATCATCGCGGGGAAGGGAAAGCCCCGCACACCGCTGCAACTGAACCCACAGGCGCGGTATGCGCTCGGCATCCACCTCGACCCGGCCGTGGACACATTCGTCCTGGCCGACATGAACGGCACCGTGGTCGACCACACCGAGCACGCACCGCGCCCCACTCCGGATGCGGCGCGCCTCCTCCCCGATCTCGCCGAGCGAGCCAATGCCCTCCTGGATCGGGCGGGCATCCACCGGGATCGGGTCCTCGGCATCGGTGTCGCCGCTCCGGGACCGATCGATCTCGACCGGGGGATGCTGCTGCAGCCTCCCCTCCTTCCCGCGTGGCACCACGTCCCGCTGCGCGAGGAGCTTCGAAGCGCGACGGGACTGCCGGTGATGGTGGAGAAGGACGTCGTGGCCGCCATGGTGGGCGAGCTGTGGGTGGACACCGACCAGCGACTCACCGAGGCGATCTTCTTCTACTTCGGAGCGGGTGTCGGCGTCGGACTGGCCACCGACGCCACACCCGTCCGCGGGCGCACCGGCAATGCCGGCGACGTGGCGCACATCGTCGTCGAGCCCGACGGGCCACTCTGCCAGTGCGGCAGGCGCGGCTGCCTCGGCGTCGCGCTCGCGCCCGAGCGCCTCGTCGCCGACGCCGCGGGTGACAGCAGCGAGCGTCCGCCGTCGGAGTCCCGTGCGATGCTCGGACGCCTGGCCCAAGCGGCGACCGAGGGCGACACCGTGGCCGCCGAGGTGTTCGAACGGACCGCGGCAGCGCTCGCCCGGGGACTGGTGGTCCTCAACAATCTGCTGGACGCCGACGTCGTCGTGATCGGCGGTCCGATCTGGAACCGGATCGCCCCCGCGGTCGAGCCCGCTCTGCGAAAGGCCCTCGTCGGCAGCCAGGAGATCACGACGACGCGCGGGATCTCGCTCTACGGAACACGGCTGAGCACCGATGTCGCCGCCTTGGGTGCCGCGTGCCTCGTGCTCGACGGCGCCTTCACCGCCCGTCCGGCAGGCCTCATGATCACCCCGAGCTGAATCGGCGGCACCGCGGGAGGTCACGGTTGAGCGACGGCTCTTGATCTTTTAATCCATTTGGTTTAGAAAAAGACCCACGCGCAGCGCACCGCGCGGACGACAGCAAAGGAGCTTGGAATGAAGAGATCGATGACGACTCTCGCCCTCATGGGCGCGGCCTCCCTCACGGTGGGTCTCGCGGGCTGCGCCGACACCGGTGGCGGTGGAGCGGACGACGACACCATCCGCGTCGCGTACCAGAAGACCGCATCGTTCACCGCGATGGACGAGCTCATGAAGAAGGCGAAGGAGGAGTACGAGGCGGCCCACGACGGCAAGACGGTCGAGCTCGTGCCGATCGAGGCCGAACAGGACCAGTACTTCACCAAGCTCGCCCTCATGAACGGATCACCCGACACCGCTCCCGACGTGATCTACGAAGACACGTTCCAGATCCGCTCGGACGCCGCCGCCGGCTACCTGCAGCCCCTCGACGACTACCTCGGAGACTGGGACGGCTGGAGCCTCTACGACGACGGAGCCAAGCAGGCGGGCCTCGGCGACGACGGGAAGACCTACGGCATCTCGCTCGGGACGGACACGCGCGGCCTGTACTTCAACAAGGACATCTTCGAGGCCGCGGGCCTCCCGACCGACTGGGCCCCCACGAGCTGGAACGACATCCTCGACGCCGCGCGCACGATCAAGGCCGCCGACCCCGACGTCATCCCGCTCAACATCTACGCCTCCCGTGCACTGGGGGAGGCGACCTCGATGCAGGGATTCGAGATGCTGCTCTACGGCACCGGCGATGAGCTCATGGATACCTCGACCAACAAGTGGGTGACGGGGTCGACGGGGTTCGCCGATGCCCTCGGCCTCTACCAGACGATCGCACAGGAGAAGCTCGGTCCTGACCCCGCCGAGGCGCTGGACGCCGGCTGGGGATCGAAGGTGAGCACCGAGCTCCTCCCCCAGGGCAAGCTCGCGATCGCACTGGACGGCTCCTGGCTTCCGAGTAACTGGATCTCGGGCGACAACGAGTGGCCGCAGTGGCAGGAGACGATGGGCTTCGCGGCCATGCCGACGAAGGACGCCGGCGGGTTCACGTCGATGTCGGGCGGCTGGACGCTCGCGATGGGCGCCAACGCCTCCGATCCGCAGGCGGCCTTCGACTTCATCGCACAGGCGCTCACTCCCGAGAACGCGCTGATGTACCACCAGGAGGCAGGGCAGATCGCGGTGCGGTCCGACGTCGCCGAGAGCAAGAAGTACCTCGACTTCAACCCGTCGTTCGAGTTCTTCTCCTCGCTCGTGCCGTACACGCACTTCCGCCCCGCGACGCCGGACTACTCGCAGATCTCTGCGAACATCCCCGTCGCCACGGAGAGCGTGTTCACCGGGCAGGCCTCCCCCGCCGACGCTCAGGCACAGTACGACTCGGCGCTGATCGGGATCGTCGGCGAAGAGAACACCCAGGCGGGCTGATCGCTCCATGACCGCCGTCGCCTCCCGCGG
>JBMDWQ010000203.1:0-14530 GCA_048594675.1 Microbacterium sp. | reverse complement strand
CGCAGGGCCTGGAGGAGCTTGTTCGGGTAGTCGCCCACGGGCTGCACGCGCATCGAGACGAACAGTTCCGGGAGGGTCTGCGCCATCACCCGGCGGTTGGAGATCACGTAGCTGACCCCCGACGGCACCCGCACGTTGTCCTCCAGCACGCGCATCTCGCCGTGCTCATCGCGGATGAGGTCGATCCCCGCCACCTGGATCCGCACGCCGTTGGCGGAGCGGATCCCCGCCGCCTGGCGGTAGAAGTACTGCGACGAGGCGATGAGCGCGGCGGGGAGCACACCGTCGCGGACGCAGTGCTGGTGACCGTAGGCGTCGTCGAGGAAGGCCTCGAGGGCACGCACGCGCTGAGTCACCCCGCGTTCGATGCGCGACCATTCGTCGTACTCGATCACACGGGGAACCGCATCAAGCGGGAAGGGACGCTCTTCGCCCGCGAAGTCGAAGGTGACGCCTTGCGCGAGGTAGGAGCTGGCGAGCGAGTCGGTGCGCCCGCGCAGCTCCTCTTGCGTCATCCGCGCGAGCGTCTGGTAGAGCTCACGATAGGCCGCGCGCGATTCGGCCGGCGCTCCCGGATGCGGCGGATGGCTGAACATCTCGTCGAACGCCGGCACCCCCGACGGCGTCTTCCTCGGGGCCAGCGTGGAGCCGTATCCGTCGAACAGGTCGCCCATGACATGAGCCTAGTCCGGGCCGTGTTTCCAGGAGATGACGCTCCCGCGCGAGCGGATCCTGTGGAGAGCCCCCCACGCGCACGCGACACAGGAGAACTCCGGCGTTGCCGCGCGCGGCCCCTGTCAGCCGGCGAGGACCACGCGCAGCTGTTCGATGGCCCAGTCGATCTCGGTGGCGCGGATGACCAGCGGCGGCGCGATACGGATGGTCTGGCCATGGGTGTCCTTCACCAGCACGCCGCGCCCGAGGAGCCGCTCTGCCACGTCGCGCCCCGTCCCCACCCCCGGATCGATGTCGACGCCGGCCCACAGGCCCGCCACCCGCACCGCCGTGACGCCGTGCCCGACGAGAGAGCGCAGCCGTTCGTCGAGATGCTCGCCGAGCGCCTGCGCCCGCGTCTGGAACTCGCCCGAGGCGAGCATCTCGACCACGCGGGTGCCGACCGCGGTCGCGAGGGGATTGCCGCCGAACGTGGAGCCGTGCTCCCCGGGGCGGATCACCCCGAGCACGTCGCGATCGGCGACGACGGCCGACAACGGCACGATGCCGCCGCCGAGCGCCTTGCCGAGCAGGTACACGTCGGGCACGACGCCCTCCCGATCGCACGCGAACGTCGTGCCGACGCGGGCGAGTCCCGCCTGGATCTCGTCGGCGATGAACAGCACGCGGTGCCGGTCGCACAGCTCGCGCACCGCGCGCAGGTACCCCTCCGGCGGGATGACGACTCCGGCCTCTCCCTGGATGGGCTCAATCAGCACGGCGGCCGTGTTCTCGTCGATGGCCCCCGCGATCGCCTCCGCATCGCCGTAGGGCACCGACACGAATCCGGGCGTGTAAGGTCCGAAGTCGTCCCGCGCCTGGGGGTCGTCACTGAAGCTCACGAT
Source organism: Microbacterium sp. (assembly GCA_048594675.1). Lineage (GTDB taxonomy): Bacteria > Actinomycetota > Actinomycetes > Actinomycetales > Microbacteriaceae > Microbacterium. Next base: position 12,971 of record JBMDWQ010000203.1, on the reverse strand, counting down.
CGTGGTGGTACGCCCGTGGAAGTTGCCGTGAGCGACGATGACGGTCGCCTTCCCCTCCGGCACACCCTTCACGCGGTAGGCCCAGGCCCGCGCCACCTTGACACCCGTCTCCACCGCCTCGGCGCCCGTGTTCATCGGCAGCACGAGGTCTTTGCCGCTGAGCTCGGCCAGCGCCGCGGCGAAGTCTCCGAGCCGGTCATTGTGGAAGGCGCGACTGGTGAGGGTGATGCGGCCGAGCTGCTCGGTCGCCGCGGCGACGAGCGCGGGGTGGCGGTGCCCGAAGTTCACGGCGGAGTAGGCCGAGAGGAGATCGAGGTAGCGCTTGCCCTCGATGTCGGTGACCCACGCGCCTTCGCCGCGGGCGACGACCACCGGCAGCGGGTGATAGTTGTGGGCGACGTGCTCTTCTTCGGCAGCGATCACGTCGCGCGTGGAGTCGTCGAGGGCGGGGATGGTCATCGGGTACCTCGCAGTTCGAGTGTGCAGCACTTGATCCCGCCGCCCCCGAGCAGGAGCTCGGACAGGTCGATCGGGAGGGGGCGGTAGCCGCGCTCACGCAGCTGCTCCGCGAACCCGGTCGCCCGCGGCGACAGGAGGACGTGGAGGCCGTCGGAGGCGGAGTTGAGTCCGAACACAGCGCCGTCGTCGTCGGAGACCCGGATGGCGTCGGGGAACCGGCGCTCGAGCACCGTCCGCGAGGCGTCGTCGAACGCTGAGGGGAGGTAAGCGATCGTCGCTGCGGCGACACCACCCTCCCCCTGCACGGGGTCGAGCACCGAGATCGCCGTGTCGAGGTGGTAGAACCTCGGATCGACGAGGGTCAGAGAGACCACCTCGCGATCGAAGACCTCGGAGACCTCCCGGTGACTCGACGGGTCGGAGCGGAAGCCGCTTCCGGCGAGGATCGTGTCGCCCACGAGGAGGAAGTCGCCCTCGCCCTCCTGCACCGCTCGCGGCTCGACCACCTCGAAGCCGTGCGCGGCGAACCAGTCCATGAACGGCCGCTCCTCGCCGCGCCGCTCATCGACGCGGAACTTCACCCCGAGGGCGCGCCCATCGATCACGAAACCGCCGTTGGCGGTGTAGACCATGTCGGGGAGTCCGGGAACCGGATCGATCAGCTCGATCTCGTGGCCGAGGGCGAGGTAGGTGTCGTAGAGCGTCTGCCACTGTGCGAGGGCCTTGTCGGTGTCGGTCGGGAGCGAGGGCTCCATCCACGGATTGATCCGGTAGCTGACCGTGAAGTACTCGGGGCGGCACATGAGGTAGCGGCGGTGCTGCGCGATGCGCTCGGGCGCGGATTCGAAGCGAGTGGACATGAGGCTCCTCGGACTGCCGGCGGCGGACGCTGTCCCCGGGCCCGGCGGCCCTTCGACCCGCGCTCGTGAAGGGCATCGGGGAAAGGTCGTCGCGGGCACGCCGTGGGCCCATTCTGTCAGACGACGGCGGCGTTCCGCGGCGCGGGACGAGGACTCGCGGCCCCTCGTTCAGCGCACGACGACGACCTTGCCGACGGTGTGCCGTCGACATGAGCCATCCCCGCATCAGCCTCCGTCAAGGGCCACGTGCGCTCGATCTGTGGCACGAGGTCGCCGCGGGCAGCAAGACCCAGGAGCTCGGTCGTGATCGGGGCCTTCGGCGTCGCCGCGAGGAAGCGCAGCCGCCGACGGGACCCGATCGACAGGGCGGCCCCGCGCACCATCCGCCCGAGGGGGCCGAACACCCGGTTCACCCCGCCGGACACCCCCACCACGACACCAACGTCGCGCACGAGTCGTTGCAGGGCGCGCAGGGGCACCGTTCCGCCCACGTCGATCACCGCGTCGTACCCAGCCTCGACGGTTCCCGGATCGACGGTGCGATAGTCCAGGACGGCATCGGCACCCCAGGCGCGGACGAGGTCGCGCGCCTGCGTTCCGCACCAGGCGTCCACGCGCGCGCCGCGCAGGACCGCGAGCCGGACGGCGAACGACCCGACGCCGCCGCCCGCCCCGACCACGAGCACGCGGGCGCCTACGCCGGCACCGGCGAGGTCGAGTGCCTGCCAGGCAGTGTCTCCGGCGAGAGGAAGAGTCGCCGCGGCCGCGAAGGAGACGCCCGCCGGAACCGCGACCAGGCGAGACGCCGGCACCACCACCCGCTCGGCCAGCCCACCGCCGCTGATCTCTCCCGCCACGCGGTCACCCACCCGCAGCTGTGTGACCGCCTCTCCCACGGCGAGCACCGTTCCCGCGATGTCCCGCCCCGGGACGGGCGTCCGCGGGCGACGGATGCCGAAGGCGAGCCGGATCAGCAGCGGGTCGCCGCGGAGGATGCGGACATCGGCAGAGTTGAGGCCCGTGGCGGAGATCTCCACGAGGACGTCGTCGGGACCCAGGTCGGGCAGGGGAACTTCTCCCCACTCGAGCACATCCGGCGAGCCGTAGCGGGTCTGACGCCAGGCGCGCGTGCGTGATCGGTCGGTCGTGGCGGTCATGATTCCTCCGGATAGTGGAAGAGGTCGTCGAGGCGCACCTCGAGGACGCGGGAGATCTGGAAGGCGAGCTCGAGAGTGGGCGAGTAACGCCCCTGTTCGATCGCGATGAGAGTCTGCCTCGTGACGCCCACGCGGGCGGCGAGGACGGCCTGAGTGAGCCCGGCGGCCTCGCGGAACGCGCGGATGTCGTTGGTGACTCGGGTCGGCCTGACCATCAGAGGAGCCCTCTCCGGTAGGCGACCAGCCGTGCGATCGAGCCGAGGACCGAGGCGAGGAAGAAGCCGAGGAAGATCGCATGGCCGATCCAGAACGCCGGCGCATCGACCATGGCGAGAACGAGCGCGGTGAGCGCCCCGAGCACGGTGAAGGCCTGTCCGACTCGATCGCCCATGCGCTCGATGTCGCGGTCACGGACGTCGGCCCGATGCTCGGTGTCGGGGTCGCGGAGACCGGCAAGGATGCCCCAGACGATGCTGACGAGGATGGCCAGGACCAGAGCGCCTGCCACGCAGACGACCATCGGCCACTGCCACGCGATCGCCTCGACGCGGGCGCGCCCCAGCTGCGGAGCGACGATCGCCGCGTAGACGGCCACTCCGAGGAGAGAGGCCCCCAGCCCCGACCACACGTTGCGCTCCGCGTATCCCATCGCATCCTCCCGATGTCAAGATTTCTTTACACGGGCGACGGTAGCGCGGGCACTTTCCGGGTGTCAAGAATTCTTTACTTCTTCGGTGACGCGCGGGGATCTGCGATGCTGTGGGCATGGCACGACGTTCGGGGGAAGAGACCCGCGCGCTCCTGCTGCGTGTGGGAATGCAGATGCTGCTGGAGCGCGGGGTGAGCGCAGGGGTGCAGCACATCCGGCTGCAAGACGTCCTGCGTCGGGCGGGGCTGACCACCGGTGCCGCCTACCGGCTGTGGGCCGACCAGACCGACTATCAGCGCGACCTCTCGGTCGCCATGGTCCGGCTGCGCTTGAGCGCCCCCACGGACTACGCGCGCAGTGCGGTCGAAAGCCTCATCGCCGCCGGCGCCAGCGGGGACGACGTCATCCGCGCCGCGGCCGCCTCTCACGTCCGCTCCGCCGCCCTCGACAGCGACGATCCCGACGATGTCGCCGATGGGCAGTCGTTCCTCATCGCCCTCGCCCTGCGGACCACCTCCCACACCTGGCCGGAACTGCGCGAGGCCAGCCGGGAGCGGCACCGCGAATCGATCGCGGCCTTCGCGGAGTTCTACCAGTTCCTCATGGAGGCCTACGGACTGCGGATGAAGTCGCCTCTGCGGATCGAGGACTTCACCGAGGCCATGGCCGCGATGGGCGAGGGCTTCGCGATCCGAGCGCTGGAGGGCATCCCCCACCCCACCTACGAGGCGACGGCCGGCGACGAAGTGCCGGAGGGCCCCTGGACGCTTTTCGCGCTGGGGGTGCGAGCGCTCGTCAACGAGTTCATGGTGCCGGTCGATGCCGACGATGCTCCGGAAGGCTGACGCCGCTCGGGCATGCCCCGCGCGCTGCCCCGACGAGCCTCCCGCGGAGCTCTGGGGCCGAGCGATCCCGACCCCAGAGCGACACTCCCCCCGGAATGTCGCGGACGGTCCTCGGCTCGGCCGAGCTGGAACGGACCTCCGCGTGGCGCTCCCCAGAGGCGCCGTAGCCATGGTGGCCCCCGTGGCCGTCGTGGCGCCAGAAAGATAAGTTGTTTCTCCAAACAGGGTCGTGCCGCACCGCCCGACCCGCGCTCTCGAGGAGCCCCGATGCCCCGACGTACCGCTGAACAGACCCGAGCGCTGCTGCTCAAGGTCGGCCTGTCCATGCTCCTGGAACGGGGAGCCAGCGCGGGCGTGCACCACATCAAGCTGCAGGAGGTCCTCCGCCGCACCGGACTGACGACCGGCGCGGCGTATCGCATCTGGTCCGACCAGACCGACTACCAGCGCGACCTCGCCGTCGCGATGGTGAGGCTGCGCTTCTCGCCACCCGCGCGGGCCGCCGAGGGGGCGATCCAGGAGTTGACCGACGGCGCCGTCACGATGGACGACGTCATCCGCGTCGCGGCGCAGTCCCATGTTCCCGTGCGCTCCCCCGAAGACGCGGCCTCACCCGATTCCCGCGCGTTCCTCATCGCGCTGTGTCTGCGCGCGGGGGCGGACACCTGGCCGGAACTTCGCGAGGCGGCGCAGGAGCGCCACGCCGAGTCGATCGAGGAGTTCACGCGCTTCTACGGCGACCTGATGGATCGGTTCGGCTACCGGATGCGCACGCCGTACACGATCGCCGATTTCGCCGAGGCGATGGCCGCGCTCGGTGAGGGCTTCTCGCTGCGGAGCGTCGAGGGCCTCGCGCATCCGCAGCTCACGATCGCCGAATCCGATGAAGGACCCACCGGGGTCTGGACGCTCTTCGGGATCGCGGTGCGCGGTCTCGTCAACGAGTTCATGGTGCGCACGTCCGAGACCTCGCCGGTCTCCGCCGCGCACGAGGTACCCGCACACGAGGACGCCCCGCCCGGGTAGAGACCGGACGGGGCGGACGCTTCCTCGACGTCGCGTCAGGAGATCGCGGTCTTCGCGCGCACGACCGCGTAGTACGACAGCGCGATCGAGCGGCACTGGTACCGCAGCGGGTTGAACTTGCCGAACGTCTTGTTGCACTCCGACAGCATGTAGCCGCGGAACGAGGAGTCACAGCTGCTGCGCTTGACCTTCTTCGCCTCGATGCACATGTCGTGGCGGGCGCACGGACCCTTGAAGTTGGCGTTGTACCACCCGTCCGGAGACTTGGTGCAGAAGTCGTGCAACGTCTTGTTCTTCTTGGCCTTCGGGTTGTAGCAGTAGCCCTTGGGCACCGTGACGTGCTTGCTGCTGGGCCGCGTGAACGCCTTGCATCCCGAGGCCGCCTTGACCACGGGGCCCGCCGTGATCGCGGCGGCGATGCTCGCGGGGGCGGTGAGGGCCTCGGTCGTCTGCGGGGCCGCCGTCGCCGGCGAGGCCGCCAGCAGGCTCGCGCCGAGCACCACCGATGCCACGAGGGCGGCCGCGCGGGCCAGCGCCGGTCGCGGCGTCCTGAACTTCTTCATCTCCGGTCTCCGTCCCCCGGCTCCCCGTGAGCCGGACATGTCCATGCTCACGCGGCACCTCCGCGGAAACGAAGCAAGATAATCGATTTCCGCTTGCGCGCGGGAGGTGCGGAAGGGAGGGCGTTCAGAAGCCGAGGCGCTCCGTCCACGCGTTGGCGAAGCGGCGGTCGGGGTCGCGGCGCTCGCGCAGGGCCTGCGCATCCGCCCATCGGGGATAGCGCGCCGAGACCGCGGCGCCATCGAGGGTGAACAGCTTCCCCCAGTGCGGGCGGGCAGTCTGCGGCAGCGCCTCCTCCAGCTGCGGCAGGAACGCGCGGACGGCCGCCTCATCGGGGCGCCAGGTGAAGTGGAGGGCCACCGCATCCCCACCGGAGGCCATGCTCAGCCACAGGTCGTCGGCGGCGATCGTCCGCACCTCACACACGAGCAGGAGCGCGGCGATGTCTGGCGCGAGCTCTCGGAGGGCCGTGATCGCGGGAACCAGGTCACCGCGCGGCACGAGGTACTCGCTCTGGAGTTCGTCGCCGGCCGACGGAGTGAACGCGAGGCGGAAGTGGGGCAGCCGGTCGTACCAGGGGCCGCGGAGCCCCTGCTGCGGGGTGCAGGGCTGCGGGTCGATGCCCGGGAGCGGATGCCGCGGCCCGTCGGCGGGGCGCCCCCCGAGGTCGGCGAGGTCCACGGCGGCGGTGAGACCCACGGCGGCGGCACGCGTCTTCATCCACACCTGGTCGATCGCGTCCGCCGAGCACCACGTCGTGAACAGGCTCACACTGTCGGCACGGGCCTGGAGGTCGTCGAAGGCGGCGAGCGCGTCATCCCAGCCCACGCCCTCGAACACGGTCTGGGCGACCTCGTACGTCGGCTCGACGTCGAGCTCGAGGGCCGTGACGATGCCGAGAGCGCCCAGGCCCACGACCGACCCCGCGAAGTCGTCGTCGCCGCGGGCCACTCGGACGGCCTCGCCGCGGCCGTCGACGAGCTCGATCGCCGCGACCTGCGTCGCGAGCGAGCCGATGCGGGCGCCCGATCCGTGCGTGCCGGTCGCCACCGCTCCTGCGATGGAGATGTGCGGGAGGGAGGCGAGGTTCGCGAGGGCATATCCGCGGTCGTCGAGCCACGGAGCGAGGTCGCCGTACCGGACCCCGCCCGACACCCGCACGACACCGCGTTCCTCGTCGAGCTCGGGCTCTGCCCGGAGCTCTGTCAACGAGATCAACACGCCGTCGGTGTCGGCGATGTCGGAGAACGAGTGACGGCTGCCGAGAGCACGCACGCGATGAGAGGACACCACGGCGTCGGCGAGCTCGTCGCGCGTCCGCGGGGCGATGAGCCGCTGCGCCCGGTAGGAGAGGTTGCCCGCCCAGTTCCGTCCGACCTCGCTCATCGGTGCCCCTTCGCTCCGGATCCCCGCCGACCGGACGGATCCTCTGTCGAGGGTATCCGCGCCCGCGACCGGCGCGGCGCACTCGCGGGGTGGTCGGCGCTAGATGACCTCGGCGAACGTCGGATCGGGATTTCCGAAGCGGTGCGCCGTGATGGTGACGGACTGCTCGTGCAGGAAAGGGAGCAGCTCGAGGCGGCCCGCCGTGGTCACCTCGTTGTCGTAGACGGCGATGTCGGGGTCTCCCTCGACCGCCACGGCCAGGGCGGAGTGCGCTTCGGCCACCGCCTCGCGCGAGCCGATGAGCCGCACCCGGCGGACGTCACCGCCACGCAGGCGCGCCGTCCATTGCGCCTCGCTCTCCACGAAGACGGGGATGTCGAGGTCGCCCAGCGCACCCCGAACCGCGGCGGGGAGCCCCACGGGAGCACTGAGGGTGATCTCCGATCCCGCACGGACCCCCGCCACGACCACCCGCAGCACCCCTTGCCACGCCGCGTCGGCGGTGGCTCGGAGCGAGACGGGCACCGGCCGGTACCGGAAGAGGTTGCGCTCCACCCCGAGCCCGGAGACGTCCTTGACGCGACCGAACTCTCGGTCCCACGCCACGGCGTCCGAGAGCGCGCCACGGCGGAGCCACTCGAACGCGTCGTAGTCGAGGGTCGGCTGGGCGGCCTCGATGACGCCCGTGATGCGGGGGTCCAAGCCCCGCAAGTGCAGCGTCGAGGACTGCGCCGCGCCCGCCGACGCGCGCCAGGAACCGAGCCCGATCAGGTAGTTGGGACCGCCCGCCTTCGTCCCCGCCCCCACCGACGAGCGCTTCCAGCCGCCGAAGGGCTGGCGCTGCACGATCGCCCCGGTGATGCCGCGGTTGACGTAGAGGTTTCCCGCTTCCACCTCCTCCAGCCACCGCGCGAGGTCGTCGGGGTCCTGTGTGTACAGGCCCGCGGTCAGGCCGTACGCGACGGCGTTCTGAAGCTCCATCGCCTCCGCCAGCGACGAGGCGCGCATGATTCCGAGCACCGGCCCGAAGAACTCCTCGAGGTGGAACCGGGATCCGGGGCGGACACCGGTACGCACGCCGGGCGTCCACAGTCGCCCCTCGTAGGGAGACGGGGCAGCCACGGGCGCGGGCTCCACGAGCCATTCCTCTCCCTCGTCGAGGGTCGTCAGCGCCCACTCCAACTTGCCGCGCGGCACCTCGACGACGGGCCCGACCTCGCTGAGCGGGTCGGAGGGAGCGCCCACACGCAGCGACTGAACGGCATCGACCAGCTGACGAGAGAAGCGCTCGGAGCGGGCGACAGGGCCGACGAGGATCGCGAGAGAGGCGGCGGAGCACTTCTGCCCGGCGTGCCCGAACGCGCTCTTGACCAGGTCGGAGACGGCGAGGTCGAGGTCGGCGGAGGGCATGACGATCATCGCGTTCTTGCCGCTGGTCTCGGCCAGTAGCGGCAGGTCAGGACGCCATGAGCGGAACAGCGCCGCCGTCTCCCACGCACCCGTGAGGATCACGCGGTCGACCGCCGGGTGCGAGACGAGCCGCTGCCCCACCTCTCCCTCCTCGAGGGCGACCAGTGCCAGGACCTCGCGGGAGACCCCGGCGTCGTCGAGCGCCTGCCACAGCGCCTCCGCGATCACCGCGCCGCAGCGCGAGGCCTGCGGGGCGGGCTTGAACACGACGCCCGACCCCGCGGCGAGCGCCGCCAGAACGCCGCCGGCGGGAATCGCGAGCGGGAAGTTCCAGGGCGGGGTCACCACCGTGACCCGTGCCGGCTGGAACACCGCTCCGCTCACGCGGTCGAGCTCGAGGGAGGTCGCGGCGTAATACCGGGCGAAGTCGACCGCTTCACTCACCTCCACATCGGCCTCGGCGAACACCTTGCCGGTCTCTGAGGCGGCGACCTCGATCAGCTCGCCCCGGCGGGATTCGAGGAGGTCGGCGGCGCGGCGGAGCACGGCCGCCCGCTCACGCGCGGCCAGGGCTCCCCACGCCTGCGCCGCCGTGTTCACGCGATCGATCACGACGTCGACCTCGTCGGTCGTCTCCACGCGGGCCGCCGCGAGGGTGTCCGTCCCGGCCGTCGACGTCTCGATCCGAGCGACGATCTCCCGCGCCCATTCGCGCACGGCCGGAAGCGCCGGATCAGAGTCGGCCGCGTTGCGGAAGCCGGGAGCGCCCTCGTGCACGGCCGCGCTCTGGCGGGGCTCGAACACCGCGGTGCCGGCGAACTCGTCGACGCCGTCGGCGATCGACAGCACGGCCTGCGTGAGCGCGGGCTCCTCGACCTCTGGAGTCCGCGTGGTCTCCGGCGCTGTGTCGGCCGGCGGGGCGGCCTCGGACTCGCCGCGCACCTGGCGACGGACGGGACCCACCGGGAGAGCGGGATCGGCGGCCCGCTCGACCGAGCGCACGAAGCGATCCCGTTCGCGCGCGAACAGAGCGGGGTCGGTCGCCAGCTCGAACGCGGCGGAGAGGAAGTTGTCGCTGGAGGCGTTCTCCTCCAGGCGCCGCACGAGGTAGCTGATCGCGACGTCGAACTCGTCCGGCCGCACCACGGGGACGTAGAGGAGGACGTGGCCGACCTCGCGAGCGACGGCCTCCACCTGCCCCTGGGCCATTCCGAGCAGCATCTCGAACTCGATGTCATCGCGCACGCCGCGCTCCCCCGCCAGGAGCCACGCGTAGGCGATGTCGAAGAGGTTGTGACCGGCCACCCCCAGCCGCACCGCGTGGGTGTTCTCCGGCTGCAGGGCCTCGTCGAGGCAGCGCACGTAGCTGGCGTCGGAGTCGAGCTTGGAGGCGTGGGTGGCGACCTCCCAGCCGTGCATGATCGCGTCGACGCGTTCCATCGCGAGATTCGCGCCCTTGACGAGCCGGACCTTGATGCGGGCCCCGCCCGCGGCCACACGCTCGCGGGCCCACGCGGTGAGCTCCTGCAGCGCGGGAAGGGCATCGGGCAGGTAGGCCTGCAGCACGATGCCGGCTTCGAGTCCGTGCAGCCGGGAGTCGGCGAGCAGCCGCGTGAACACCGCGATCGTCAGATCGAGATCGCGATACTCCTCCATGTCCAGATTGAGGAAGGTGCCGCGCTCGGCGGCCGTGAGATACAGGGGGAGGAGGCGTTCCACGACCGCGCTCACCGTCTCCTCGAAGGCCCACATCGAGATGTGGCTCGCGATGGCGGACACCTTCACCGAGACGTAGTCGACGTCCTCACGGCGCACGAGTTCGTGGATGCCTTCGAGACGGCGGCGCGCCTCACCCTCGCCGAGGACCGCTTCACCGAGCAGATTGAGGTTGAGCCGGGCGCCCGACTCACGGATCTTCGCGATGGCCGGGCCGAGCTTTTCGGGGCGGGCGTCGACGACGAGGTGACCGACCATCTCCCGCAGGGCCCGGCGGGCGAGGGGAACGGTCGGCGCGGGGAGCACCGGGGCCACCGCTCCCCCGAGGCGCACGGCACCACGCAAGTACCACGGCAGGAAGTCTGGGACCAGCGGCGCGACGCGGCTGAGGTTCGCGGCGGCGGCACTGAGACTCTCGGGCCGCATCACCCCGTCGACGAAGCCGATCGTGAACGGCAGGCCGTTGGCGTCCTTCAGGACGCCCGCAAGACGCTCCGCCGCGGGGTCCACGGCGGCGTCGGCAGACTCGGTCACCCAGCGCTGTGCGAGCGCGATCGAGCGCTCGACGAGGTCTCCGGTGGTCTCGCTCATGTCCTCCCCCTTCCGCGCCGGAGCGCGATGCTCATCCCGCCAGGGTGAGGCATCGGCATGCATCGAGAAAAGCGATGATCTGCGATCATTATCGTTCAGCTTCTCCGATGAATGGAGCCTTCCCGTGTTCGAGTTGCGACGTCTGCGCCTGCTCCACGAGCTCGCCCTGCGCGGCACTCTCGCGGCGGTCGCCGATGCGCTCTCGTTCAGCCCCTCCACCATCTCGCAGCAACTGGCGCAGTTGGAGCGCGACGCCGGCGTTCCGCTGCTCGCACCCGACGGGCGTCGCGTGCGCCTGACCGAGCACGGCGCTGCCCTGGCCGCCTACGCGGCGCGGGCCCTCGCGGAGGACGAGAAGATCCGCGCCGAGCTGGAGTCCCTGCGCCCCGGGTGGGCGCCCGTGCGCGTCGCGGTGCTGCAGACCGCCGCACGCGCTCTCGTTCCCGCCGCCCTCACGCTGTTGGCCGCCCGCGCCCCGGATGTGCGCGTGGAGGTCGCCGAGGTGCCACCCGAAGACGGGTTGTTCGAGCTGTCGGCCCGGGGGTTCGACCTCGTCATCGCCGAGCAGTACCCGGGCCACACGCGCGAGCATCGGTCGGGGCTCGCGCGCGAGATCGTCGGGAGCGATCCCGTCCGTCTCGCCTCGCGTGACTGCGTCCCGGGCCTGGCCGCCCTTCGCGAGCAGCCGTGGGTGATGGAGCCGCGAGGCACCGCCGCCCGGGAGTGGGCCGTGCAGCAGTGCCGGGCGGCCGGGTTCGAGCCCGACGTCCGGTTCGAGCTCGCCGACCTCACCGCGCACGTGCAGCTGATCGCAGCCGGCCACGCCGTCGGCATGCTCCCCGATCTGCTCTGGGCGGGCCAACCGCCCGCCGTCCACTTGACCGATCTTCCCGGGTCTCCCGTGCGCGAGATCTTCACCGCGGTCCGCCGATCGGAGGCGGAACGACCGAGCCTACGCCGCGTGCGCGAGGCCCTTGCCGACGCGTTCGCGTCGCGCCCCGTCCTCTAGGCCGGCGCAGCGACCGGGCTGGCGAGGGCTCCGTCCGCCTCGCTCTTCGCGCTCGGACTCACTCCCAGGTGCTCGGCGCCGGCGCCTTCGTCGAGGGAAGCGCGGAGCCGGCGGCCCAGTCGATCACCCAGCCGGGAAGCGGCGGGAGGTCGTCGGGGCGATGGAGCGCCTGGAAGAGCTCGTCGGTGTTCACGACGCCGCCGCTCCGGCGGAGGAACCGGGCGCGCACGATCATCTCCGCGTAGATCTCGCCGTCGACGACGGCGCGATGGATCTGGTACACCGCCTTGTCGTCATGGCCGTACAACCGGGACTCCACCGTGAAGCGCTGCCACAGTTGCAGCGACTTGCGGAAGCTCACCGTCTCACTCGCCACCACGGCATACCAGCCCTGTGCGTTCATGGCGTCCCAGATGCCGGTGCGGATGAGGAGGTCGAACCGGCCGAGGTCGAACAGCGAGGCGTAGCGACCGTTGTTCATGTGGCCGAGGAGATCGATGTCGGTGGGCAAGGTGCGCAGCTTCAGCCGACCGACGGAGGTGGGCGGCATGGCGCCGCGGCGACGCAGCAGCACCTTCGCTCGCCAGATCGTCAGCAGGGTCCGCCACCACACATTCACGAGGCGCGATGCTATCGACAACGGTGCGCAGAACGCGAAATCCATTGTCGGTTCTCCACAGTCCCGTGTGTCGCGTTTGTTACGGCGTCGACCGATTTCGCGATTGCCTTCCGCGGACGTAGAGTCTGGCCATGGATGCCGAACTCCAGACCGACACCGTCGTCCGTCCCGTTCGTGATGTCGATGCCGAGGCGCTCGGCCGCGTGCACGCCGCCTGCTGGCACGAGACGTACGACCACCTCATCAGCCACGCCGCGCTGGAGAACGTCTCCCCCAAGCGACTGGCGGAGCTGTGGACACATTGGGCGCAGCAGGGCCCAGAGTTCCGTATGGTCGCGGCCCTCGTCGACGGCGAGATCGTGGGCTTCGCGGGCTCCGGTCCGGCTCGCGACCGCGACGCGCCTCGCACCCGCGAGCTGTACTTAATCTACCTGCTCGACCGCTTCCACGGCACCGGTATCGGTCAGAAGCTGTTCGACGCCGTGGGCGCCGACGACGACCTCTATCTCTGGGTCGCCGAAGACAACCCCCGCGCGCACCGCTTCTACACCCGCAACGGATTCTCGCTCGACGGCGCGACCCACACCGAGCCCTTCCTCGGCGAGACGCTCACCGAAGTCCGCTTCGTCCGCTGAGCTCCTCTGCTCGCCCGTTGCGCGGCTTCGCCTCCGCTGAGAGCACAT
>JBMDWQ010000202.1:0-2637 GCA_048594675.1 Microbacterium sp. | reverse complement strand
TCCAGCAGCAGCTTGCCGACTCCCGGATAGCTGAAGACCATCTCCATCACGATGGTCCCGCCGACGATGAACCCGATCGACAGGGCGAAGCTCTGGATCTGGGGCAGCACCGCATTGCGTGCGGCGTAGCGCCACAGCACGCGCCGGTTGGGCATGCCCTTGGCCTGGGCCACGGTGATGTAGTCCTCGTCGAGCACCGTGAGCATCATGTTGCGCATGCCCAGCATCCACCCGCCGAGCGAGGCGACGATGATCGTCAGGGCCGGCAGGGTGCCGTGATGGATGACCTCGCCGATGAACTCGGCCGACCATTCCGGTCTCACACCGACGCCGTAGGCCTTGCCGATCGGGAACCAGCCGAGGTTGACCGAGAACAGGGCGATGGCCAGCAGTCCGAGCCAGAAGTACGGGATCGTGCTGAGGAACGTCGTGATCGGGATGAACACGTCGAGCTTGCTTCCCCGTCGCCAGCCGACGATCGCTCCGCCGATGGTGCCGATCGCGAACGACATGATCGTCGCGAACCCGACCAGTCCGATCGTCCACGGAAGTGCTTGGCTGATCACCTCCGTGACCGGACGGAGGCCGTGGAGCAGGGAGACTCCGAGGTCGCCCCGCAGCAGCAGCGCCCAATAGTCGACGTACTGCTGCAGGAGCGATTTGTCGGTGTCGAGGCCCAGGAGGGCACGCAGCGCGTCGGCGGCCTCGGGGCTCACATTGCGATTGCGCGCCAGGTACTGGTCCACCGCGTCGCCCTTCATCAGGCGCGGAAGGAAGAAGTTGATCGTGATCGCGGCCCAGAGCGTGAACAGATAGAAGGCTGCCCGGCCGCCGAGGAAGCGCCACGGGATGCGGGAACGTCCCTTCACGGCGGCCGTCGCGGTGGTGCCGAGCGCGAGTGGGTCGGCCGCGGCGGGGGCGAGCTCCTCCGGTGGCAGCTGGGGTTCGACGGCGGTCACAGGTCACCTCCGAGGGTGTCGCGGTGTTCGAAGCTTCCCGTCGCGGCGGCGAAGTGGCGTTCGGGATCGGGGGAGGCGGCGCGCAGCTCGCGCGTGTAGGGGTCCTGCGGACGCAGGATCACATCGTCGGCGGGGCCGCGTTCGACCACGCGTCCCTGATTGAGCACCATGATCTCGTCACTGAAGTGGCGTGCGGTTGCGAGGTCGTGCGTGATGTAGAGCACGCCCAGGCCCTCCTCGCGTTGGAGATCGGCGAGCAGGTTGAGGACGCCGAGGCGGATGGAGACGTCGAGCATCGACACCGGCTCGTCGGCCACGAGCAGACGCGGCCGGGAGGCGAGGGCGCGGGCGATGGCCACCCGCTGGCGCTGTCCGCCCGAGAGCTCGTGCGGACGGCGGTCGATGACCGCGTCGGGGGAGAGTCGGACCCGCTCCAGGAGACGCCGCACCTCGTCTTCGAGCTGCGCCTTGGGCACCACCGCGTCCAGGCGCAGGGGGCGCTCGATGTGGTAGCGGATGGAATGGTACGGGTTCAGTGAGGCGAACGGGTCTTGGAAGACCATGCGCAGCTGCTGACGATATCGCCGGAGCCCCGCTCCGCGGCGCGGGATGGGTGCTCCGTCGAGGCGCACCTGGCCGCTCGTGGGCACCTCCAGCTGCGTGAGGATCTTGGCGATGGTCGACTTGCCGCTTCCGGACTGGCCGACAAGGCCGATCGTCCGCCCGGATTCGAGCGTGAAGCTCACGTGATCCAGGGCGCGGATCTGGCCGGCCCCGCGCACCGAGTAGATCTTGGTGACGTCGTCGAACTCGAGGAGGGTCATCGCACCACCACCCCCTTCTCGCCGGTCAAGCGGGGGAAGGACGAGAGCAGCGTCTGGGTGTACTCGTTCTGCGGATCGGTCCAGATCCGCTCCGCCGTGTCGAGCTCCACGATCTCTCCGTCCCGCATGATCGCGATGCGGTCGCTGATCTCCAGCAGAAGCGGGAGGTCATGGGTGATGAAGATCACCGAGAAGCCGAACTCGCGGCGGAGCTGGGATATCTGGCGCAGGATCTCGCGTTGGACGAGCACGTCCAACGCCGTGGTCGGCTCATCCATCACCATGAGCTGCGGACGCAGGGCCAGCGCCATGGCGATCATCACGCGCTGGCGCATGCCGCCCGACAGCTCGTGCGGGTACGAACGGATGCGCTGACCGCCCACCTTGACGATCTCCAGCAGCTCGACGACGGCCGCCCGTCGCTCCGAGGACGACATCGAGGGCCGGTGCACCTCGAAGACGTCGGCGAGCTGGGATCCGATCGTCGCGACGGGGTTCAGCGCGTTCATCGCACCCTGGAACACCATCGAGATCTTGTCCCAGCGGAACCGCAGCATCTGCTCGGGATCCAGGGCGTTCACGTCGATCGTCTCGCCCGACGCATCGTGGAAGAGGACCGATCCGCTCGTGATCACGGCCGGCGCCTTGAGCAGGCGCTGCACGCCGTAGGCGAGGGTGGTCTTTCCGCAGCCGCTCTCGCCGGCGAGTCCGAGGATCTCGCCGCGCTGCAGTTCGAGGGTGACGTCGTTGACCGCCCGAACCGGCGGATCGACGTCGTAGGCGACCGAGAAGTCGCGGATGGACAGCAAGGTGTCGCTCATGGTGGGGCGTACTCGCTTTCGTGGTGACGAGGA
>JBMDWQ010000201.1:0-7987 GCA_048594675.1 Microbacterium sp. | reverse complement strand
GTTCGGGAACGACACCGCCGCCGATTGGGGCTGGGAGCTGGACGACGCCGAGTCGTGGGAGTTCGTCACAGAGGTGCTGCGGGACTTCCTGGCCGCCTCTGACGCCGACGAAGACACCGAGGCGATCGTGGTGGCGGCGGCAGAGACCGTGGCCCACGGGCTCGGCTCCCCCACGCAAGACGACAGCTACACCGAGTCGGTGACTGCGTTCGTCGAGCGTGTCGGTGCGCCACCGGCCGAGACCGTGACCCTCGCCCGCGATGCCCTCCGCGTCATCAGCGGCGACGGGTCCGCCTCAGCCGAGCTCTGGGCCGAGGCAGACGACCTCGACGCGTGGCGCGAGGCGTTGGGCCGCATCGACGCCGCGCTCTCGCGCTGAACCCGGTTCAGACACCGCCGTAATGGCCGGAGAAGAGCTCGTCTGCCGTGCTGGTGATATCCGCGAAGACGTCTGGCGTGATCGACGCAGCAGGCGCCGTCAGGATCATGCGGCTCGGCGTGCTTGCACCGCGTAAGAGATCGACGACGTCGTCACCCCACCGCTCGCGGAGAGGAGAAAGGAGCAGCTCTTCCGCGGTGGTCCCAGACATACCGGGTGGCAAGTCTTGCTCGTACGCCGTGAAAGTCACAACGGTCTCATCGGCGGAAACGAGCACCTCCACCGAGTTCTCGAACCACCGAACGTCGGCCTTCTCCTCTTCCTCTTCGGTCAGCGGAATCCCGAGTCGACGATGCGTCTGGCGCAGCTGTGTCCACGGAACCTCGATGCTCCACCCCCGCTGAACCGCCACGTCCACAAGCTCTTGCAGAGGACGGGGCTTGAGAACGAGATACACGTCCGGGGCGTCGATCTCGCCCAGGACGAGGGGATCCTCCGTCACGCGCCCATCGATGACGACCCGCGTGAGCTTCCGCATCTTGCTCAAGGCATTGAGGCCCCCGATCGACCCCCCATAGACGCGAAGGTCCTGGAGCCACTCCGCATCCCGGACTGACGTCAGATCGAACTCCTTGCTCGTGATCACGGTCAACGTGCGCAAGGCCTCCGGGTGGGCCAGCTCAGGAAGCCGCGTCGTTCGCGGCCCGTCGATATGCAAGGTATGCAGCGGCGCCGAGATGGGGACCGTAACCTCGCGCACCTCAGCGTGCTCCAGATCCTCTCCCGCCAACACCGTCGCCCATCGCCCGTGCGAGGGGCCCACGTATCGGCGCAAGGTGAACACTCGCGACAGATCGGCTTCCTCGTCCGTCTCCCGATCAATCTCGAGATACTCCAAGGAGCGAGCCCGGAAGAGCGCGGCGTATCCCGTCACGCCGTCCTTGTCACCCGCCCCCACGTGCAGTCGCCCCATCCGCGGGAGGTGATCGTCGAGCAGGCGGAGATCGACGCCGTCCTGGCCGAACGGAATGCGCACCCCGATGCGATACATCGCCCACGCACGCTCAACCAGCTCCGGAGTCACCGCCCACGGAGACTCACCGCGCCACACCAGCCAGCCCGTCCGGTGCGACAGCACAGAGCTCGGCGGATCCCATTCCACGAGAGGCGACAACCGGTCATCCCACCCAAAGGGACCGTGCCCGTGAACGATCCCGTCCGACACCGTCACCTCCGTCGCGTTGTGCACGAGACCTCCTACTTCACGCGTCCGCCGCGTGGTCCTCGAACACGGCGGCAGCTGCGTCGATGACCAGGTCGCTCCAGACGATCTCCGTGGGGAAACGCACGACCATCCGATCACTTGTGCTGTGCCGCTCGATCGCGTCGGCGACCTCAGCACCCTCAAGCGCGCGAATCCGTTCCACCAGAAGCTCCTCGGCCCGTGTCCCCGACAAACCTTCCGGAAGGTCGTCTACGTCGGAGGTGAGTGTCGCCCGGAAGGGCGGACCCTCCAGACGCACATCTCCCGCCTGGGTGGGATACGTGTGAACGTCCGGGGCATCCACGGGAAACACCCGGCCCAGAGCCCTGTAGGCGGCGCGCATCTCCCGATCAGGCACGTGCAGCAACAGCCAGTCCTTGCGCGCAGACGCCTCGATGAGTTCGGGGCCGGGCTTCGGCTTGATGATCAGGGTCGCCTCGGGCGCCGTCATCTGCGCCAGCACACCCGAGTCTTCCTCCGTCCGACCCTCGATCGTCACCTCGGTGAGGGTGGGAATCTTCGTCAGTGCTTCCAATCCCACCAGGCGAGATGCCATCACGTCGATCACATTCAACCCAATAGCCGGTGACAGCGACGAGAAATCGAACTCCCGCGCCTGCTGCACGTGAAGCTCCCGCAGCGCTGACGGCTGACACAGTTCGGGAAGTCGAGATACACGGCGTGAGCCCAATGTCAAGAAACGAACTGGGCCGGCAATCGGGCTGAGCGCCTCGTCGACCTGCAGTCGCTCTAGCCCCGGCAGGGAGAGGACACTGGACCATTTTCCGAAAGAGGGCCCGTAATACTGACGCAATCCCCACAAACGAGACAAGTCGGCCTCTTCCGAAATGTCTACCTTCTGAACGTCGAGCAATTCCAGCCATCGCGCTCGACCGAGAGCTCGATACCCGATGACTCGACCCCGGAATCGATACGGAGAGACCGCATCCGCGGCAGATGATCACGAAGGTCCGAGAGGTCCGCAGTAACCCCACCAGGACAACTGACGCGAACCCCGATCCGATACAGCGCCCAAGCCCGCTCCACCATCTCGGGTGTCACCGACCACCGCTTCTCACCACGCCACACGAGCCACCCCGGCCGGTGAAACAACGGCGACCCCGGCTCCTCCCATTCCACGAACGGAGTGAATCGCTCGTCCCAGCCGAACGGCTCATCGCTCTCGACTTCGCCGTCGCGGACCTCGAGCTCTTCGACCCTCACAGGGTCGTCATCACTGCGCAGCACGCGGGACCTCAGCGATTCTCTCGGAGCCATTCCAGAGGCGGGGCTCCACGTGGCCAGTGAGGGATTTTGCGACGATAGCGAGCCGTGACCCCCGGTCGCGGGGCGAGGCCGAACTTAATCGTGCCCTCACGCTTGTCACAGTCGGCCACGGCTCACCGCAAGCCTAACCGGAGGGGGACGACGGTGTCGACGGGTTTTCCGGCGCCGCAGGCCCTAGAAGCGCGTAGCTCACCCAACCGATCCAGCCAGGGGACTCAACCTCCGCATTGCTTCTCTGCACATATCGGAGACCCGCTCACGGATTGCGGAATCAATCTCGCCCCCTCGAAGGTCAGACATTCGGGCATTCAGGATCACCTCTCGCGCCCGCGACGTCAACCACTGGTTGCGTCGGAGATCTCCCGTCCACTGGCTCAGACGCCCGGCAACGAGAGTGCCGACCGTCTCGCCTGCGAGGTCCGTCACGAGGATGGCGTTGCAGAGCAGCGCGGCATACTCCTGCCCCGTAGGAGGCACATCGTTCTCGAAAAACGAGCGCAGATGATCCTCGAGCTCGTGGGTATCGAGAGATTCTTCCACACCGTCAACAAACGCCCGCGCATCATCGAGCTCGGTGAAGACGTCCACCGAGACTAGGCGGACTGCGTCGTCAACCTCGTCACTCCCAAAGACCTGGTCGGCAACGGAGTCAGCGACGATCGCTACGCGTTCCTCCATGTCAATCTCGAATACCAGCCGACCCTCAGCGACCACGGATAGCGCCCGATACTGCACCTGCTGAGAGCCCACGAAGCTCTCGACCGCCGCTGCGTACTGTTCTATCTCCGAGCAGCCGGCCGATAGCTTAGCGAGTGCATGCGAGTCAGCCGCATCGAGAGCAGCGAGCTCCCCTCCGCGAGGGATCGCCCAAGCCATCACCCGCTCCAACACGTGCCGAGACGGGACGTCTATGAGATACACACTGCCCTCTCCCTATAGGACGCGGATGTGCTTGACTGGCCCGACGTTGATGTGCTTGTTCTTGGACGACCAGCCACTCCGTCCAGGATGCCTCATCGGTTTGTGTGTCGGCAGACCGTACTCCTTCGACCACTTCACGAGTGTCTTCGCGTCCTTCTTGCTCACTCCCGTACGGCATCCGTACCGATCCGCACCAGATCCTTCAGCCCGTCACCGAGAATCAGATCAGTCACCGGCTCCGCCGACGACTCCCCCGTCTCCGGATCAGTCGCCCACACCAGTTCACCGACCGCGATCTCTTCGATCGGCTTCGACGAACCATCCGCCATCAACACCAACGTGCCCGGCACGAAGCTGTTCCGCGGACACGACTTCGCCTTCGCGCGCTTGGCCGCGGGCTTCTTCGCGGGGGCTTTGGGGCGCGCCTTCCGCGTCACCGACTTCGTGCCCCACCGCACCACTTTGCCGATAGACCGCGCCACTCGGCTGCCCCGGACCACCTTCGACACCGTCGAGGCGACACGGACCACGCCGACGACCACTTTCGCCGCCAGCGCCGCGACACTCACGCCTGGAACGAACGAGAGAGCCGTCAACCCAATATCGAGGGCCAGACCCCAGTCCCACAACCCCGTCGTGTCGAAGCGGTTGATCGGATCGTTGGGGTAGCTATAGGCGTTCTCGTTGCCACCCTCTACCGGGTCGACGAACAAGAACCGGCCCGTCACCGGGACGTTTGTGGGACGCGGGACTCCAATGACACGATCAGGCCGGATCTCGTAGACGGCCATCGACGAGATCGCAGACCCGGCTCCGCTCCCGCTGGATGCCCTCGGCCGAGCAGATTATCGTCGACGCAATGGTGGTGAATCTCCGTGACGGGCAGGTGGGGAACACGCCGGTCTAGGTCGTGATAGGCGTGGGCGTGAACGGCGAGCGCGACATTCTCGACATCGGAACCGGCGACGGCGCGGAGGGCGCGAGCCTCTGACTGCAGGGGTTCATCAAACTAAAGCCACGGTGGGGAAGCACAGTAGTCAGGTCTCAAGAGCGGGGCGACAGTACCAGGGAGAATCCGCGATCACCAACGAACCCCTGCGATGACCGTGGAGCCGTGACCCCCGACCCCGGGGCGAGGCCGAACTTAATCGTGCCCTCACGCTTGTCACAGTCGGCCACGGCCCGTCTATATGATAGCACGCTCTCTACAGGAGCGCCACTACCCTAAATTCGGCCCTCTTCAATACCAGCAATCACTTTCGGACATAGATGAATCGAAGCCCAAGCATCCCACCGCGTCCTCCGCCAGAACCCGACCCGCGACTCGAGCGAACATCACCGACTTGAAGTATCCCCCTCCTAGAATAAACGAAGTGTGAGGAGCGGTACTTTGCCGGGAGCTGAACCTTCATATTCAGGGCTTTCCAAGCTCGCTCACTCACTCGGCGAGAGCTTCCACCCGCTTTGAGGTATTTAGTAATGGCATTTCGAAGTGCATTTTGCTTCAATCCGATCTGTCTCACATGACCCTCGATAGACATCTTGCCTCGTAGGGGGAGTTTATGCCGGTCCACATAAAGCGCAGCCTGACGGTTGAAGATCTCCTGGGTGTATCTGTAAATCAGGCGCAGTTGCTTCTCGCGCTCACTCTCGCTCAACCCCGTCGTGTCGAAGCGGTTGATCGGGTCGTTCGGGTAGTTGTAGGCGTTCTCGTTGCCGCCCTCCACCGGATCGACGGACAAGAACCGGCCCGTCACCGGGTTGTACAACCGGGCACCCATGAGCATCAGACCCGTCTCATCGGTCGCCCGCTCGTGCGAACCCAACCAGCCGTAGTCCACGACACCCGTGTCCACTGCGGTCGTGTTCGCGGTCTGGATGGGCGACCCGTACTCGTCGAACACCCCCCAGCCCGAGATCTTCTCCGCCGCCGTCGAGGCCGACGTGAGCGGAATCATCGTGATGACGTCACCGTGAGGATCGTCCACCGCCAGCTCCACCGAGCCGTCGTCGGCCACCGTGGCGCCCAGACCCGACCCCAACGCCGGGGTATACCGCGTGATCGACGTACCGTCCGGCGTGACATCGACCACCGTCGACGGCGAATCCGACGACCCTGCATAGTGACGCGTGACCGTGGAGGTCACCACACCCGACAGCGTCACCGTCTCCACCAGCCGGCGACCCGCCACATCCAGCGAGAACGTGGTCGACCGCGCGCCCTGGGTGATCGAACGCGGCGCATCCGACTCGAAATACCCGAGCGAGACATCACCCTTCGCAGGATCCGGGGCGTCAGCCGCAGGAAGCACCGTCACCCGACCGAAGAGATCATGCGTGTAAGCGCTCTGACCATCACCGGCCGTCAACACCCGCGAAGAGAGGTCGTACGACCAGTTCTTCGTGGAAGCAGACCCACTGCCGCACTCACCGGTCTCATCCACGCCGGTCGTCGTCAGCGAGGTCCGGTTGCCCTGCTTGTCGAAGCCATACTCGCGCACCTCGCAGTCCTCGCCGGCGCGATCGACCACGCGCGTGAGACGGCTGGCTTGATCGTATGAGTACTCCCTGGTCGGCTCCGCTCCGATGCCACTCAGCATGCCCATGGACGCTCGCTCACGAACGACGCGGCCTTGGAAGTCATACTCGCGAGACCACGACAACCACGTGTCCCGGCCGACGGTCGCCACCTCGGTGTCGGGGTCGATAAAGGTGCGCTTTCCCTCGTAGCGGAGTTCCACGAGCTGTCCAAGGTCGTCGTAGACGAAACGCTGAGTGATCTGGCCGGGAGCGGTCTGCACCGTCATCGCGGCCTGATCGTCGTAGGCGGCCCGGTACTCGCCGACTCCCGACACCGTCATGCGAGTGACGAGGCCGCGGTACTCCGGTTGCCCATTGGCGTCGTTCCCGTCGTATGTGTAGCTCACCGTTCCGAGAGTCGGGCTGGTAGTCGAGGCCACCTGGCCCGCTCCGGGCTGCCCCGGCGCGACGTACGTGGTTGTGGTCACATCTCCGAGCTGGTTGGTCTCCTTCGTCACCCGACCCCAGAGATCGTGCTCCACCGTCTCCGATGCCGTGACGTTCCCCTGAGCGTCGAGGGCTTCGGTGCCGGTGACCAAGCCGTTGGTCGCGCTGTACACGGTGCGGATCGCAGGCTCGGGCGCCGCGCTGAGCGTCCCCGAGACCGTCGCGTCCGTCGTCACGGCACGGCCGGCGGTGTCGTAGGTGGTCGTCGTCGTCCGCTCCACCGCGTTCGAACCCGATCCCGACGTCTCAACGACCTCGGCCTGCTGCAGCAGATAGGTGTACTTGGTCACGCGGGAATCGGGGAGATCTCCGCCGGAGGCTGGAGCGGTCGCAGCGCCGTTCCAACACGGAAGTCCGGCCCATTCGGGCTTGTTGCCGCAGGCCGCATCTTGCGCGTTCTCTCCAGCGGAGTAGTCAATGGAGAGCGTCGTCGCTTCGTCGTTTCCCTGCGACAACGGAGCACGAGATTCCACGACGCCACCGCTCTTGTCGTAGCGCGTCTTCGTCACGATGTCGTTGCTCGACGAACCGCCCATCACGAGCGTGTTCGACGTGGGAGCACCCAATCGCCACCCTGACGTGTCGCCCGTCGCCGAACTCCCGTCGATGGGGCTGTAACCGCTCTTGGTCTGCGAGACGGTCTCGATGTCGGCGGGAACGGTCACGTCCGGATCGGTGGTCGCCGAGTCGGGTGCTGCTGCACCCACCGTGGTGGACGTCACCAGCCCCCACCGCTGACCCGTGACAGCGTCGATCCCACTGCCCGGAGCCCCCTGGTCGTACACGTAGGTGGTGTGTGCCCGCACGCGTTGCGATTCACCGTCTGAGAGGACCGCGTCTTCTGCCGGCGCCCAGGAGTCGGTGACGAACATGCCGGCCGCCACGGCGGTGCCTGCGATCGACATCGCGCCGTTGTACCGCGTGACCGTCGCATACTCCGATGCGTCGAAGGTGTCCGTGGGATCGGCGGCCGCGCGGTCGATCACGGCGCGGATTCCCCGGTTGTCGAAGGAGCGCACCACGTTACCCAGATCGTCGTAGTCGGTCGCGGTGAGCTGCCATGCCCCTGCGCCGTACTCCGCACTGTTGACGGTGTAGCCCTCGTCGTC
>JBMDWQ010000200.1:0-29243 GCA_048594675.1 Microbacterium sp. | reverse complement strand
TTCTACACCCGCAACGGATTCTCGCTCGACGGCGCGACCCACACCGAGCCCTTCCTCGGCGAGACGCTCACCGAAGTCCGCTTCGTCCGCTGAGCTCCTCTGCTCGCCCGTTGCGCGGCTTCGCCTCCGCTGAGAGCACATGCTCCCACCGAGCGCACACGCTCTCTCCGGCAGTAAGGGGTGCGCTCGGCGAGAGCATGTGCTTTCGGTGCCTCGTCAGCGGGCGGTGACGGTGCCGAAGAGTTTCGCGATGGGGGCGAGGACCAGCGGGCGCGCGGCGATCCATGCTCCGGCGATCACCACGAGCGACGCGAAGAACATCCAGAAGCCGGTCCAATTGTCGGCATAGGCGACCCCGTCGACCGAGCCTTGCGCCGCGTACATGTGGTTGAGGTTGCGCAGCGCTCCGGTGGCGAGCACGAGGGCGACGTGGATGAAGATGAACACGACGAAGTAGAGCATCACCGGGAAGTGCAGTCGTCGCGCCCACTCGACGGGGAACGCCGCGTTCAGGCGCGCGGCCTTCTTGGGCCACATGCCGCTCATCCGATAGCCGGTGAGGGCAGCCAGCGGAGCGGCGAGGAACACCGTCGAGAAGTAGGCGAGCTGCTGCAGGGCGTTGTAGTTGACCCACCCGTTCTCGGTCGGCCAGTCGAGGGAGACGTACTGCAGCGCGGCGGAGAGCGCGTTCGGGAACACCTCCCAGCTCGTCGGCACGATGCGCATCCAGTGGCCGGTCACGAACAGCAGCACGACGAACACGGCGCCGTTGACGAGCCACAGGATGTCGAGCGCCTGGTGGAACCAGAGCGCGAGACTGATCTTGCCCTTGCGATTGCGACGCGGCGTCCAGAACACGCTGGGTCGCTTCTCCGTGCGCACCTGGAGCCCGGAGCGAATGATGAGCACCATCAGGAAGACGTTGAAGAAGTGCTGCCAGCCGAGCCAGGCCGGGATCCCGACCGGCGCGCTCTCGGGGAGGTGGTACTCGCCCGGGAAGGCGACGAGGAACTCCTGCAGCGCCGGGAGGGACAGGAGCGCCCGGACGAACGTCACCGCGAGCGCGGCGGCGTAGAGGAGCGCGATCCCGCCGACCAGAACGGCGCCCACCCACTGCAGGCGCGTGAACGGACCGAATCGTGCGGGTGCCGGCCGCGCGGGCGGGCGATGGTACGCAGCGCGACCGGGCCACACGGTGCGAGGAACGGTCAGGGGGGCGCGATCGGTGGCGACGACCGCGGGCACGGGCCGGGCCGTGGCGGCCGACGTCGGAGCGACGGCTTCCTGGTCATCGCGCGGGGAGTCCGAGCCTCCGGACGGCGCCCGCCCGGAGGGGGTGCGAGTGGCCTCGGGCTCCTCGGCGGGAAGAGATACTCCCGCAGCGGAAGCGTCGGAGGTGGCAGGAGGACGAACCGTCATCCCTGCCGGAGGCCACGGGTCACCGCCGGCCGTGCGCGGCAGTCCGCGTCGCAACGGCGATGCGTCCTCCGTCGTCGCGGCCACCGGCGACCCCTCCGACTCCCCACCCGCGTCGGCAGCAGGCGCAGAGCGCACTCCCGCATCGTCCGAGGCGGGAGTGGTCGCCACGGCCGCCGGCGAAACGGCCGGGATCGACACCGGTGCCGACGCTGCGGCAGCTGTCCGCCCGGCGACGGGCGGCCACGGCTCTCCGCCGGGCTCGCGCGGAAGGCCGCGGCGAACCGCGACCCCTTCCCCGGCGGGTGCACCGGGCACGCCCCCCTGCGGCATCGAACCACCTGCGGCGGTCGATCCGGCCGGAGTCCCGGGCGTCTCTGCCCGAGCCGAGGAATCCGAGAACGAGGGCGCGTCTCCGACCGACGCGTCACCGACCGGCGCGAGCGCCGCCGCATCCGCCGCGACATCTCCGGCGGGAGGCCAGGGGTCTCCTCCCGGCACGCGAGGAAGTCCGCGCCGCAGCCGGCGCCCCGAGGCTGCCATCAGGCCTTCTTCGCCTCGAGGGCGGCGATGAGCTGCGGGACGACCGTGAACACGTCTCCCACGATGCCGAAGTCGGCGATCTCGAAGATGGGGGCGTCGCCGTCTTTATTGATCGCCACGATCGTCTTGGCGGTCTGCATGCCAGCCTTGTGCTGGATGGCGCCGGATATTCCCAGGGCGATATACAACTGCGGCGACACCGATACGCCGGTCTGTCCGACCTGGTGCGCGTAGGGGACGAAACCGGCGTCGACCGCGGCGCGGGATGCTCCGACGGCGGCACCCAACGCGTCGGCGAGCTGCTCGACGAGCGCGAAACCCTCCGCCGACCCGAGGCCACGGCCGCCGGAGACGACCTTGGCGGCGCCCCGGAGCTCGGGGCGCGACGAGGTCACCTCCGCCGGTTCGACCGACTCGACGGCCGCAGCCGCGGTTCCCGAGGGGGCGACCACGAGCTGCTCCATCCGCACCGGCTGCGCCTCGGCACGCGCATCGACCGCGCCCTGCCGCACCGTGATGACGGGCGCGCCGAAGGTGGGGGCGCTCGTGACGTTGTACGAGCCGCCGTACACCGAGTGCTGCGCCAGCACTCCCTCGTCGTCACGGACGACGCCGACGGCATCGACGGCGAGCGCGAGACTGCGCCGCACGGCGAATCGTCCCGCGACATCGCGGCCGTCGATCGAGTGCGAGATGAGCACCGCGTCGGGTTGGACGGCGTCGAAGGCGGCCTCGAGCGCATCGACGACGGGAACCGTGAGCTCCTCGGTCGACACGGGCGCCGACAAGACGACCGCGGCACCCAGCGCCGCCGCGTCGGAGGCCAGCTCGGCGTTCTCCGTCGTGAGCAGGGCGACGGGCGTGCCGATCGCGGCTGCCGCACCGAGAAGACCCGCAGAGGACGGTGCGAGCTCGCCCGTCGGGGTCACGTCGAGAACGACGAGGATCGAATCCGCAGCGAAGTCCATGATGCGTCCCTTCACGCCAGGCGGTTCTCGATGAGGTAGGCCGCGAGTCGCTCCCCGCCATCGCCCTCGTCGACGATGGTCGTTCCCGCTCCACGCGGCGGCTTCTCCGCGATCGCAGTCATGATCGTCTGCGGGACCGCCGCGACGTCGATCTCGACGTCGAGATCGGCGAGCGACAGCGTCTCGAACGGCTTCTTCTTGGCCGCCATGATGCCCTTGAAGTTCGGGAATCGCGCGTCGGGGAGCGCCTCGGTGATGGAGATGACCGCGGGGAGGGCGGTGCGAACAGACACGGTCGCGCCGTCGGCGGCGCGGGTGCCGGACACCCCGTCACCGGTGATCGTGACGGCGGACAAAGACGTGGCCTGCGGCACCCCCAAGTGCTCGGAGAGCATGGCGGGGAGCACACCCCCGGCACCGTCGGTGGAGAGGTTCCCCGTGATCACGAGGTCGAAGCCGGTGCGGGCGATCGCGGCGGCCAGGACCCGCGCGGTGGTGCCGAGGTCGGCGCCCACGAGAGCCGGATCGGTGACCTGGACGGCTGAGGCGGCGCCCATCGCGAGGCCCTTACGGACGGTGGCGGCGGCCTCTTCGGGTGCCATCGAGAGCACGACGACTTCCGTGCCGGGGTTCGCATCGGCGTAGGAGAGCGCCACTTCGAGGGCGCGCTCCCCGATCTCGTCCATCACCCGTTCCGAGGCCGCCCGTTCGGCAAGGCCGGTCTCCAGGCTCAGCTTCCGGTCGCCGTACGTGTCGGGGACTTCTTTGATCAGGACGACGATTCTCATGGCACCCTCCGAGGATCGAGTCTATTGAGCGGGGCCCGCTCGGCCGAGCGCTGCTGAGGAAACCGACTAGCGTGATCACCGACGACAGGAGGCGCCTTGTGGCTCGCGTGACACGCCCGCTCCCCGACCCGATCGTCGAAGCGCGACGTCAGTGGGTCGCGCACGGATGGTCGGATGCCGCCGCAGGCATGACGGCCGTGACCTCGGTGATGCGAGCTCATCAACTCCTCCTCGCCCGCGTCGAAGACGCGCTCAAGCCGTGGGGGCTGAGCTTCGCGCGTTACGAGCTGCTGACACTCCTGAGCTTCACGCGCGAAGGACGGATGCCGCTGACCTCCGCCGCCCGGCGCCTGCAAGTGCACCAGACGAGCGCGACTCACACGGTCGACCGGCTCGAAGCGAGCGGCTTCGTGCGTCGCGAGCCACACCCCACCGACGGACGGGCGACGCTGGTGACTCTCACGCCGGAAGGGCGAGAGGTCGTGGCGTCCGCGACGGCCGCCCTGAACACAGAGGTGTTCACCCACCTCGGCATCGACGAGACCGAGGTGGAGTCGCTCATCTCGGTGATCGCCCGCCTCCGCGCGGCGTCGGGCGACGCCGTGGACTGAACGCCCCGTCGGCGCCGCACTCGCACCGCCGGGCTCATCGGTGGGTGAAATCGGGCGACCTCTTCTCACGGAAGGCCGCCATGCCCTCGGCCTGATCGGCGAGGGCGAACATCGCCGCGAACGTCTGCTTCTCGAACCGCAGCCCCTCCGCCGCCGTGGTCTCTTGCGACACGCGCAGCGCCTCTTTCGCGGCGTAGATCACGGGGAGCGACTTCGCGGCGATCGCGGTGGCCATCGCCTCCGCGTCGGCGAGGAGGTCGGCGGCAGGGACGACCCGAGACGCGAGACCGATCCGCTCGGCCTCGTGGGCGTCGATCATGCGCCCCGTCAGCACCAGCTCGGCCGCCTTGTAGTAGCCCACGGCGCGCGGGAGGCGTTGCGTGCCCCCGAGGCCCGGAATGACCCCGAGGGTGACCTCGGGCTGCCCGAAGCGCGCGGTGTCGGCGGCCAGGATGATGTCGCACGCCATCGCGAGCTCGCAACCGCCCCCGAGCGCGTAACCCGCGACGGCGGCGATCACGGGCGTGCGCACGCGACTGAACTGCTCCAGCGGCGCGAACGGATTGTCGATCGCCATGTCGCGCGAGCTCTGGGTCTCCATCTCCTTGATGTCGGCGCCGGCCGCGAAGGCGCGGTCAGACCCGGTGAGCACGATGCAGCCGATGCCCTCGTCGGCATCGAACGCGGCTGCCGCGGCCGCGAGCTCCCGCACGAGCGTGGAGTTGAGGGCGTTGAGCGCCTCGGGGCGATCGAGAGTGATCCAGCCGACGCGGCCGCGGACCTCGGTACGCACAGTGGTGAAGTCGGTCATGTCCTCATGCTCTCAGAAGGTGCCGGCCGACGATCACCCGCATGATCTCGTTGGTGCCTTCGAGGATCTGGTGCACCCGCAGGTCACGGACCACTTTCTCCACGCCGTACTCCTGCAGGTACCCGTAGCCGCCGTGCAGCTGCAGCGCATCGTTGGCGACGGCGAAGCCGGCATCGGTAGCGAACCTCTTCGCCATGGCGCACTGGGAGGCCACCTGGGCCTGCGCGGCGGGGTCCGTCGGAGCACCGTCGACGGCGGCCGCCGCCTCCCGCACGAGCGCTCTCGCGGCCTGCAGCTCGGTGGCCATGTCGGCGAGGCGGAAGACGATCCCCTGCTTCTCGGCGAGCGGCTCACCGAAGGTGAACCGCTCGTGCACGTACTGCACGGCACGATCGAGCGCCCATTGCGCTCCCCCGAGGGAGCACGCCGCGATGTTCAGCCTTCCCCCGTTCAGTCCGCTCATCGCGATCCCGAAGCCTCCGCTGACCTGTCCGAGGACGGCGTCGACCGGAATCCGCACGCGATCGAGGATCACCTGTCGAGTGGGCTGGGCCCGCCAGCCCATCTTCTTCTCGTGGGGACCGAAGGTGAGCCCGGACGCATCGCCGGGGACGAGGAACGCCGTGATCCCTCGCGCCCCCGCTTCACCCGTGCGAGCCATGACCACGTAGACGGAGGCCTCTCCCGCGCCGGAGATGAACTGCTTGACGCCGGTCAGCACGAACTCGTCACCGTCGCGGATGGCGGAGGTCGTGATGGCGGCCGCATCGGATCCTGCCCCGGGTTCGGTGAGCGCATACGCCCCGAGGTCGTTCATCGCGACGAGCCCCGGCAGCCACTTCTCGCGCTGGTCGGCGGTGCCGTACCGGTCGATCATCCACGCGACCATGTTGTGGATCGTGATGTAGGCGGCGATCGTCGGGTCGCCCTTGGCGAGCTCCTCCACGACCGCGATCGCGTCGGTACGTGCCAGGGCGGCGCCGCCGACGTCCTCCCGCACGTACAGGCCGCCAAGTCCCAGCTCCCCCGCGTACGGGAACAGATCACGGGGGAACGTCCCGGTCTGATCGCGCTCGAGTGAGAACGGCTCGAGGTGCGTCCGGGAGAAATCCCGGACGGCATCGAGGATCGCGGAGCGGTCATCTTCGGACAGCGATGGGGTGATGGTCATGCTCATGAGATCACGTCCTTGTGAGGCAGATCGACAGCGTTGTCGGCCCGGGTCGAGGCACTTCGCTCATTTTACATGGATATCCATGTATCCATCTCATCGATCGTCGCGAACGGGGCGCGCCCCGCGAGGCTCCTAACCGAGACGCTCGATGACCGTCGCATTGGCCATGCCGCCGCCCTCGCACATCGTCTGGAGACCGTAGCGTCCACCCGTGTGCTCGAGCCGGGCGAGCAAGGTGCCCAGAAGACGCGTTCCGCTCGATCCCAGGGCGTGGCCGAGCGCGATCGCGCCACCCCAGGAGTTGAGCCGCTCGGGGTCCGCACCGACCTCGGCCGCCCACGCCAGCGGCACCGAGGCGAACGCCTCATTGACCTCGTACGCGTCCACGTCATCGATGCTCAGTCCGCTGCGCTCCAGGATGCGCCGGGTCGCGGGGATGGGTCCGGTGAGCATCAGGAGCGGATCGTCGCCGACCACGGCGAACGAGTGGAAGCGGGCACGCGGCGTCAGCCCCCGTCCGCGCGCCGCCTCCTCGCTCATGATGAGGACGGCCGAGGCGCTGTCGGTGAGGGGCGACGAGCTACCGGCCGTGATGTGCCATCCGAGCTCGGGGAAGCGCTGTGCCAGCTCGTCGGTGCGAAACGCCGGGGCCAGGGCCGCGAGCCCGTCGACGGAGGTCGCCGCCCGCACGGTCTCGTCGACCGAGACGGTGCCGGACTCGGTCTCGACCGGCACCAGTTGCGAGGCGAAGAGGTCCGCTGCGGCCGCCTGCGCCGCCCGGCGGTGCGACTCGGCCGCGTAGGCTTCGAGGGCGAAGCGGTCCAGGCCCCAGCGCGCGGCGATCAGCTCCGCCGAGACGCCCTGTCCCACGAGACCCTCGGGGTAGCGGGAGCGCAACGACGGGGGGAACGGCGAGCCGGCGATCGAGGCGGCCGTTCCCAGGGGCACGCGACTCATGGATTCCACCCCGGCCGCGATCACGATGTCGTACTGCCCGGCGATCACCCCTTGCGCGGCGAAGTGCGCCGCCTGCTGACTGGACCCGCACTGCCGATCGATCGTCGCGGCGGGAACCCGCTCGTCGAACCCCGCCGCGAGCACGGCCTGCCGTGCGATGTTCGCGGACTGCTCGCCCACCTGGCTGACGCAGCCGACCAGCACGTCGTCGACCTGGCGCGAGTCGAGGCCGTTGCGTTCCCGCAGGGCGCGGAGCACGCCGGCAGCGAGGTCGACCGGGTGCACCCCGCTCAGGGCTCCGCCGGGCTTGCCCCGGCCCGACGGCGTTCGGACGGCGTCGACGATGACGGCGCTGCGCATGAGGTCGTTCCGTCCTCAGCCTTCGGCTTCCGCCTCCCGCAGCGAGATCGCCGCGGTGCCCACGTCGTCGACGAAGCCGTCGATGTGGCGCTCGTCATGGCCGACGTACTCCGAGAGCGGACGGATGAGGGCGTTCGCCTCCGCCTGCTCCATGATGTGCGCCGTCCACCCCACCACCCGGGCCGCCACGAACAACGGAGTGAAGGTGAGGGTGTCGAAGCCCATGAGGTTGTATGCCGGCCCCGAGGGGTAGTCGAGGTTCGGGTAGATGCCCTTACGAGCGACGAACTCCGCCTCCAGCGTGGTGTACAGCGCCTCCACATCGGGCCGGTCGTAGTGGGCGATGAGCGTGTCCAGCGCCGCCTTCATGGTCGGCACGCGCGAGTCTCCGCGCTTGTAGACGCGGTGACCGAAGCCCATGATCTTCCGCTTCTCGGCGAGGGCGTTCTCGAGCCACGGCACGACGTTGTCGGCATCGCCGATCTCGTCGAAGATGTGCAGCACCGCTTCGTTCGCGCCGCCGTGCAGCGGGCCCTTGAGCGCTCCGATCGCGCCGACGACGGCGGAGTACAGATCACTGAGCGTCGAGGCGATCACCCGGGCCGTGAACGTGGAGGCGTTGAACGAGTGCTCGGCATAGAGGATCATCGAGCGGTTGAACGCGTCGACCACGACCGGGTCGAACTCCTCGCCGAAGGTCATCCAGAGGAAGTTCGCGGCATAGTCGAGGTCGTCCCGCGGCGCGACGACCTCTTGACCGCGACGACGACGCTGACCATAGGCGACGATCGCCGGGAGCGCGGCGAACAGGCGCACGCTCCGGACGAGGTTGTCCTCGCGGGTCCCGCTGGCGTCGAGCACCGAGCCGGATCCGGCCAGGTCGCGCGCGCCCAGGACGCTGACAGCGGTCCGCACCTCGTCCATCGGATGGGCATCCAGCGGAATGAGGTCGATCGCCGCGCGGACGTCGTCGTCGAGCGCGCGGTGCGACCGCTCGACTCGTCGCAGGCCCGCGAGCTGCTCCTCGTCGGGGAGTTCCCCGTGCCACAGCAGGAACGCCACCGCCTCGGCCGACTGCGTCGCAGCGAGCTCGTGGACGGGATAGCCGCGATACAGCAGCGAGTTGGTCTCGGGGTTGACCTTGCTGACGGAGGTCACGTCGGCCACGACGCCGGCGAGCCCCTTCTTGATGTCGGTCATCTGCTCGTTTCCTGTCGGTCGATCCGGAAGGTGAAGACGTTCGAGTCGAAGTGGCTGTAGCCCTCGTAGTCGATGAGGTCGTAGAGGTCGGCGCGATGCTGCATCTCACCGAGGCGCGACTCCAGCCGGCCCTCCTCGGTCAGCGTATCGAGTGCACGGTCGGCGGCACCCATCGCCATCCGCAGCAACGACACCGGCCAGATGACCAGTTGCACGCCGGCTGCCCGCAACTGGTCCACCGTGAACAGCTCCGACTTCCCGAACTCGGTCATGTTCGCGAGGATCGGGACGTCGAGCGCCTGCGCCATCGCCTCGAACTCGCCGAGGTCGCGCATCGCCTCGGGGAAGATGGCATCCGCGCCGGCGTCGACGAGTGCCCGTGCCCGCTCGATCGCGGCGTCGACGCCCTCGATCGCCCGGATGTCGGTGCGGGCGAGGATGAGGAAGTTCGGATCGCGCCGGGCATCGACCGCGGCGCGGATGCGCTGGGTGGCGGTGGCGACGTCGACGACGCTCTTGCCGTCGAGGTGACCGCAGCGCTTCGGATTGACCTGGTCCTCGATGTGGGCACCCGCGATGCCCGCGTCCTCGAGCGTCTGGATGGTCCGTGCCACGTTCATCGGCTCGCCGAATCCGGTGTCGGCGTCGATGATCGCCGGCAACTCCGTCATCCTCGCGATCTGCTGGCCACGGCCGGCGACCTCGCTGAGGGTCGTGAGGCCGATGTCGGGGAGCCCCAGGTCGGCCGACAGGACGGCTCCGGAGATGTACACGCCGTCGAAGCCCTTCCGTTCGATCAACCGCGCGCTCAGCGGGTTGAACGCTCCCGGAAAGCGCAGCACCTCGCCTGCGGCGAGCCGCTTCCGGAGGATCCGCCGCTTCTCCGCGGCGGGCGTCGTGGCGTACAGCATCAGAACAGGCCCTTGGGAGCGGGGGCGAGGGCGAGCACGCCGGGCCGCGCGACGATGTTGAGCTGCCGCACCTCTTCGGCGGACAACTGCGGAAGCCGCTCGGCCAGCGCGAGGAAGCGATCGATCTCCTCGGGAGCGAGCACGGGCTCGGCCAGCAGCCGGAACTTGCGCACGTAGTCCTCGCGGACGAAGGGGCGCGCTCCCAGCGGATGCGCGTCGGCGACGGCGATCTCGTCGACGAGGGTCGTTCCGTCGGTCAGCGCGATCTCCACCCTGCCGCCGAACGCCTTCTCGTTCGGGTCGTCGGAGTGGTAGCGGCGCGTCCACTCGGCGTCTTCCGCCGTGGTGATCTTGTGCCACAGCGCGACCGTGTCCGCTCGCCCCGCACGCTCGGGCGTGTAGGAGTCGACGTGGTGCCAGCCGCCGTCCTGCAGCGCCACCGCGAAGATGTAGGGGATCGAGTGGTCGAGCGTCTCGCGGGAGGCCGTGGGGTCGTACTTCTGCGGGTCGTTCGCGCCGGAGCCGATGACGTAGTGCGTGTGGTGACTCGTGTGCAGCACGATCGAGGAGACATTGTCCGGATCGGCGAGCTCGGGATGCTCGCGGTGGAGCTTGCGGGCCAGATCGATCCAGGCCTGCGCCTGATACTCGGCGGAGTGCTCCTTCGTGTACGAGTCAAGGATCGCGCGCTTCGGCTCGCCCGGGGCGGGCAGCGGCACGTCGTAGGCGGCGTCCTTCCCGTCGAGCATCCAGGCGATCACGCCGTCCTCACCCTCGTAGATGGGCGAGGGAGAGGTCTCGCCCCGCATCGCGCGGTCGACCGCCTCGACGGCCATCTTCCCGGCGAAGGCGGGAGCGTGCGCCTTCCACGACGAGATCTCACCCTTGCGGGACTGGCGGGTGGCGGTCGTGGTGTGCAGGGCCTGTCCGATCGCCTGGAAGATCGTGTCGACGTCGAGTCCCAAGAGGGTGCCGAGACCGGCGGCGGCCGACGGACCGAGGTGGGCGACATGGTCGATCTTGTGAGTATGCAGGCAGATCGCGCGCACGAGGTCGATCTGGATCTCGTACCCGGTGGCCAGCGCCCGGACCAGAGCCGCGCCATCGGCGCCGACGTGCTGGGCGACCGCGACGATGGGCGGGATGTTGTCGCCGGGGTGGGAGTACTCGGCGGCCAGGAAGGTGTCGTGGTAGTCGAGCTCCCTCACCGCGACGCCGTTCGCCCACGCCGCCCACTCCGGGCTCGACCGCCTCTCGTTCGCGCAACCGAACACCGTGCCGCCGTGTCCCGAGATGGACACGGCGTGGTCGAGCGCCTGCTGCCGCGCGGCACTCACGGGGGCGCGCGTGAGCGAAGCGGCGGCGACGGCGGCGTTGTCGATGACGCGGTTGATGATCATGTCGACGACGTCGTCATCGACGGCGACGGGGTCCGCGGCGACCTGTGCGATGGCGTAGGCGAGCTGATGCTCGCGCGGCAGCTCTTCGTCGCTGCGGTAGACGCGGACGTGGTGGGTGACGGTCATGCGGTGGACTCCAGGGACTCGAGGATGCTCGTGAGGGCGTTGTGCAGGTGGACGTGGGTGGCGTGGGCGGCCAGGTCGGCGTCGCCGTCGGCGATCGCGGAGGCGATGAGGCGGTGCTCGGCCACAGAGGCCCCGAGCCGCTCGGGACGATGACGGGCCAGACGCCGGACGCGAACGAGGTGCGTGCGCACGGTGTCGAGCGCCGAGGCGAGGTAGTCGTTGGCGCTCGCGGCATCCAGAGCCTCGTCGAACCGCCCGATGAGCGCGTAGTAGGCGTCTCGGGCGGGTTCGCCGTCGATCGAGGACGACGCGAAGGCCGCAGCCAGGTCGTGGAAGGCCGTCCGATCGGCGGCGGTCGCCGCCAGCCGCACCGAGGTCTCCTCCAGCGCACGACGCACCGCGAAGAGGTCGCGGATGTCTCCGGGCTCGATGCGCGAGACGACCGTCACGCGTGGCGAGACCTGTTCGACGAGCCCGCGTGACTCCAACCGCGAGAGCGCTTCACGCAGCGGCGTCCGGCTGACCCCGAGCCGGGTGGCCTGCTCGACCTCGCCGATCACCGCTCCCGGCGCCAGGGTCCCGGTCTGGATCTCGTCGAGGAGCGCCGCATAGGCGCGTTCACTCGCGCGCATGGCACCTCCTCGAGCATCGACTCGCCTCTAGTGTATGCACAAACCCGAATCGGGGCGCGCGAACAGGGTGACGAACGGGTGGAGCGTATACACAGGCTCACGCATCGTTGCGTCGACAGCGGGGACTCACCGGCGATCGGCGGGCTCCGCGAGATCCTTCAGCATCAGCAGCTCCGCGACATCGCCGGGAACCAGCAGCACGCCGGCGTCACGGTACCCCTGTCGCCGATACAGATGCTGCGATCGCTCATCGGAAGGCGTCGAGGTGAGGAGCAGGCGGTGACCGGAGGCTCGCATCTCCTCCTCCCAGACGGTCAGTGCGAGGGCACCTCGACCCTTCCCGCGATACTCCTCGAGCACGAACAGCATGTTGAGGAACGGGTGCTCGTCCCAGAACAGAGACCACCGGAGCCACCCGCGGCGCTCCCCGTCTTCTTCACAGATGCTGACACGTCCGTCACCGACGGCACGTTCCAGCGCGGGACGGGACGGATGCCGGTCATGTCGCTGGAGGAAGGGGAGGTCGTGTGCTTCCGCACGACGAACGGTGAGAGTCATGCCCCCAGCATCACACGCGAGCTCGTCGCCAACGACGCCGCTCCGGGCCCCATCTGCGCCCGGAGCACGGTCGCACAGCGATCGACTAGCGTCGAGGAGTGACAGATTCCACGCGATACGTCGTCGCCACCGATGGGGCCTGCAAGGGCAATCCCGGACCGACCGGATGGGCGTGGGTCGGCGAGGACGGTCACTGGGCTGCGGGGGCACTGCCGGTGGGGACCAACAACATCGGTGAGCTCCTCGGGCTCCTGAAAGCGATCGAGGACCACCCCGACATCGCGCACTTGGTCGTCCAGGCCGACTCCAAGTACGCCATCGACACCTACACGTCGTGGATGGATGCACACCGCCGGCGCGGCTGGAAGACCTCGACCGGCGCCCCCACCAAGAACCGCGACCTGCTCGAGCAGCTGATCGCCGCGCGGGACGCGCGACGCGCGAAGGGGCTGCCCGACATCGAGCTGGAGCACGTGCGCGGACACCGCGGGCACGTGCTCAATGAATGGGCCGACGAGCGCGCCGTGCGCGCCGCTGAGCACGCGGCCAAGGGCACCGAGAGCGCCTGGTCGTCGCTGAGTGGTCACCACGACCGATTGGACGTCTCGGAGGCTCCGCGCAAGCGGCGTTGACCCGACGGGGCTCAGACCTCTGCGATCCCCTCGAAGAGTCCGATGTGGTTCCCATCGGGATCGGCGATGACCGCCCACCAGCTCGTCTCGGTGATCGGGCTCTTCTCCCTCGCCACCTGCCCACCGGCAGCCACGGCCGCCGCAACGGTGTCGTCGATCGAGTCGACCTCGACATACGAGCGCGGCTGGGTGAAGCCGTCGTCGCGGGGCGCGAGACCCCCGCCGCTGATCCCATTCGGGGCGCGCCACATCGGGTATCCCTCGAAGCCGGGGGGTTCGGAGATCTGCCAGCCGAACAGCGTGGAGTAAAACTGCGCACCCCGCCCCAGATCACTGACCGGGATGTCGATGTGTGTGATGTCGCCGTGTGCCATGACGAGTCCTTTCCCCGTGATGAGGACAGTGTGCTCCCCCTCCCCGACATGCGCGAGGGGGGACGCTCGCCGAGATGCCTGGGGAGGAGCCGGCGTCAGCGGGCCGCCTGGAGCAGATCGGACAGGCGCTGCAGCGCGGGGCGCTGTCCCGCCACGAGGCGCTCGACCGCGGCGGCGAGCGGCATCCACTCCACCCGGTCGACCTCCGGGAACGACTGCCGGGTGCCGGTGCGCGGGGGCCACTCCATCTCGAACGTCCCGAACGAGTACTCCGACGGCGCGAACCCGCTGCCGTCGGCGACGAAGACGACCACGCGCTTGCCCGAGCCGTAGACGAACGTCCCGAGCTCGGCGTAGTCACCGGCCGGGGGATCGACGCCGAGCTCCTCGCGGAACTCGCGGCGCGCGGCGTCGAGCGCAGGCTCGTCCCCCTCCAGCTCGCCCTTAGGGATCGACCACGCCCCCGAGTCCTTGCGCGACCAGAACGGCCCGCCCATATGTGCCAGGAACACCGACACCCCGCCCCCGTCGTCGTGACGGTAGAGCAGGATGCCGGCGCTCACGGCGACCATGTCCGCGCCGCGGATCAGGCCGGACGGGTGCTCGGCGACACCGAGTACGTGTGCTCCGGATCGGTGACCGCGACGGGCGCCAGGGCCTCGTCGATCGCGGCGCGCGTGTCGTCGTCGAGCACGACACCCGAAGCCTTCACCGAGTCCTCGAGCTGCTCGGGGCGCGATGCCCCCACGAGGGCCGCCGACACGTTCGGGTTCTGCAGTACCCAGGCGATGGCGAGCTGGGGCATCGTGAGCCCGGCCTGCTCGGCCACGGGCTTCAGCTTCTGCACCGCGGCCAGGACGTCGTCCTGCAGGAACCGCTTGATGAAGCTGGCCCCGCTCTTCTCGTCGGTCGCACGCGACCCGGCGGGAACGGGCTGGCCCGGGAGGTACTTACCCGACAGCACGCCCTGCGCCATCGGCGACCAGACGATCTGCGAGATCCCGAGCTCTTCCGACGTCGGGACGACCTTGCCCTCGATGACCCGCCACAGGGCCGAGTACTGCGGCTGATTCGAGACCAGCTGGAAGCCGAGCTGCGTGGCCAGCGCGTGGCCCTCACGCAGCTGCTCCGCGGTCCACTCGCTCACACCGATGTACATCGCCTTGCCCTGGCGGACGATATCGGCGAAGGCCTGCATCGTCTCCTCCAGCGGAGTCTCGTAGTCGTAGCGGTGCGCCTGGTAGAGATCGACGTACTCGACACCCAGCCGCCGCAGCGAGCCGTGGATGCCGTCGAAGATGTGCTTGCGGGAGAGCCCCTGGTCGTTCGGCCCCTTCTTGCCGATCGGCCAATAGACCTTGGTGAACACCTCGTAGTCGGTGCGGTCGAGTCCCTTCAACGCCTCACCCAGCACCACCTCGGCGGCGGTGTTGGCGTAGGTGTCCGCCGTGTCGAACGAGGTGATCCCGAGGTCGAGCGCCTTGTGCACCGTCGCGATGGCCGCGTCGTTCTCCACCTGCGAGGCATGGGTGACCCAGTTGCCGTAGGTGATCTCCGAGACCTTGAAGCCGCTGTTGCCGAGATAGCGATAGTTGACCATCCCTCCACGCTAGTCCCGCGGAGAGGCACCAGCTCCGCCGCCTTCCCCTGTCACAGATCACAGGCCGGGGCGGCGTGGTGCGAGAGGTGAGCGTGACAGGCCGTCCACTCGGTGAGCCCGTCGCAGCGGATCGCCGAGTCAGGTTCAGGAATCGACAGGCTGGGGACAGCGAATCTACGAGTTAAGATCAGCGAATCCACGAGTTGATGACAGCGAATCCACGAGTTGAGGACAGCGAATCCACGAACATCGATAGACTCAGCGCATGACGACGCTCATCGACCGGCACGTTTCCTCCTTCGCGCGCGAGGCGCTGGAGACGTTCCCGGCGTTGGTGATCCAAGGCGCACGACAGGTCGGCAAGAGCACCTTTGCGCGCATGATCACTGAAGGCCGCCCCACGCGATTGCTCACACTCGACGAGCCGGGGTCGCTCGCGGCGGCCCGAGAGGATCCGACGTCATTCGTCAACCAGTTCTCCGATGGAACGCTAGTGATCGATGAGGTACAGCGTGCGCCCGACCTGATCCTCCCCCTCAAGGCCGCGATAGACCGCGATCGACGTGCGAGCCGATTCGTGCTCACTGGATCAAGCGAGCTGCTGCGGTATCCCGGCACGCCCGACAGCCTGGCCGGACGCGCGATCACGATCGCGTTGCGTGGGCTGACTCGAGGCGAGGCCGCGGGCAGCGCCGATGACATCGTCGCCCGCATCCACGACGGCGTCGATGCGGGCGCCTTCTCCACCGAGACGACTCGATTCGACTACGTCGCAGCCATCGCTGCCGGCGGCTATCCGGAGGCACGCTCCCTTTCGGGGCGTTTACGTCGGGTGTGGTTCGACAGCTACGTCGAAAGATTGCTGCAACGCGATGCGACCGACCTCGCTCCCCGTACCGACAGGGGACGCCTCGCTTCGGTACTGCGCTTGCTCGCCGCCAATCAGGCGGGCGAGGTCGTACGCGCCCGTATTGCTCGAGATGCAGCCATCCCGGAGTCATCGATGACGGCGTACATCGATCTTCTCAGCGCGCTGTTCCTCGTGGATCTCATCCCGCCGTGGACGCCCAACCTCACCAGTCGGGAGTCGTCACGTCCGAAGGCGATCGTCTCCGACTCCGGTCTCGCCCTGCGGCTATCGCGGGTGGACGAGAAGCAGCTGCTCCCCCTCGACAGCCCCTTCATCGGCGGGGCTCTCGAGGGCTTCGTCGCCGCGGCACTGCTCGCTCAGCGCGCGTGGAGCAAGGCGGAATACGAGTTGTACCACTTCCGCGACCGAAACGGACTCGAGGTCGACCTGGTGGCGGAGCTCTCCGACGGCAATGTCATCGCCTTCGAAGTGAAGACGAGTGCCACGGTGAAGTCCGAGCATTTCGCCGGCCTGCGGGCACTGCGCGACCGCCTCGGTGATCGCTTCACCGCTGGGTTCGTCCTCAACACCGCCTCATCCGGATCCGTGTTCGCCGACAGGCTCTCGTCCCTCCCCGTTGCCGCTCTCTGGGAGCTCTGACGCGGAGGGAGCGGCTTCAGGAGCGGGCGGCGGCGGCACGGTCGTCTTCGGTGGCGACGAGCTGACCGCAGGCGCCGTCGATCTCCTTGCCGCGCGTGTCGCGGAGGGTCGTGGGGATGCCGGCCTCGTTCAGACGACGGACGAACTCGTTCTGCACCGGGACGTCGGATGCGGTCCAGACCGAGCCGGGCGTCGGATTGAGGGGAATCGGGTTGACGTGCACCCAGCCGCGCCCACGCTGGTTGAGCTTGTCGGCCAAGAGGTCGGCGCGCCAGGCATGGTCGTTCATGTCCTTGATGAGCGCGTACTCGATCGACACGCGGCGGCCGGTCTTCTCGAAGTAGCCCCGGGCGGCGTCGAGCGCCTCATCGACCTTCCACCGCGAGTTGATCGGGATCATCTCGTCGCGGAGGCCGTCGTCGGGCGCGTGGAGGGAGAGCGCGAAGGTCACCGGGATGTTCTCTGCGGCGAGCTTGTTGATCGCCGGCACCAGGCCCACGGTGGAGATCGTGATGCCGCGCGCGCTCATTCCCAGCCCGTGCGTGGGGTCCACCATGGCACGCACCGCCGTCATGACGCGGTTGTAGTTGGCCAGCGGCTCCCCCATGCCCATGAAGACGATGTTGGTGACACGTTCGCCGTCGTGGTGGGCCGGCCCGAAGCCGCCGTCGGCGATGAGACGGTTCGCTCGGACGATCTGCTCGACCACCTCGGCCGCCGACATGTTGCGAGTGAGGCCGGCCTGTCCCGTCGCGCAGAAGGGACAGTTCATGCCGCACCCCGCCTGGCTCGACACGCACAGCGTGATGCGGCCGGGATAGCGCATGAGCACCGACTCGACGAGCGCGCCGTCGTGCAGCTTCCAGAGGAACTTGATCGTGTCGCCCTTGTCGGTCTCGAGGCGACGCACCTCGGTGAGCAGCGGCGGCAGCAGGGCGGTGACGAACTCCTCGCGGCCCGACGCGGGGAGGTCGGTCATCTCCGCGGGATCGGACGTGTAGTGCTGGAAGTAGTGCTTCTCGAGCTGCTTGGCTCGGAAGCCCGGCATGCCGAGCTCCGTGACCTTCTCGACGCGCTGCTCGGGGGTGAGGTCGGCGAGATGGACCGGCGGCATCCCCTTCTTGGGAGCGGCGAACTGCAGGAGCGGCCGCCCCTCGGCGTCCTTCTGCTGAGTCCAGCCCTCGGTGCGGGGGCGCACCTGACGAGGGCCGGTGGCGCGCACGGGGGTGGATTCTTCCATGTCCTCCAGGGTAGACGAGGCCGCCTGGGCATCAGCCCGCGAGGGCGGTCTCCCTCCGGCGCTCCTGCTCGACGGGATCGGGCACGGGAGCCGCGGCGATGAGCGCGCGCGTGTACGGATGCTGTGGCCGGCGGAGCACGTCGACCCGCGAGCCCTCCTCGACGACGGCGCCCCGCTGGAGCACGACGATCCGGTCGCAGAGCTCGTCGACGACCGCGAGGTCGTGACTGATGAACAGGCAGGCGAACCGGAGCTCCCGCTGCAGGTCACGGAGGAGATCGAGGACCGTGGCCTGGACGGACACATCGAGGGCGCTCGTGGGCTCGTCGGCAATGAGGAGACGAGGCCGCAGCGAGATCGCGCGGGCGATCGCCACGCGCTGACGCTGACCACCCGACAGCTCGTGCGGATAACGGCGATGCCACGCCGAGGGCAGCCCCACGGCGTCGAGCAGCTCCGCCGTGCGGGCCTGGAGCCCCGCCCCGCGGAGCCCGCCGTGCACGCGCAGCGGCTCGCCGATCGACTCGCCCACCGTCCGGCGCGGATCCAGGGCCGCGGTGGAGTTCTGGAACACCACCCCCACGCGGCGCTTGACCGCCACCGCGCGCCGCCCGCGCACCCGGGCGAGGTCGACGCCGTCGATGCGCACCGACCCCGAGGAGATGGGGGCAAGACCCAGCGCACACCGACCGATCGTCGACTTGCCCGACCCCGACTCGCCCGCGAGGGCCACGATCTCCCCTTCGCCGACGCGGAGGCTCACGCCGTGGACGGCGGGCACCGCACGGGCACCGCGCCCGTAGACCACCGACAGATCGTCGACGTCGAGCACCGCGGCCTCGGCCGCGGGAACGGGCCGCTCCGGGGCCCCGAGCCGCGGCACGGCGGCCAGCAGTCGCTGCGTGTAGTCGGCCCGGGGCGCGGCGAACAGCTCACGCACGCCCGCCGCCTCCTCCACGCGCCCTTCCCGCATCACCACGACGCGGTCAGCGATGTCGGCGACGACCCCCATGTCGTGGGTGATCATGACGATCGAGGTGCCGATCCGGTCCCGCAGCCGGCGGAGCACGTCCAGCACCTCGCGCT
The DNA here is from genome assembly GCA_048594675.1 of Microbacterium sp. Lineage (GTDB taxonomy): Bacteria > Actinomycetota > Actinomycetes > Actinomycetales > Microbacteriaceae > Microbacterium. The sequence continues at coordinate 10,346 of JBMDWQ010000200.1, read as the reverse complement.
GGACGGTGACGTCCAGGGCCGTGGTGGGCTCATCGGCGATGAGGATCTCGGGGTCGCAGGCCAGCGCGATCGCGATCATCACACGCTGCGCCTGCCCGCCCGACAACTGGTGCGGATAGCTCGACAACCGCGCCGCGGGGTCGGCGATCTCCACCTGCTCCAGGAGCTCGATCACCCGTGCCCGACGCTCGGCCCGCGACATCCCGGGCCGGTGGACGATCAGCATCTCCTCGATCTGCGATCCGATGGTGAAGACGGGATCCAGCGCGCTCCCCGGATCCTGGAAGACGACGCCGATGCGGGTGCCGCGGATGGCCTCTTGCTGCCGGCGGCTCATCGCCAGCAGGTCGTCCCCGTCGAGGAGCGCCTCACCCCGCACGCGCGCGCCGCGCGGCAACAGCCCGACGAGCGAGAGCGCCGTGACGCTCTTGCCGGAGCCCGACTCGCCGACCAGCGCCACCACTTCGCGCCGGCCCAGCGTGAAGGAGACATCACGCACGGCGGCGACGGTCTCGCTGCCGACGACGAAGTCGACCGACAGGCCCCGCACGTCCAGGAGAGGGGCGCTCATGAGTCGGCGTCCTCATCGGCGCCGGAGTCACGGTAGGCCTCCCAGTCGCTGAGCATCTTGCGGTGATACCCGACGAGCCAGATCATGTACCGCCGCGCGTTGTTCAAGCGGGTGCGGGGGCCCACGGCGTCTTCGGCGACGACGTCCAGCCCGTAGTCGATCGTCGAGGTGATGCGCCGGGCATAATCGCGCTCGCCCGCGAGGAAGCTCCCCCACACGTCCTCCTCGACGCGGAAGTAGCGACTGCGATCGCCGGGGAGCGAGTGGGGCTTGAGGAAGCCGAGGCTCACGAGGGCGCGAGTGGACATCGAGACCGCCCCGGCGCTGGCTCCCAGCATCTCCGCGATCTGCGCCGACGAGAGGAAGGGGCGATCGACGATCAAGAGGAGGCCGAGCACCCGGCCGTCCATGCGCGGGTTTCCCGCCGCCCCCCACGCGAAGGCGAAGTCCTCCACGAAGGTGCGCAGCTCCTCCGGGAGGTCGAGGGAGGCCGAGTCGTCCTTGTCCACGTCCGTCACAGTGCCATGCCCTCCAGGATCCGTCCGGGGTCCGGCTGCGCCATCGCCTCGGTGAAGACGTCGAACGGCCACATCGACATGCCGCTCCACGTGATCGATTCCACCGCACCCGAGTCGCTTCGCGCCACCTCGACGGGCTCTCCGGCCGCGCCGAAGCTCGCTCGCGCGGGCTGGCGGAGGGTGCCGTCCGCGGCGGTCTCGACCTTCTCGGCCAGGCGCGCGGGGTCGTCGAGCTGCGGGTGGAGAGCGAAGGTCGCGCCGCCGAGGTGTGCGAGATCCAGCACCGACCACAGGCTCGCGTAGCGCCCTTCGACGCCGTCGATCCGCTCGTCGTCCTCGGCGTGGGCCAGCGCGAGGCGCAGCAGCCCGATCGCGCCGGTGGCGAGGGTGTCGGCCGGACCGTCGATCGCGTTCGTGAAGACGCTGACGACGAGGTCGTTCTCGGGGTCGAGCCACGTGCGCGTGATGTGGCCGGGGTAGCCGCCGCTGTGACCGACGAGCAGCGAGCCGTCGAGCTCGAACAGCTCGAACCCCAGCCCGTAGTGCCGGTGGGCGCCGCCGATCTCGATGCGCGAGACCCGGTACTGCGCCTGGCGCTTGCTGTCGTCGCCGAGCAGCCGGTCGTCGCCGAGGGCATGGGCGGCCAGGTAGGCGCTCGTCTCGCTCGCGGTGGAGAACCACCCCGTCGCCGCCGCCATCGCCCGCGTGTCGACGTGCGGGATCACGCGCCGCCGACCGCCGAGCGCAAAGCGCGCGGTGTGTCCTGCCGCGTACTCATCGGCGCGGGCGGCCTGCCACTCCGCCCCCGAGCGCTCCAATCCGAGGGGAGCGCAGATGTTCTCTCGCGTGAAGGTGTCGTAGTCGGCGCCGGAGGCCGCCTCGATGATGAGCCCCAGCACCGAGTAGGCGATGTTGGAGTACTTGAAGTGCTCGTTGCGGGCGAAGATCCGGCCCTCGGCGCGGCAGATGTCGACGATCCGCTGCCGGTCGGGGAAGGCGGCGCCGCGCTGCCAGTAGTCGGCATCGCGTCCGTCGCGGACGACTCCGCCCTGGTGGGCCAGGAGCTCGCGCACGGTGATGGCGGCCAGGTCGGAATCGGCCAGCTCGGGCACCCAGTGCGCCACGGTGTCGTCGAGGCGCAGCGCTCCCCGCTCGGCGAGCTGGAAGACAGCCGTCGCCGTGAACGTCTTGGAGTGCGAGGCGATCCGGAACAGGCTCTCGGTCGTGAGCGTCTCGCCGGTCTCGACGTTCGCGGAGCCCCACGCGAACTCCAGGACCAGCTCACCGCGGTACCGGATGGCCGCCTGGATGCCGGGAACCTCGCGGGCCTCCCCCGCGAAGGCGAACCATCGCGCCGCATACTCGGCCGCGCTGCGCACGGCTTCCTGTCGGCGAGCGTCCACATCGGGAGAGGTCACGGTCACAGTCGGCGTCCTTTCGGGTCGAGCGCATCCCGCAGGATGTCGCCAAGGGTGATGAGCGCGAACACCGTCACGCTGAGAAAGAGGGCGGGGAAGACGAGCATGTGGGGCGAGGAGCCGAAGTACGACTGCGCGTTGGCCATCTGCAGGCCCCACGAGATCGAGGGCGACCGCAGTCCCACACCGAGGAAGGTCAGGGTCGACTCGGCGACGATGATGCTGCCGACCATCGTCGCGGTGATCGCGAGCACCGGACCGATCGCGTTCGGCACGACGTGGGTGACGAGCGTCCGCGCGTGCGAGATGCCCATCGCGCTGGCGGCGCTGATGTAGTCCATCCTCCGTACCGTCCGGACGGAGGTGCGCACGAGCCGGGCAAGGGTCGGCCAGCTGAACGCGGCCAGGACGACAGCGACCACGAGGGGTGTCCGTTCCCCCACGCTGTTGAGGACGATGATCGCCCCGAGAATGAACGGGAACCCGAGGAAGACGTCGGTCAGCCGGGAGATCAGGATGTCGGCGAAGCCGCCGAAGTAGGCGGCGAGAGTGCCGACGACGATCGCGATCGCGAGGGCGATGACGGTCGCCGTCACGCCGATGAACAACGACGTCCGGGCGCCATGGATGACGTTCGCGTAGATGTCGCAGCCCTGGAGGTCCGTACCGAAGACGTGCGCGGCGCTCGGCGGCTGCTTGCTGTCGCGCAGCTCGCAGGCGCGGGGATCGGGCTGGCCGAACAGCCCTCCTACGGCATCGGGGAGGAGGGAGATCACCGCGAGCACGGCGAGGATGGCCGCGCTGATCCAGAACAGGGGGCGACGGCGCAGGCTCGTCCACACGCCCCGGCTGACGGTGACGTGCTCGAGGGCGGCCGCGGCGGTCTCAGTCATGACGGCTCCGGGGGTCCAGCATCGAGTTGAGGAGATCGACCACCACGTTCAGCACGAGGAAGATCAGGATCAGGGTCGTTCCCACTCCGACCACCGTCGGGCCCTCGTGCGTGCGGATGGCGCTGAAGAGGAGTTGCCCGATCCCGGGCAGATTGAAGATCCCCTCCACGACGACGGCGCCGCCGAGGAGGAAGCCGAGGTCGATCGCGACGAAGGTCAGTACCGGGGCGACGGAGTTCCGCATGACGTGCAGCCCGACGATGCGAGAGCCGGGCATCCCCTTGGCCCGCAGGGTGCGGACGAAGTCCGACTCCATCGAGTCGATCACGCTCCCCCGCATGAGCCGGGCGATGGAGGCGAGCCCGAAGAGGGCGATCACGGCGGCCGGCAGGATGTAGGCCACCGGCCACCCGGCATCGGTGCCGGCGATCGGCAGCCACCCCAGGTGCAGGCCGAACAGGAGCTGCGCCGAGACGGCCACGACGAAGATCGGGATCGAGGTGGCAAGGATCGTGCCGAACAGCACCGTGCGATCGATCGCGCTGTCGCGCCGCAGGCCCGCGACGAGGCCGAGCACCACGCCGATGACGACCTCGATGACCCATGCGGTGAGGGCGAGCGTGATCGTCACCGGCCACCGCGAGGCCATCCGGTCGGCGACGGGGACCCCCGAGAAGGTCGTCCCGAGGTCTCCCGTGAACAGGCCCCCGAGGTAGCGGAGGTACTGCAGCCACAGCGGGTCGTCGAGGTGGAACTGCGCGCGCAGCTGCGCGACGACGTTGTCGGGGAGCGGACGGTCGCCCCCGAGGGCGGCGATCGGGTCGCCGGGGAGGGCCCAGACCGTCGCGTAGATGATGAAGGTGACGCCGATGAAGACGAGCACGAACTCCGCGATACGCGCCCCGATCCGACGCGCGAGGATCATCCCCGCCTCCGTCGAACGGTCGCCAGCACCGCCGCCAGTTGCACGCCCACGAGCGCCGCGACCGGCGCGGGCACCAGCTCGGTGTCTCTCTCGGCGGCCAGCCATCCCCGGAAGGCGGTATCGATCTCGGCCGATGCGGCGCGCACGGGGCCGCGGGCGACTCCGGCATCCACCTCGGCCGCCAGGGCACGACGGAGGATGCCTCCGAAACGGAGCCGGAAGGTGCGGGCCACCTCCCGGTTGCCGAAGACCTCGGCCACCGTCGCCGGCCGTCCGAGGGCGGGATCGTTCAACCGCGCCCGCTCGGCTCGGGCCGCCTCTCCCATCCCGGGGACGAAGGCCTCGCTCGCCCGCCGGAACGGCGAGTCGATCGTGAGCGACGGGCGGGCGGCGTCGAGGATCCCCTGGAGCAGCACGTGCAGCTCGTCGAGCGCGTCGGCCTTCTCCGCCACGACGTCGCGGTAGAGCCGATCGGTCGGCGTGGTGTCGGCGGCGTCGGGGTGGGTCCAGTAGGGCAGCTCCGCGATCATCGTCGTGGTGCCGTACCTCTCGAGGTAGTCGGCGGTGCCTCCGCCTCCCGAGCGCGTCTCGGGCGGCAGGCCCCGCGCCTCGCGATGGTCGTAGCGCTCCCGGGCGAGGGGAGCCCGGAAGACGGCGTCGTCGAGACGGACCAGTCCGTCCATCTCCGGCTCACCCACATCCAGCGGCAGACCGAACGCAGCGGGAAGGTCGCGCAGCTCCCGCGCGAGGATCGCGTCGTCCTGGTTGAGGTAGAAGTAGACGCCGCCGAACTCGGCGTTGTGGAGGCCGACGAACACGTCCGGCCGCACCCGGTCGAACAGCGCCATGAGGGCACGGGTCTCGGGGATCGGGTGGTCGAACCACGCCTCCTTGTACTCGAAGGGGAACGACCACTCGACCTGCTCGCCGGGTGCGGGCCGGTAGAACCCCGTGAAGTACGCGGCGCGATCCGCCGAGGCGAACCACGACTCGTTGAGGCGGGCGCCGTCGGGATCGGCACACGGGACGATGTGCCAGGTGGCGCCGAGGTCCGCAAGCTCCGGAGCCTCCATCAGCAGACGCACGAGATGCTGCACCGTCCGGAAGCCGATCGGCTCGTTGGGGTGCACGCCTCCCGCGATGACCACCTGCATCGGCCCGTCGCCGATCGCGAAGTGGTCGATGGGCTCGCCCAGCCGGGACCGGCCCAGCACGGCGTGCGCGATCCGGTCGGGGTGGGCCTCGTGGAGCGACAGCAGGTCGGCGCGGAGCTCGTCGACGGTCGGGAAGCCCTGCATGGCGGGGAGGCGCTGCGCGAGCGAGAGGAGGGGATCGTGCGTCATGGGGATCTCTCGGAGCGGGGGCGGCGTGACAGGGAGGGAGGCGGTGCGGAGCGCCCCGGGGGGGCGGACGCTCCGCACCGCGCGGGTCAGTCGTCGAGGACGATCGACCGGTAGGTGGGGTTTCCGACGGGCGAGGTGACGAGATCGGCCACCTTCTCCGAGGTCACGTACGAGTACTTCTCGAAGAAGAGCGGCACCGCCGGGAACTCGGCCTGGATGAGCTTCTGCACCTCGGCGTAGGCCGAGCCGTCGGTGGAGAGGTCCGCGTCCGCTGCGGCCATCGCGTCGGCGACCTCGTCGCTGTACCACGGGATGCAGTTCGTGCATCCGCCGCCCTCGATGAAGAACACCCGCAGCGTCGCCTGCTGGCTGGGGTACAGCGCACCCCAGCGCGAGAAGAACGGACCGTCGATGTTCTCGTCGTTGCGGTTCTGCAGGAACTCGGCCCAGTCGGCGCTCGGCTTGGCGGTCGCCTCGATCCCGAGGTTCTGGCGCAGCTGGTTGGCGATCGCCTCGTAGAGCGGGTCGAGTCCGCCGCCGCCCGGGAAGTAGATCTCGAGCGAGCCGTCGAAGCCTCCGGCTTCGTCCAGCAGCGCCTTGGCGGCCTCGGGGTCGTACTCGCAGTACTCCCCGCAGATGCCGGTCGGCGTGCCCGGTTCGATCGCGGGGGTCCAGGCGGTCGCGGCGTCGTAGGTGCCGCCGTAGATCACGTCGATGATCGCCTCGCGGTCGATCGCCATCGAGATGGCCTGGCGCACGCGGATGTCGTCGTAGGCGTCGTTCCACAGAGGCAGGCCGAGGAAGGAGATGCCCGGCGCCTCGAAGGAGTACAGACGGTCGCCGAAGTCACCGGCGGCCTGGGTCAGCTTGGAGGCGGGGACACCGGCCACGTCGAGGTTGCCGGCGAGGACGTCCGTGTAGGCCGTCTCGCTGTCGGTGTACGGGACGAACGTGATGCGATCGATCGTCGGCTTCTCGCCCTGGTAGTCGTCGTAGGCCTCGAGGACGATGGGCTCGTTCTCGACGTAGTCCTCGGCAAAGGCGAAGGGTCCGTTTCCGATGGGGTGGGCGTTGTAGGCGTCGAAGTCCGTCAGGGCCGACGCGGGCATCGGGAACATCGCGGTCTGCGCCTGGGTGACCTGCAGCGGGAACTGACTGTCAGGGCCGGTGAGCTCGACGGTGAAGGTGCGGTCGTCGACGACGGCCAGACCCGACATCTCCGTGGTCGACGGCTCTCCCTCGGCGGGGTTGAGGTCGGCGTACCCGACGATGTTGGCGAGCTGGCCGGAGTTCTCGAACGCGTTGGGGCCGTACGAGACGGCGTTCCAGCTGTCGACGTAGGACTGCGCGGTCACGGGCGTCCCGTCCTGGAAGGTCCAGCCCTCGCGGAGGGTGATGGTCCACGTGACGGCGTCGTCGGATTCGATCGACTCCGCCTGGACGTAATCGAGCGAGCCGTCGGAGTTCAGGAACGCGAGCGGCGCCCAGACGGCCATGTTGACGTCGTACGCCACCGACTGGCGTCCGGGGATGATGAGCTGCGGATCGGTGGAGGCGACGCGGATCTCGTCGACGGCGTCGTCTCCCTTCGGAGCGGTGCCGGCGCTGCACGCAGACAGCGCGAGGGCGGTGACGGCGACGGCTGCTGCCGCCGCGAGGAGCCTCTTGTTCATGGTTTCCTCACAGGGAATCGCTGAGACAGGAATGGTGCGGGACACGGTGCCAGGGTGAGAGCACGGTGCCGGGCTGCGCGGGCCACGGCGGCGGTACGGGGTGAGTACGTACGCTCACCATAGGGGCTGTGGTTTTCGAACTTTCAATACGAAATGAAACCTTTACATTTCGGAAACGCCGTCGGAGGAGCCGGGACGACGGGCCGGCGGCACTCGCGTGCCCCCGTCAATAGACTCGGGGCGTGCCCGACGGAACCGATCAGACGCGCGCCACCTCGGCGATCAGCGAAGACTGGCAGGTCGGCATCGCCCTCTGGTTCGTGCCGACGATCGTCGTGCTGTTCGCGATCTTCGGGACCAGCGGCATGCTCGCGGCGCCGGGCTCCGGTTTTCCCGGCGCGCTGGACGTCGTGGCGAGGTGGACGCTGTCCTCCGCCGGGCACATCGACTGGACCGCACCGGTGCTGGTCACCGCGGCCTTCGCGCTCGCCGCGATCTGCGCGGCCCCGATCCAGGAGCGCGCCGGCTTCGCCTCCCCCGTTCCCGTATTCGCCCTCGCCGCCGCGGCGATCGCGACGGCGCTGACCGTCTGGGCGCTGTGCGCCCTCGTGACGATCACGCGGCTCGCGGATCTCTACCCGGAGAACCCCGACGTGTGGCAGCAGTTCGGCGCGGTCAGCGGCATCTTCCTCGTGGCGCCGCTGGGCGTCGTGGCGGGGATGTCGGCCGGGCGCTTCCAGCTCCTCTCCCTTCCCGCGCGCCTCGCCGCCGCTCGCGACGAGGTCGCCCGCCTCGAGGACGGCCTCGCCGAGCTCTCCGGCCCCCGCCCGACGGCGGAGGTGCTGCGGTACCGCGTCGCTCGTTACGGCGTGCCCTCGGTCCTCGCGCTCATCCTCGTCGGCGTGGGACTGATCTCCACCGCTGCCGCGAACTGGCCCGGCGAGAACGTTCCTGCGCTCCTGGGCGCGACCGTGGGCGTCTTCGCGTTCTCGGCCTTCTGCTCGGCCGTCGGCGCCGGCCTGGTGGCCGCGCCGGCGGGTTACTTCAGTGTCCGCGCACCCGACGGCAGACGCCCCACGACACTGGGGTGGATCGCCGGCGTCATCCTCCTCGGCGGCGCGCTCACGCCCCTCGCCGCCGCCGCGTACGTCACCGTCGGCCTCGAGCGCGACGCGCCCCGCGGCACGGCCGCCGAGTTCGCCGTGGTGTGGCTCGGCGTCATCGGTCCGGTGCTCGCCGCCGCCCTCTACGCCGTGGTGCTCCTCCTGCCGTCGTCGATCGCCGGGCACCGCGCGGCAGCGCGGCGGATGCAGGAGACGCAGCTCCGCATCGCACGCAGCACCGTCACGCGCCTGGAGGAGCGTCTGCGCGAGGCCACGGCGCCCCCTCCCCCCGCACCGCCCGAATCGGACACGAGCATCGATTCACCTGCATCCACCTCCTAGACTTCTCCCCATGAGCACCCCCGGCGACGCCGCCTCCGCGCACGCGCACGCCGTGCCGGTGCACAAGGTGCTCAACAACAACGTCGTCATCGCGATCGACGAGTCGGGGCGCGAGCGCGTGCTCATGGGGCGCGGCTTGGGCTTCCAGCTGAAGCCCGACGACGTCATCGACCCGCGCAAGGTCGAGAAGACGTTCATCCTCGACGCGGGGGCTGCCGGGGAGCACGAGCGTCGCCTCCTCACCGACGTCCCGTACCCGATCGTGGAAGCGGTGACCCGCGCCGTCGATGCGGCCGAACGCCGGCTCGGCCGGCACCTCGGCCGGCACCTGACGGTCGCGGTGATCGACCACGTGAACTACGTGATCGAACGCCTCGACCAGGGCCTGCGGATCCCCTCGACGGCGATGCCCGAGCTCCGCGTGCTCCACCCCCACGAGTTCGATGCCGCGCAGGCGATGGCCCGCGACATCGCCGCATCCCTGGATCGAGAGCTGCCCCCGGAGGAGGCGGTCTTCCTCACGATGCACCTGCTGAACGCGACGCGCGACGAGCCGAACGGCACCGCCGCACTCCTGTTCCGCCGCGTGCAGCACGTGGTCGAGGTCGTCGAGCACGCGTTCGGCGTCAAGCTCGACACCGAGAGCCCCGACTACGCGCGCTTCATCCTCCACATCCAGTTCCTCCTGCAGCGTCTCGTGAACCGCACCATGCTCTCCAGCGGCGACACCTCGTTCTTCGAGTTCGCCAAGCACAGCTATCCGGTCTCGTACGAGATCGCTCGGCAGGTGAAGTCTTACGTGCACGGAGCCACGGGATCGGAGCTCACCGACGAGGAGCTGCTGTACGTCATCGTGCACGTCGAGAGACTGAAGTCGCAGGTCGCCCCTGGCACTCCGCCGCCGACCGTGGTACCGTGATCGCCGTAGGGCTGTGTCCCTGCCGAGATCTCCGGATCGTTACCGCGCAGCGGGCGAAACCTGAACTCACATCACCGAACCGGTGGTGAACGAGTTCAGGTTTTTTTGTTGCCCGGAAACGCCCCGGAGAGCCCGAAACCACGACAGTGCCGCAGTGGGGCGGCGAAAGGATGGCGGATCCCGATGGCGGATTACGCGAATACCGCGGCCGGCGTACTTGCCGGCGTCGGCGGCGAAGAGAACGTGCAGTCGCTCGTGCACTGCGCGACCCGGTTGCGCTTCGTCCTCAAGGACGAGGCGAAGGCAGACGGAGCCGCCATCAAGGCGGTTCCCGGGGTGATCACCACCGCCCAGGCGGGCGGTCAGTACCAGGTGGTCATCGGCAACGACGTTCCCGAGGTCTTCGCCGAGATCGGCAAGATCACGAAGCTCGGTGCCGGTGCCGACGGCTCATCGACGGAGGCGGGACCGAAGGGGAACCTCTTCAACCGCTTCATCTCGATGATCTCGGCGATCTTCACCCCGGCGCTGTGGGCGCTGGCCGGTACCGGCCTCCTCAAGGCGTTCCTCGCGGCGGCGGTGACGTTCGGCTGGATCAGCACCGAGACGAGCACCTACATCGTGCTCAACGCGCTCTCCGA
>JBMDWQ010000020.1:0-3012 GCA_048594675.1 Microbacterium sp. | reverse complement strand
CTCGAGGCCGCCGGCGACAAGAAGATCCAGGTCATCAAGGTCGTCCGCGAGCTCACCTCGCTCGGCCTCGGCGAGGCGAAGGCCGTCGTCGACGGTGCTCCCAAGGCTGTCCTCGAGGGCGCCAACAAGGAGACCGCCGAGAAGGCCAAGGCCGCTCTGGAAGAGGCCGGCGCTTCGGTGACCCTGAAGTAATCTCGTTCGCGAGATCAGAAGGCCCCCGGGATTCGTCCCGGGGGCCTTCGTCATGGGCGGAGGGCGTGGTCCATGCCGACGCTCAGCCTTCGGAGGCGCCGCGGATGAGGTCGGTGTCGAGCACCGCCGAGCTTTTCGCATTGGCCGCGGAGGTCGAGCTTCGCACGATCAGGCGCGCGTGCATCCGAACGATCTGGAGCGGTCGGTCGGGGTCCGCGATCTGGGCCAGCAGCATCTCGACGGCGGCCCGACCCTGCTCGCGGGGGACCTGCTGCAGCGTCGTCAGCGAGAACATCTCGGCGAACTCGTGATCGTCGATCCCGACGACGCTGAGGGCGCCCGGCACGTGGATCCCGAGCCGCCGTGCTGCGATGATCGCCCCGACGGCCACCTCGTCGCAGGTCGCGACGAGGGCCGTGGGCCGGCGCCGTGCGTCGCCGAGCAGGTCGACCGCCGCGTCGTAGCCCCCCGACAGCGATACCGCCGATCGCACGTGGTCGATCCGGTCGCCCAGCCCCGCCTCCGTCATGGCCGCGCGATAGCCGTCCAGTCGTTGCTTGTCGACATGGGCCCAGTGGGCGCCGATGCCTCCGCCGAGGAAGGCGATCGCGGTGTGGCCGAGGCCGAGAAGGTGCTCGGTCGCTCGCCGGGCGGCGTAGTCGTCGTCGATCGTGATCAGACTCGTCTCGTCGCCGCTGCCCACCACGCTGACCACGGGCCGACCGATCTGCACCAGCCGCTCGATCTCGTGGTCCTGAGGCTCCAGCCCGACGGCGATGAGTCCGTCGAAGCGCTTGCGGGCGAGGAAGTCGTCGAAGATGCGTCGACGCCCGGCCGTTCCCGGCTTCGCGTCGTAGAGGGTGAGGTCCATCCCGCAATCCAGCAACGTCTGCTGGATCCCCTCGAGCACCTCCGCGAAGAACCACCGGTTGACGTAGGGCATCACGACCCCGATGTTCTGCGTCCTCCCGGTGGCGAGGCTCACGGCACTCGTCGACGGCACATAGCCCAGCTCATCGGCGGCGGCGCGGACACGCAGCCGTGTGGCCTCTGAGACGTACCCGCTCCCGGTGAGAGCGCGGCTCGCGGTGGCCTTGGACACGCCTGCGCGCGCTGCCACATCCGCGATCCCCGCCATGCTCTCTCCCTCGAGTCGAACCGATGGAACTCTAGCCGATGGGGCCTCGTTATGGAACCGGTTGCGATTCCGTCGTGGCCTGGGTTTCCGCGGGAATCACGGCCGTTACCGGGTTGTGATGTGAGCGACGTTGTGAGTGTGCGGCGCATTCCATTAGCGTTACCTGGAATCGGTTCCCTATCGGGGTTCCGACGTGTCGCCCGGGGCGGTTCCGGGCGCTCAACGAGGAGGAAAACACATGGGGATGGCACAGCGTCGTCTACTCGCCCCTCTCGCCGTACTCGGCGCCGCGGGCATCGCGTTGGCAGGGTGCAGTGGGGGCCCCGGGTCCACGGGGAACAACAACAACAACTCGGGTGGAGCCGATGACAAGGTCGTGACGGTCTACGGCACGATCGCCGACACCGAGGCGAAGCTCCTCGAAGAGTCGTGGGCCGACTGGGAGAAGGAAAACGGCATCGACATCAAGTACGAGTCCTCGAAGGAGTTCGAGGCTCAGATCGCGGTGCGCGCGCAGGGCGGCAACGCCCCCGACATCGCGATCTTCCCGCAGCCGGGTCTGATGGCCGACATGGCCACGCGCGGCTTCCTCAAGGAGGCTCCCGCCGCCGTCGCCGAGAACGTCAAGAGTGGGTGGACCGAGGACTGGGCCAACTACGCGACCGTCGACGGCAAGCTCTACGGCGCTCCGCTCATGGCCTCGGTCAAGGGCTGGATCTGGTACTCCCCGTCGCTCTTCAAGGAGAACGGATACGAGGTGCCGACCGACTGGCAGGGCCTGCTCGACCTGACGGCACAGATCCAGAAGGACACCGACAAGGCTCCGTGGTGCATCGGTTTCGGCTCTGACGCGGCGACCGGCTGGCCGGGCACCGACTGGATCGAAGACCTCGTGCTGCGCCAGTCGGGCACGGACGTCTACGACAAGTGGGTCGCCAACGAGGTGCCTTTCACCGATCCGGCGATCAAATCGGCGTTCGACGAGTTCGGCAAGATCGCGCTGAACCCCGACTATGTCAACGCCGGCTTCGGCGACGTCAAGTCGATCGTCACGACCCCCTTCGGCGACCCGGCGACGGCGCTGGTGAAGGGTGAGTGCGCTCTGCACCACCAGGCCTCGTTCTACGACGGCTTCATCACCGACGCCGGTGGCACGGTCGCCGCCGACGGAGACATCTGGGCCTTCCTGATGCCCCCGTTCGAGGCGGGCGGCTCCAGCAACGGTGCCGTCGTCACGGGCGGTGGCGAGATCGTCGCCGCGTTCGACGACTCCGAGTCGACCCAGAAGGTGCAGGAGTACCTCTCCAGCCCGGAGTGGGCCAACTCCCGCGTCAAGCTCGGCGGCGTGATCAGCGCCAACAAGGGTCTCGACCCGGCCAACGCGTCGAGCAACATCCTGAAGGAGGCCATCGGCATCCTGCAGGACGACACCACCACGTTCCGCTTCGACGCCTCCGACCTGATGCCGTCGGCCGTGGGTGCGGGCACGTTCTGGAAGGGAATGATCGACTGGGTGAACGGCACCGGAACCGACACCGTTCTCCAGCAGATCGAGGCCGGCTGGCCTTCGCAGTGATCTGACACCGAGGAGTGGGGGCGTCCCGGCGGGGCGGCCCCACACCCGCCCGGCGGCCGGGCCCGCCCGGGCCCGGGCCCGCGCTGTGTGCGAAGTCGCACACGAA
>JBMDWQ010000002.1:0-2180 GCA_048594675.1 Microbacterium sp. | reverse complement strand
GCTCGTGGGCGGGCTCTTCCTCTACGGCGTCGCCCTCGGCTTCATGGTGCGAGGCGGCATCGGCGTCGCGCCCTGGGACGTGCTCTCGCTGGGTGTCGCACGCTGGACGGGACTCGGGTACGGGGTCGTCACGGTGCTGATCTCGATCGTGGTCCTGGTGCTCTGGATCCCGCTGCGCCAGCGGGTCGGGCTCGGCACGCTGCTCAACGCCCTGCTCATCGGCCCGTTCGCCGACCTCACGCTCCTCCTGCTCCCGGCGCCGTCGTCGGTGTGGGTGGGCGCGCCCATGTTCCTGTTCGGCCTCGTCCTGCTGGCCTTCGCGACCGGGCTCTACATCGCGGCGGACTTCGGCCCCGGTCCGCGCGACGGCCTGATGACCGGGCTGGTCCGCGTGACCGGCTGGCCGGTCTGGCTGGCGCGCACGGTGATCGAGGGGAGCGTCCTGCTCATCGGCTTCCTGCTCGGCGGCCCGGTCGGTGTCGGCACGGTGCTGTTCGCGTTCGGGGTGGGCCCGCTGATCGGCGTGTTCCTCCCGCGCATCGAACGCCGCCGCCGGGAGCGGTCGCAGCGTCTCGCCGTGTCGGCGAGCGCCCCCCTGGCTCCCTGAGCCTGTCGAAGGGCGAGCGCGACCCGCGCCGCGCACGAGGAAGGCCCCCGGGACCGCGTCCCGGGGGCCTTCCTGCGGCGTACCGCGTTGCTCAGTCGACTCCGCCGAGCACGAGCACCGCGTTGTGGCCGCCGAAGCCGAACGAGTTGCTGATCGCGATCTGCGGGCCGTCACCGAGCGGAGCCGGCTCGCCGGAGAGACGGAACGGCACCTCCGGGTCGGGCTCGGTCATGTTGATGGTCGGGGGCGCCACGCGGTCGCGGAGAGCGAGGATCGAGAAGATGGCCTCGAGCGCCCCGGTGCCGCCCAGCAGGTGTCCGGTGGACGCCTTCGTGGCCGAGACGGGGATCTCGTCGATCCTGTCGCCGAAGACGTTCTTGAGCGCGACGTACTCGTTCGGGTCGCCGACCGGGGTCGAGGTCGCGTGCGCGTTGATGTGCGTGACCTGCTCGGGAGTGATCCCGGCCTCTTCGAGTGCCTGGACGACGGCGCGCGCCGCCCCCTTGCCCTCGGGATCGTTGCCGGTGATGTGGTAGGCGTCGGCCGTCACACCGCCGCCGAGGACGTAGCCGTAGATCTTGGCACCGCGGGCCTTGGCGTGCTCCTCCGTCTCGAGGATGAGAGCCGCGGCGCCCTCGCCCATGACGAAGCCGTCGCGGTCGATCGCCCCGGGCCGGGACGCGTGCGCCGGGTCGTCGTTGCGGCGCGACAGCGCCTGCGCGGAGGCGAAGGCGGCCATGGTGATCGGGTGGATCGCCGACTCGGTGCCACCGGCGATGACGACGTCGGCCAGGCCCTCCTGCAGGTGGTGGAAGGCGTGGATGATGGATTCGGTGCTGGAGGCGCACGCGCTCACCACGGTCTGCGCATAGGCGCGGGCCTCGAACTGCAGCGACAGGTTGCCGGCGGCCGCGTTCGGCATCAGCATCGGCACTGTCAGCGGCATGACGCGGCGGGGGCCCTTCTCGCGCAGCGTGTCCCAGGCGTCGAGCAGGGTCCACAGGCCGCCGATGCCGGTCGCGAAGTCGACACCCAGGCGCTCCGGGGCGACCTCGGGCGATCCGGCGTCCTCCCAGGCCTCGCGGGCCGCGATGAGCGCGAACTGCGAGGAGGGATCGAGACGCTTCGCCTCGTGGCGCGGCAGGACCTCTTCGGGGCGGACGATCGCGGAGGCGGCGAACGTGACGGGCAGGTCGTGTTCCTGCACCCAGTCGTGTTCGATCGTGCGGGCGCCGGAGGCACCGGCGAGCAGATTGGTCCAGTTCTCCGGAGCCGTCCCGCCGATGGCGGAGGTGGCGCCGATGCCGGTGACGACGATGCGCTTGGTCATGGGGTGTGGTTCCTTGTCGAAACGAGTTCGTGCGGGGGATGGGCAGGGCCGGAGGATGCCACACCTCGCAGGTGCGAGGGTGGCATCCTGCCGGGATTACTCCTGGCCCGCGACGATGAAGTTGACGGCGTCGCCGACGGTCTTCAGGTTCTTGACCTCGTCGTCGGGGATGGTGACGCCGAACTTCTCCTCGGCGTTGACGACGATCGTCATCATCGAGATCGAGTCGATGTCGAGGTCGTC
>JBMDWQ010000199.1:0-25705 GCA_048594675.1 Microbacterium sp. | reverse complement strand
TCTGGGAATGGGACGAGTCGGCGGTCGTGATCGGTTCGTTCCAGTCGTATCGCAACGAGGTCGATCCCGAGGGTGCGGCCCGGCACGGCTTCGACGTCGTGCGTCGGATCTCCGGCGGCGGGGCGATGCTCATGGGGGCGGGCTCCATCGTCACGTATTCGCTGTATGTCCCTGCCTCCCTCGTGGCGGGGATGACCTTCGCCGACTCCTACGCCTTCCTCGACGACTGGGTGCTCCACGCGCTGCGATCGCTCGGCATCGACGCCGTCTACCAGCCGCTCAACGACATCGCCTCGCCGCAGGGAAAGATCGGCGGCGCCGCTCAGAAGCGCCTCGCCAACGGCGGGGTGCTCCATCACGCCACCCTTTCGTACGACATGGACGGTGACGTGCTCACCGACGTCCTCCGCATCGGGCGGGAGAAGCTGAGCGACAAGGGCACCGTCTCGGCGGCCAAGCGTGTCGATCCCCTGCGGCGACAGACCGGGCTTGCGCGCGAGGCCATCATCGACCGCTTCATCGAGACCTTCGCGACTCTCTACGGGGCGGAGCCGGGGACGATCACCGCTGACGAGTACGCCGAGGCGGAGGCGCTCGTGGAGTCGAAGTTCGCCACCGAGGCGTGGCTGCACCGCGTTCCGTGAGTGGGGTCGCACCGGGAGCCGTCGAGATCCGGCACGGCGACAACCTCGAGATCGCTGCTCACCTTCCCGACGCCTCCTTCACCCTGATCTATCTGGACCCGCCGTTCAACACCGGACGCACCCAGGGCAAGGCCGTCGAGAGCGCCGTCCGCGACGCCGTCACCGCGCAGGGGGCGGCCAGCAGTCCGGTCAAGGCGGGGTTCCGCGGCACGAGCTACGTCCGCACGTTCGGGGAGCGGCGCGCGTACTCCGACCGATTCGACGACTATGGGGACTTCCTCGCGCCGCGGTTGCGGGAGGCCCACCGCCTCCTCGCCGCCGACGGCACGCTCTACGTGCACCTGGACTACCGGGAGGCGCACTACGTCAAGGTGCTCCTCGACGAGCTGTTCGGTCGGGAGTGCTTCCTCAACGAGCTGATCTGGGCCTACGACTACGGTGCCAAGAGCCGTCGGCGCTGGCCGACCAAACACGACACGATCCTCGTCTACGTCAAGGATCCCGCCGCGTACTTGTTCGACTCCGAGGCCGTCGACCGTGAGCCGTACATGGCCCCGGGGCTGGTCACCCCCGAGAAGGCGGCGCGCGGAAAGCTCCCGACCGACGTGTGGTGGCACACCATCGTCCCGACGAGCGGACGGGAGAAGACCGGCTATCCGACCCAGAAGCCCGAGGGGATCCTGCGCCGGATCGTCCAGGCCTCGAGCCGCCCGGGTGATCGCGTGCTCGACCTGTTCGCCGGAAGCGGCACGACCGGTGCGGTCGCCTCGGCACTCGGGCGCGAGTGCGTCCTCGTGGACAGCAATCCGGAAGCCATCGCCGTGATGCGACGCCGGATGCCGCACGCCGTGCTCGTCTGAGGGCGCACCGTCGGCCCGGTCAGAGTCCCTGGTCGCCGAGCGCGGCGTCGGCCGTGGCGAGTTGCGCGAGCAGCGCGGTCCGCAGGAACGCCTCGCCCTCACGGTCGTCGCTGCGGCCGCGCGGCACCGCCTCCACGAGCATGATCGCGGACAGGTAGGCCTGATAGAGCGCGAGGCGCGCGCGCACGTCGGGAGTGAACGACAGCGGCTCGGCGGCGGTTTCCGCATAGCCTTCCAGGAAGGGGAGATCGGCGGCGGGATCGGCGAACAGGCTCGTCGAGACGAGCTCTGCCAGCGGGTCGCCCCAGAACGCGCGCTCACCGTCGATGAGCCCTTCGATCGTCGCCCCGGACGGGCCGCGCGTGATCAGCACGTTGCCGTCCCACAGGTCGAAGTGCACGAGCACCGGTGTCTGGACGGCATCGAGCAGGGGAGCAGCGCGCTCGCACAGGTCGAGGATCTCGGCGGCAGGGAGGTCCACGTTCCAGGTAGCGGCGTCGGTGAGGAGTGCGCGCCACATGAGTGCGAACGCCCCACGCCACGTGTCGGCGCTCAGGAGATCGTGCGATCGCTGATAGCCGAACCTCGTCCCCGTCACCGCCTGCATGCTTCCCACCAGCCGCCCCAGCTGCCTGCGCACCTGCGCGCGCTCCGCGTCGGGGAGCTCGATCGACACGAGCGACTCGCCGGGGACGAGCGTCATCGCGAAGGCCGGCCGTCCGCCGGCGACGGTCTGAGCGAGTGCTTCCGGCACCGGAAGCACGCTCGCCGTCCGGGCGTAGAAGTCGAACTCGGCGGCGATGAGGTCGCTCTCGTAGCTGAGGAGCGGCACGTCGTCCGGAGGACCGACCTTCAGCACGGCGGCGCGGCCGTCACGTGCCGTGGCGGCGTGGACGACGGCGAAGGTTCCGCCCTCGAACGCGGCGCCGACCTCCGCGAGATCGAGGTCGCGGCACAGCGCCTCGACGGTGGCGGGATCGAGAGGGATCTGCGTGGAGCTCATGCGGCGTGCTCCGTCGGGTCGGGCAGCATGCCCCTCATGTTAGCGAGGCGCCTCCGCCGCGCTCGCACCCGGCATGCCCTCCCGGTCCCGTCGCCCGGCGACGGCGGCGCCGACCGCGTCGTACGCGGTGAAGAGGAGGCGGAGCGGACCGACCTCGAACGGACGGAAATCCCGCGTCGGCCGCAGCCGGAGGAAGAGCGCGGGCTGGCGCTCCCGCAGGTGACGCCGCGCGCGGCGAGCGTGGAACGTATTGCTCGCGATCCGGATCGTGCGGGCCGTCTCCAGCCACGGCAATGAACGCGCCAGGTTCTCGCGCGTCGTCGTGGCGGTGCGCTCGCGCACGATCCGGTCGTCGGGGATCCCGTGGCGCCGCGCGAGGGCGGCCATCACGTCGGCCTCGGGAACGTCGGTCTGCACGGCCGCCCCGGTGAACACGAACAGTGCGCCCCGTGGTGCGGAGCGCAGGGCGATCCGGGTACGCCACCGCTGCACGAACCCGGGAGTGCCGTCGCGACGGGGAGGGAAGCCGAGCACGAGCACGACGTCTTCGCCGTCGGGCGGGCCCGACTCCGCACGCTCCGGGTAGTCCTGTCGGGAAGCGCGCCACGAGTACGCTTCCGCCCAGAGCGCGGCGACCGCTCCGACCACCGCGAGTCCCGCGGCCCCGCGCCGCCCCCGTCGGGACCGTCTCCGCGCCGCCGTCACCCGTTCACGAAGGCCAGCAGCGCCTCGTTGACCTCGGCGCCGTGGGTCCACAGCAGTCCGTGGGGGGCTCCCTCGATCTCGACGTACGTGGCCTCCGGCACGAGCTCGGTGAACTTCCGCCCCGTCTTGTCGATGGGGAGGATGTTGTCCGCCGTGCCGTGGAGGATCAGCGCCGGCACCGTGATCGCGGCGAGGTCAGCGCGGAAGTCGGTGGGCCAGGTCAGCGGAGCGGCCGCGATCGCGGTGTTGCCGGCGCGTCGGGCGGTGGCCACGGAGGCGTCCAGCGCCTCCTGCGAGATGCGTGACCCGAGGTTCTCGTCGAGGTTGTAGAAGTCGCGGAAGAAGCCGGTGAGGAAGGCGTGCCGGTCCTCGCGCACCGAGGCCGCGATGCCGTCGAAGAACTCCTGCGGGCCGGCCCCGTCGGGGTTGTCGTCGGTGATGAGCAGGAACGGCTCGAGGGAGCCGAGGAAGGCGACCTTGGCGATCCGCGATGCACCGTACCGCGAGAGGTAGCGTGCGATCTCGCCCGTGCCCATCGAGAAGCCGACGAGGATCGCGTCGTCGAGGTCGAGGTCTTCGATCAGAGCGTGGAGGTCGGCCGCGAAGGTGTCGTAGTCGTAACCCGATCCCGCTTTCGTGGAGGCGCCGAACCCGCGTCGGTCGTACGCGATGACGCGGTAGCCGGCATCCAGGAGTGCCGCCTGCTGCTTGCCCCACGATTCGCCGTCCAACGGGAATCCGTGGATGAGGACGACCGGCTGCCCGGTCCCCTGGTCGGTGTAGAAGAGCTCGATGTCGGCCGAGTTCTCGGTGCCGACGGTGATGTACGCCACGATGGCTCCTTCCGGGCGCGGCGGTCGCCACGCCCGGTCACGACGCTACGACCCCGGCGCGGCAGGCGCCAGAGGTGGACACCCGTCGGTCAGTCGTTGTTCACGGGGCGGTCGCGGGCGCGGCATCGCGTGCGGCGCCAGCCGAGGGGCGCACCGTGAACACGTGCGGCGCGGCGAACCCCGCCTCGGCGAACGCTCGCTCGACGACGGCGGCGACGTGCGGGACGAGCTCGCGGTCCACGAGGGCGATCGCGGCGCCGCCGAAGCCGCCTCCCGTCATCCGCGCCCCGAGCGCGCCGGCGTTCCGGGCCGTGTCGACGGCCAGATCCAGCTCCGGCACCGAGATCTCGAAGTCGTCGCGCATCGAGACGTGGGAGGCATCCAGCAGGCCGCCGATCGAACGCGGACCCTGTGCGCGCAGGGAGGCCACGGCGTCGAGGACGCGCTGATTCTCGGTGACGACGTGACGCACGCGGCGGAAGGTGACGTCGTCCATCAACGTCTTGGCGCGCGGGAGGTCGGTGACGGCCAGGTCGCGCAGCGCACGCACGCCCATGATCTCCGCACCGCGTTCGCACGCCGCTCGGCGCTCGCCGTAGCCGCCGGTCGAGTGCGCGTGGGTGACGCCGGTGTCCATGACGAGCAGTTCCAGACCCGCGTCGGAGAAGCCCAGGCGCACGACCTCGGTGTCCAGCGAGCGGCAGTCGAGGAAGATCCCCGTATCCGGCTCGCCGAGCATCGACGCCATCTGGTCCATGATCCCGGTGGGTGCTCCCACCGCTTCGTTCTCGGCGCGCCGGCCCACCTGAGCGAGGGCCACGCGGTCGAGGCCGAGCCCCCAGACCTCGTCGAGGGCGACGGCGGTCGCGCCCTCGATCGCAGCGGACGACGACAATCCGGCCCCCACCGGAACGTCGGAGGCGATCGCGAGGTCGACTCCCACGACGGCGGTGCCGGTCTGTCGCGCGCTCTCCAGGAGCGCCCACGCGACGCCGAGGGGATACCGCGCCCACTCGACGACCTCTTCGCGGCGAGCGGGGAACAGCTCCGACAGCGCCGACAGCTCGACCTCGACGGGGGTGGGGTCGAAGCTCGACACGACGCGGATCCGGCGGTCGTCGCGGGGGGCGAGCGCGAGGTGCGTGCGGTGCTCGATCGCGAAGGGGAAGACGAACCCGTCGTTGTAGTCGGTGTGCTCGCCGATCAGGTTGACCCGTCCAGGAGCCGACCAGGTTCCCGCCGCAGGTGCGTCGGTCAGTGTCTCAAGGAGGGAGAGGGCGGTGTCGGCGGCGGTCACAGGTCGATTCCTTCGATAGCGGTGCGGAGACGCTCGGCGGCTGTCTCGGGCGGGACGTCGCCGATCCAGGCGCCCATCGCCGACTCCGAGCCGGCGAGGAACTTGAGCTTGTCGGCGGCTCGGCGGGGGCTCGTGAGCTGGAGGTGCAGGCGCACGGTGTCGCGTCCGACGTGGACGGGAGCCTGGTGCCACGCGGCGATGTACGGCGTCGGCGACTCGTACAGGGCATCCACCCCGCGCAGCAGCCGGAGGTACAGCGGGGCCAGCTCGTCGCGTTCGGCCGCATCCAGTGCCGCGAAGTCGGCGACCTGCCGGTGCGGCATCAGGTGGATCTCGATCGGCCAGCGTGCGGCGAACGGGACGAACGCGGTCCAATGCTCCCCGCGCAGCAGCACGCGCGGGCCGGCCTGTTCGAAGGCGAGGATGCGGTCGAACAGGTCGGGGCTCGTCCGATCGATCGAGTCGAGCAGGCGGGTCGTCCGCGGCGTGATGTAGGGGTAGGAGTAGATCTGACCGTGCGGGTGGTGCAGCGTCACCCCGATCGCCTCGCCGCGGTTCTCGAACGGGAAGACCTGCTGCACGCCGGGCAGCGCCGACAGGGCGGCCGTGCGATCGGCCCACGCCTCGATGACGGTGCGGGCGCGCGTGACCGAGAGGCTGCCGAAGGAGCCGGAGTGTTCGGGGGAGAAGCACACCACTTCGCAGCGACCGACGCTCGTCCGCGTCCGACCGAGTCCGAGGAAGGCGAGGTCGTCGAGGCCGCGGGGCGGGTCGGCGGCCTCGGGGGCATCGCCCGTCGCCTCGGCGAGGGCGGGTCCGAAGGAGGGCGACTTGTTCTCGAACACCGCGACGTCGTACATCGCGGGGATCTCCGACGGGTTGGTCGGGCTCTGCGGAGCGAGGGGGTCGAGTTCCGCCGGGGGGAGGAAGGCGCGGTTCTGGCGGGCCGCGGCCACCGACACCCAATCGCCCGTGAGGATGTCCTGGCGCATCGTCGCCGTCGCCGGCCGGGGATCGAGCTCGCGGGAGTCGACGGCGCGTTCGGCGCCGAGCGCGGTGCCGGGGTCGTCGTAGTAGATGAGCTCGCGTCCGTCGGCGAGGCGTGTCGAGCGCTTCACCACGCCGGCTCCGAGGGGCTCGGCGGGCGGGATGTCTGTGCGCAACTCCGGCATGTTCACGATAACACGGTAGCGAGGTCGCGTGTTATCGTCAACACGACACGAATCGCCGGAGTTCTGCAGGTGGGAGCGGCGGGGTTCCGAGACCACGGGGAGCGCGCGGATGCACAGACGGGTATCGATGGGCGACGTCGCGGCTGCCGCCGGGGTCTCCGCCCAGACCGTCTCGCGCGTCGTCAACGCCAGCGCTCGCGTCGATCCCGACACGCGCCGCCGCGTCGAGGAGGCGATGGCGAGTCTCGGCTATCAGGTCAACCGCACCGCGCGGGCGCTGCGCACCGGGCGCTTCCACACGATCGGCGTCGTCGTGGCGACCCTCGCCACCGTCGGCAACTCCCGCATGCTGGAGGGTGTTGCCGGCTCCGCGTCCGCGCGGGGATACGGGCTGACGGTCGTCAAGCTCTCCGACCGCGCCGCGATCGACGACGCCTTCGCGCACCTGCAGGAGCAGGGTGTCGACGGTGCCATCGTCGTCAACGAAGCCACCGCGATCGCACGTGGATCGGAGGCGCCCCGCGGGATGAAGATCGTCGCGGTCGACTCCCCGCTTCCCGCTCCGTTCGCGACCGTCCAGTCCGACCACGCCGGCGGAGCCCTCGCCGCGACCTCGCACCTCCTGTCCCGAGGCCACGCACGCGTGCACCACCTGGCGGGCCCGGCGACCTCGTTCGCTGCAGCCGAGCGTCAGCGCGGGTGGGAGGAGGCCCTCGCCGCGGCGGGCGTCGTGCCTCCGGAGATGGTCCGTGGCGATTGGAGCGCCGCCTCCGGGTACGCCGCGGGCACGGCCTGGGCATCCGATCCCGCCGTGACGGCGGTCTTCGCGGCGAACGACCAGATGGCGCTCGGGCTGATCCGCGCCCTGTCGGAGGCCGGGCGTTCGGTGGGATCAGATGTGCACGTGATCGGCTTCGACGACGTGGCCGACGCGGCGGAGTTCCTTCCTCCGCTCACGACCGTCCGGCAGGACTTCGACGCGCTCGGCGAGGCCGCCGTGGACGCCCTCGTCGCTTCGATCGATGGCGCCGACCCGCAGCACGTGGTGTTGCCCACCCGCCTCATCCGTCGCGCCTCCGCCTGACCCGTCCACCCGTCCTGTCCCCACCCTCTGTCGAGAGCACATGCTCACGTCGAGCGCATACCTCACGGGCGCGAGTCGGATGTGCGCTCGGTGAGAGCATGTGCTCTCGCCGGGACGGGAGGAAGACGGGGCGGGAGGAAGACGGGGCGGGGTGGTCAGGAGGCGGCGCGGCGGGCGTCCCAGCCCGAACGGACCATCTCGTCGACGGAGTACCGGTTCTGCCACTGCAGGTCGCGCGCGGCGAGCTCGCCCGTCGCGACGATGCGGTCGGGATCGCCGGGCCGCCGCGGCGCGATCTCGGGGGTGAAGTCGATGCCGGTCACGCGCGCCATCGCATCCATGATCTGCCGCACCGACAGGCCGTTCTGCGACCCCAGGTTGTAGGCCGGTTCCACCGGCTCCCCGGCCTCCAGGCGCTGCGCGGCGACGACGTGGGCGGCGGCGATGTCGCCCACGTGGACGTAGTCGCGCACGTTCGTGCCGTCGGGAGTTCCGTAGTCGTCGCCGAAGATCTTGGGGGTCCGTCCCTCGATCAGCGCCTCGAAGACGAGCGGGAACAGATTGTGCGGGCTCGTGTCGTAGACCGAGGGGTCGCTCGAGCCGACGACGTTGAAGTAGCGCAACGATGTGTGGCGCAGCGGCGAAGCGGAATCCGCCGTCGCACGGGCCTGATCGCGCAAGAGCCATTCACCGATGAGCTTGGACTCGCCGTAGGGCGAGGCGGGGGCCTTGGGCAGGTCTTCCGTGACGAGCTCGACATCGGGGGTGCCGTACACGGCCGCGCTGGAGGAGAACACGATTCGCGACGCCCCCTGCTCGGCCATCGCGGCGAGGACGACGCGCGTGCCCTCGACGTTCTGCTCATACGTGTGCAGGGGGCGCTGCACCGAGACGCCCGCGTATTTGAAGCCCGCGACGTGGATGACGCCCTGGACGCCGTGGGTGCGCATCGTCTCGACGAGGAGGCCGTGGTCGAGGATCGAACCGCGCACGAAGGGCACGCCGGCGGGAACGAAGCCCTCCCGGCCGCTGGAGAGGTCGTCGATCACGACGGGGTCGAGGCCCGCTTCGGCCAGGGCTCGCACGACGTGCGCTCCGATGTATCCGGCGCCACCGGTGACGAGCCAGCTCATGAGTCCTCCTGGACGTTCGTGGCCGCCGCGGTGGCGGCCGGATGGGAAAGCGATCGGCTGTGCGCTGCCGGAGCGGCGTGCGGGCCTCGATACGGGGCGGTGGAGGAGCGCACGACCAGGTGCGTCCCGATCTTGCGCACGCCGGGTTCGAGCGTTCGTCCCTCGATCTGTTCGACGACGAGTGACACCGCGAGAGAGCCCGCGTCCTCGAAGTTCTGATGCACGGTCGTCAGCGGGGGCCAGAAGTGGGCGGCCTCGTGCATGTCGTCGAACCCGACGATGCTGACGTCTTCCGGTACGCGCAGACCGCGCTCGTGCAGCGCGCGCATGGCGCCGAGGGCCATCTGGTCGTTCCCCACGAAGATCGCGGTCGCCTCCGCGACCTCGGCCAGCTGCATCCCGGCGCGGTATCCGGCATCGGCGGTCCAGTCGCCGTAGATCGGCTCGTGGATCGCGCGTCCCTCCGCGCGCAGGACCTCGCGCCACGTCTCGGCGCGCTCGCGGGCGGAGTTGGACTCGGCGGGCCCGGCCACATGCCACACCGTGGGGTGTCCGAGCTCGAGCAGATGCCGGACGGCCTGTTCGGTGCCCTGCGCCTGATCGGCGTTGACGGACGGTCGATCGGCGCGGGCGCCGGAGGCGACGATCACGTGTGGGATGCCCTCGGGGAACCGCAGCGACGTGCGGGAGATCAGGTGCGACTCGATCACCACGATGATCCCGTCCACCGCGTCTTGGCTGAGCCGGGACAGCGCGGTGGTCACCGGGACCTCCGCGGTGAGGTCGCCGATCGTCGGCTCGACCTGGATCAGCTCGAGCGCGTAGTCGCGACGGGCGGCCTCGGCGCCCAGGCCCGCGAGCGTGCGGATGTTGCCGAGCATCCCGAGGCTGAACACCACGACACCGATCGACCCGAAGGCGCCCCGGCGAAGCGCGCGCGCCGCCACGTTCGGCCGGTAGCCGAGCTCGTCCATGGCCGCGAGGACCTTCTGTCGAGTGGCCTCGGCGACGTTCGGCACATTGTTGGCGACCCGCGACACCGTCTGTCCCGACACGCCGGCGCGCTGCGCCACCTCGCGCAGCGAGACGGACCTCGGGTGATCGTTCGCGAGGGTCATCAAGGTCACTCTATGCCTTCGGGCAGGTCGGGGGTTGACAGATGTTGACGTCAACATGCTACTCTCGCCGCAGTCGATGTTGACGTAAACATCGCCAACCGTGCGGCACCGCAGCCCGCACGCCGCATCGCCCGACCACGACGAAGAGGACGCAGACGAGGATGTCGACCATCGCTCCCGCGGCACCGCCGCCCGCTGCCCCCGCAGCGCCCCGCGACACATCGCGGCGCCGGCGCGGCATGCGCACGACCACCCGTCAGTGGGCGGGGCTCGGCTTCGTCGCCCCCTTCCTCGTCGTGTTCGCCCTGACCTTCCTCGCGCCGGTCGCCTACTCGATCTACCTCAGCCTGTTCCGCAACAAGCTCGTGGGCGGCAACTCCTTCGTCGGCATCGACAACTACCTCCAGGCCTTCACCGACCCGAAGTTCCTCGAGGGGGCCTTGCGCGTCTCGCTGTTCCTCGCCGTGCAGGTGCCGATCATGCTCGCCCTCGCCCTCGTGGCGGCCCTCGCGATCGACTCGCGGCGGCTGGCCGGATCCTCCCTCTTCCGCATCGGCCTGTTCCTGCCCTATGCGGTTCCCGGTGTCGTCGCGGTGCTCATGTGGGGGTTCATGTACTCCGAGCGCATGGGGCTCGCGGGAAACATCAACGACTTCCTCGGCTTCGACCTCGTCACCCCGTTCACGCAGCAGTGGATCCTCGTGGCCATCGGCAACATCGTCACGTGGGAGTTCGTGGGCTACAACATGCTCATCTTCTACTCGGCGCTGCGCTCGATCCCGGGAGACATCTACGAGGCGGCGGCCCTCGACGGCGCGGGGCAGTTCCGGATCATGTGGAGCATCAAGCTGCCCGCCCTGCGCGGAGCCATCGTCATCGCCACGATCTTCTCCATCATCGGCAGCTTCCAGCTGTTCAATGAGCCCAACATCCTGCGTCCGCTCGCCCAGAGCATCATCACGACGTACTTCACGCCCAACATGTACGCGTACAACCTCAGCTTCTTCGGGCAGCAGGTCAACTACGCCGCCACCGTCGCGATCGTGATGGGCGTCGTCACCGCCGTGATCGCCTACGTCGTGCAGCTGCGCGGCAACCGTCAGGAGCTGCGATGACCACCACCGCCGCCGTCACCACTGCCCGCGCCGCCGCCGCGGAGCGCCGCTCATCGCGCCGGGCGGCCCGCCGCTTCGACCGCTCCGGCGGCACGGTGGACAATCCGCGCAAGTCGCTCACGCTGACGATCGTGATGAGCCTCTTCCTCGTCTATTCGTTCCTGCCGCTCGCCTGGCTCATCATCAGCTCCACCAAGACCCAGAACGCCCTCATCGGCTCGTTCGGTCTGTGGTTCTCAGGACCCTTCGCCTTCTTCGACAACGTCGCCCAGACCCTCACCTACAACGACGGCATCTTCGTCCGATGGCTCGGCAACACCCTCCTGTACGTCGTCGCCGGTGCAGGCGGCGCGACGATCCTGGCGACCCTGGCCGGATACGGATTGGCGAAGTTCACCTTCCCCGGCAAGAAGGCGATCTTCGCGGTCGTCCTCGGAGCGATCGCCGTGCCCGGCACCGCCCTCGCCGTGCCGACATTCCTCATGTTCAGCCAGATGGGTCTCACCAACACCATCTGGGCGATCATCATCCCCTCGCTCATCTCGCCCTTCGGGCTGTACCTCATCTGGGTCTACGCGGTCGACTCGGTCCCCACCGAGCTTCTCGAGGCGGCGCGCGTGGATGGCGCGGGAGAGCTGCGCACCTTCTTCACGATCTCGATCAAGCTCCTCGCCCCGGGGATCGTCACCGTCGCGATGTTCGCGATCGTGGCGACCTGGAACAACTACTTCCTCCCGTTGATCATGCTCAACGACCCCGACCTGTTCCCGCTGACGATCGGTCTGCAGCTGTGGAACCAGCAGGCGACGGGGGTCGGATCCGACCCGATCTTCAACCTCGTGGTCACGGGAGCACTTCTCACGATCGTCCCGATCGTGATCGCGTTCCTCCTGCTGCAGCGGTTCTGGCAGTCGGGGCTCAGCGCGGGAAGCGTCAAGCAGTAGGGGACTGCTGACCGTCGAACCACCCCTCCCCACGATCCGACTCCGACGAAGCGGAAGGACACACACAGCAATGACAAAGCGCACACTGATCCGGGGGATCGCCACCGGCGCGGCCGCCCTGCTCATCGGGGCGGGCCTTGCCGCCTGCTCCACCGGCGACACCGGCAACGGCAACAACGCCGACCCGGGAAGCGCCGACGCGATCGAGAAGGCCCTCCAGGAAGGCGGCGAGCTCACCTACTGGACCTGGACGCCCTCTGCCGAGGCGCAGGTCAAGGCGTTCCAGAAGGCCTACCCCAAGGTCAAGGTGACGGTCGTGAACACCGGCAGCGCCAACGACAACAACCTCAAGCTGCAGAACGCGATCGCCGCCGGCTCCGGCGCCCCCGACGTCGTGCAGGTGGAGTACCAGTCGCTGCCGCAGTTCATCCTCTCCGAGTCGCTGCTCGACCTCAGCGCCTACGGCTTCGGCGACCTCAAGGACCTCTACACGCCCGGCCCGTGGGGTGCCGTCGCCCAGCAGGGCGGCATCTGGGGTCTGCCGCAGGACTCCGGCCCCATGGCGCTGTTCTACAACAAGCGCGTGTTCGACGAGTTCGATCTCGACGTGCCGACCACGTGGGACGAGTACATCGAAGCGGGGCGGAAGCTCCACGCCGCCGACCCGGACTACTACATCACCAACGACGCCGGCGTCGACGCCGGATTCGGCACCTCGATGATCTGGCAGGCCGGCGGTCGTCCCTTCTCCGCCGACGGCGAGAAGGTCACCGTCAACCTCGCCGACGAGGGCACGCTGAAGTGGGCGAACACGTGGGACACGCTCGTCGACGAGGGCCTCATGAGCCAGATCCCCGGGTGGACCGACGAGTGGTTCCAGGGCCTGGCCAACGGCAAGATCGCGACCCTGCCGATCGGCGCGTGGATGCCCGGCGTGCTGGAGTCGGGAGCTGCCGACGGTGCCGGCGACTGGCGCGTCGCCCCGATGCCCACCTACGACGGCGGCGCTGCGGTCACCGCGGAGAACGGCGGAAGCTCGGAGGCGGTCACCAAGCAGTCCAAGAACCCGGCGCTGGCCGCCGGCTTCCTCAAGTGGCTGAACTCGTCGGAGGAGTCGATCGACGTCTTCCTCGCCAGCGGCGGGTTCCCGGCCACGGTCGCCGACCTGGAGTCGGAGGAGTTCCTGAACTACGAGTCCGACTACTTCGGCGGCCAGAAGATCAACGAGGTGCTCGTGAGCGCCGCCAAGTCGGTGAGCACCGGCTGGCAGTACCTCCCGTGGCAGTCGTACGCCAACAGCATCTACGGCGACACGGTCGGAAAGGCGTACCTCAACAAGACGCCGATCGCCGACGGCCTCAAGGCCTGGCAGGACCAGAACGTGTCCTACGGCAAGGAGCAGGGCTTCACGATCAGCGAGTGATCCCTCCACGCGGGCGGCCGAGCGTCGACTCGGCCGCCCGCGTGCGTCCGCCCCCTGCCGACTGCTCGCCCACCCCTCCCGCTTTGGAGACACCCATGACCGCCCGGACCTTCGAGATCGGAGAGCGGGACTTCCTGCTCGACGGCGCCCCGCACCGCGTGATCTCGGGAGCCCTCCACTACTTCCGCGTGCATCCCGATCAGTGGCTCGAGCGCATCCGCTGGGGTCGGATGATGGGACTGAACACGATCGAGACCTACGTGGCCTGGAACGAGCACTCCCCGGAGCCGGGTGTCGGGGGAGGTCCCGCGCGCTTCGACACCGAGGGGCGCCTCGACCTGGCGCGGTTCCTGCGCGAGGTGCAGGCCGAGGGCATGCACGCCATCGTCCGCCCAGGCCCCTACATCTGCGCGGAGTTCGACGGCGGCGGACTGCCGGCGTGGCTCTTCCGCGACCCCGAGGTGGGCATCCGGAGCCTCGAGCCCCGGTTCCTCGCCGCCGTCTCCGACTACCTGCGATCGGTCATGGAGATCGTCGCCCCCCTCCAGATCGACCGCGGCGGTCCCGTGATCCTGCTGCAGGTCGAGAACGAGTACGGCGCCTACGGTTCCGACCACGACTACCTGCGGGCACTCACCGACCTCTTCCGCGAGTGCGGAGCCACCGTCCCCCTCACCACCGTCGACCAGCCGATGCCCGAGATGCTCGCCGCCGGCAACCTCCCCGACCTGCACGCCACCGGGTCGTTCGGTTCCCGCGCCACCGAGCGCCTCGCCGCCCTCCGCGCCCAGCAGCCGACGGGTCCCCTCATGTGCAGCGAGTTCTGGTGCGGGTGGTTCGATCACTGGGGTGCCCACCACCACACGACCGACCCGGCGGACTCCGCCCACGAGCTGGACGCATTGCTGGACGCCGGGGCGTCGGTCAACATCTACATGCTCCACGGCGGCACGAACTTCGGTCTCACCAACGGAGCCAACGACAAGGGCGTCTATCAGCCCACCGTCACCAGCTACGACTACGACGCCCCGCTCGATGAGGCAGGCCGGCCCACCGAGAAGTTCTGGGCGTTCCGCGAGGTGATCTCCCGATATGCGCCGGTGCCGGAGCTCGCCCGCGAGCAGGTCGGTCCGCTCCCCGTCCCCGCGCCTGCACCGCTGCGGTACGCGGGCTCGCTCGACGACCTCGCGCCGGAGACGGGCGCCGCGGACTGGCACGAGCTCCCCACGATGGACGCCGCCGGGATCTGGCGCGGCCTTGCCCGGTACCGCGTGACCCTCGATCACGGCGACGCGCCGGTGGTCCTGCGCTTCGGTGAGGTCCGCGATCGCGCGTGGGTGCGCCTCGACGGCCTGCCGGTGGCGACGCTCGCCCGAGAGCTGCACGAGAACGCCGTGACCCTTCCGCGAGGGGAAGGCGTCCTCGACATCCTCGTCGAGGACGAGGGCCGGGTGAACTACGGGGAGCGGATCGGCGAGCCGAAGGGCCTCATCGGCCCTGCAACGATCGGGGGCGCGCCGGTCACCGGCTGGCGCGTCTCGCGGGTTCCGATCGAGGACCTCCCCGCGGTCGCCGCCCTCTCCTTCCCGGAGGTCGGGCTCGGCGCCGGCGTGTGGCGCGCGACGGTCGACCTCGATGCGCCCGCCGACCTCGCGCTGTCCACCGAGGGCTTCGGGAAGGGGCTCGCGTGGTTCGGCGAGTTCTTCCTCGGTCGCTACTGGCGCAAGGGGCCGCAGCAGACGCTGTTTGTCCCGGCCCCCGCCACCCGTGCCGGCAGCAACGTCCTCACTATCGTCGAGTTCGAGTCGATGGCGTCCGAGGCCGCCGCCTTCGTCCCCGATCTCCGCCTCGGTCACACGGAGCACTGAGATGACCCAGCCCTCGTCCGCCCCCGCCCCGGGGCGCCCCACTCCCGGCCGGATCGCCGCCGCGGACGCGTCCGTCCCGCTCGACCGTCGCGTGTTCGGCGGTTTCGTCGAACACCTCGGCCGGCACATCTACGACGGGATCTACGAGCCCGGGCACACCTCTGCCGATGCGCGCGGATTCCGCGGCGACGTGATCGAGCTCGTCCGTGAGCTCGGCGTCTCCACCATCCGCTATCCCGGAGGGAACTTCGTCTCCGGATATCGCTGGGAAGACGGCGTCGGCCCCGTCGCGGAGCGTCCCCGCCGTCTCGACCTCGCCTGGCACGTCACCGAGACGAACGAGGTGGGCCTGCACGAGTTCTCGCACTGGCTGGAGCAGGTGGGCTCCGACCTCATGCTCGCGGTCAACCTCGGCACTCGCGGAACCGCCGAGGCCCTCGACCTGCTCGAGTACGCCAACGGCGAGGTCGACACGACGTGGGTTCGCCAGCGCACCGCCCACGGCCGCGCCGAGCCCTTCGGCGTGACGATGTGGTGCCTCGGCAACGAGATGGACGGCTGGTGGCAGCTCGGCGCCCGCAGCGCCGCCGAGTACGGCGCGCTCGCGGCACGGACGGCACGCGCGATGCGCCGGTTCGATCCGCACCTCCAACTCGTCGTCTGCGGCTCGTCCGCGCGCTCGATGCCGACGTTCGGTCAGTGGGAGCGGGAGGTGCTCGCGCATACCTTCGACGACGTCGACTTCATCTCGTGCCATGCCTACTACGAGGAGCGCGACGGCGACGCCCAGGAGTTCCTGGCCTCGGCGGTCGACATGGACCTCTTCATCCGCCAGGTCGTCGAGATCGCCGACGAGGTGGCCGCCGCCCGCGGCAGCGACAAGCGGATCATGATCTCCTTCGACGAGTGGAACGTCTGGTACCAGACGCGGTGGAATGCGATCGAAGGAACGCAGCCGCTCGACGAGTGGCCCGTCGCGCCGCGCCTCCTCGAAGACATCTACAGCGTGCAAGACGCGGTGGTGGTGGGCGACCTCCTCATCACGCTCCTCCAGCACGCCGATCGCGTCGCCTCGGCCTCGCTGGCGCAGCTGGTCAACGTGATCGGGCCGATCATGACCGAGCCGGGCGGGCCGGCGTGGCGTCAGACGACGTTCTTCCCGTTCTCCCTCACTTCTCGGCTCGCCGGGGCCTACGTGGTCCCTGTCACGGTGGAGGCGTCGACGTTCCGCAGTTCTCGCTTCGGCGAGGTGCCCACCGTCAACGCCGTTGCGACGGTCGACGACGCGGGACTGTCGCTCTTCCTCGTGAACCGGTCGTTGGAGGAGTCCGCCGACGTGCGGATCGAAGTGGCCAGTCATGCCGCCGCCGGGTTCGAGGTCGCCGAGAGCCACCTGTTGCACGAGGCCGATCGCTACGCCGTCAACACGCTCGACGACCCCGAGCGCGTGGCGCCCCGTCCCCTGGCGGGCGTGGATCTCTCGGACGGCGTCCTGTCCGCCACCCTGCCGCCGGTGTCGTGGGCGGCCGTGCGGCTGACGCCGCGGCCCGTCACGGCCTGACCCGGCCCGGCGGCGGGCCCGGCACAGCCGCGCCCGGGCCCGACTGCCGGGCCCTCCGCGGGCCAAAAGCAGGCTCGGGTGGGTCTTCGGCCGTTTCGGTGACTGATCCGGCCTGTTCAGCCTGCTTTTGGCACGGGGTGGCGGCCCCACACCCTGCGGGGCGTCCACGCGGGTTCGGGCCGACGGCGGGGTCCGACGGCAGAGCGGGTACCCGTCTGGGCGGGCCGAAAGCAGGCTCGGGTGGGTCTTCGGCCGTTCCGGTGGCTGATCCGGTCCGTTCATCCTGCTTTTGGCACGCGATGGCGTCCTGACGCGGTGCCGGCATTCACGCGAGGTAGAGTGCGGTGACCTCGGCGAAGCGGTTCGACGGGAGAGGGTGAGGTGGGCGTGGTCACCATCGGGGATGTGGCACGTGTCGCCGGTGTGTCTCGGAGCACAGTGTCCTACGCGCTCTC
The DNA here is from genome assembly GCA_048594675.1 of Microbacterium sp. GTDB lineage: Bacteria > Actinomycetota > Actinomycetes > Actinomycetales > Microbacteriaceae > Microbacterium. Next base: position 8,490 of record JBMDWQ010000199.1, on the reverse strand, counting down.
GGGCAAGAGGACGATCTCGGCCGAGACCCGCGACCGCATCGCGAAGGCCGTGACCGATCTCGGGTTCACCCCCAACGCCGGAGCGCGCGCGCTCGCCACGTCGCAGACGATGGTCATCGGCCTCCTCGTGCAGTTCCTCCGCGACGAGTTCCCGCCCGCCATGATGCAGTACGTGCTGCCGATCTCCGACGCCGCCCGCGAGGCCGGCTACGACATCCTGATGGTCACGGAGGAGGACGGTCCGCGGGCCCTGCAGCGCATCACCGACTCGGACATGGTGGACGGGGTGATCCTGCTCAACGTGGGCCACGAGGATCCGCGCCTGGAGGTGCTGCGCGCCGCTCGTCAGCCCGGTGCGCTCGTCGGCCTTCCCCGCGACACCGAGGGGCTCGACGTGTTCGACCTCGACTTCGCCGCCTCCGCCCGGATGGTGATCGATCACCTGCACGAGCTCGGTCACCGCGAGGTCATCCTCGTCTCGCCCCCCGTGCACGTCATTGCGCGCGGCGGCGCCTACGTCTGGCGGTTCCGCGACGCCGCCCTCGAGCGTGGGGGCCACTGGGGCATGGTGCTCCGCGCCGCGTACGGCGAAGCGCAGCAGCCAGCGGTCTCCGACCGGCTTCACGCGATCCTCGACGAGAACCCCTCCGCCACCGCCGTCGTGATCCACAACGACGCGATGATCGCTGCGCTGCCGTCGGTCCTGGCGGCTCGCGGCGTGCGGGTGCCCCGCGACCTCTCGGTGGTGGGGGTGTACTCGGAGGAGTTCGGGCGCCTGTTCTCCCTCCCGTACACGGCTGTCGAGACCTCGCCCGACGCACTCGGTCGCTCCGCCGTGCACGCGTTGGTGAGCCGGATGGCGCGCTCGGGCGAGCCGGTCGCTCCCGCCGTCACGTTCCTCGCCCCGACCCTGACCGATCGCGGAAGCACGGCCCGGCCCTCCTGACCCGAGCGGGGTGGAGGGGGATTGTGCTTCCGAGATCGTCCGTGCTTGAATGCTGTCGAACCGGTTCGACGATGAAAGCACCGGCGGAGCGATCACTACCTGCGAGCGATTCGACGACGAATGCGGAACCGCGCCGAACGACCCCCGTCGGCAGCGGCTCGATCAATGGAGATGAACAGATGAACACACCCCAGTTCCCGCGGGGATCTTCCCGCAGCGTCCCTCTCGACGAGGGAGGTCGAGCCCCGGCCCGGTGGCCCGGTCGTCGTCGCGCGGCCGCCCTCCTCACGGCCGGAGCACTCGTGTGCGCGGGGGGACTCGCGACCGCCGCTCCCGCCATCGGTGCCCCGGGCGCGGCGAGCACCCTCGTGGTCGAGGCCGACCAGCCCTTCCGCCCCGTCACCCACATGGCCAGCGGTTCGCTGTACGGCATCGCCAGCGCCAACGTTCCCGCGATCGAGAAGATCCTTCCGATCAAGCCCCACACGTTCATGCAGAAGCCCGAGGGCGGCACGCAGCAGCCCACCGGTGATGCGCTGTCGGTCGCCGACACCGCGAAGGCCGCCGGTGCGGACGTCGTCATCCGCCTCGTGGACTACCTCCCCGGGTGGCCCTACCGCTACGACAAGGCGCAGTGGCTCCCGGCCGTGGAGAAGATGGTCAACGACACCAAGGCGGCAGGCAAGACGAACATCGTGGCCTACGCCATCTGGAACGAGCCCGACATCACCTGGCAGGCAGCCAACGGCTCGTTCTTCGATCTGTGGACCGACACGTTCCGTCTGGTGCGCAGTCTCGACCCGGAGATGCCGATCCAGGGCCCGAGCTACTCCGACAACATCACCAACATGCGGGCGTTCTTCGAGCACGCCAAGGCGACTGACACGATCCCCGACGTGGTCGAGTGGCATGAGCTCATCCGGTCGTCGAAGATCAAGGGCGACGTCGAGAACGTGCGAAAGATCCTGGCCGATCTGGACATCCCCGAGATGCCGATCGACATCGCCGAGTACGCGGCCCCGGCCGAGGTGGGTCTGTCCGGCCCGCTCGTCGGCTACATCGCCAAGCTGGAGCGTTACGGGATCACCCGTGCCGAGCTCCCGTTCTGGAACCAGTCCGGTGCGCTGGGCGACCTGCTCACCGGCCGCGACGGCGACCCCAACGGCGCGTACTGGCTGTACACCTGGTACGCCCAGATGAACGGTCAGATGGTCACGACGACACCGCCGTCCAACGAGAGCCCCCTGGATGGAGCGGCGTCGGTCAGCGACGATGGAGACGAGGTGCGCGTCATCGCGGGTGGGAACTCCGGACCGACCTCGATCAGGATCAACGGTCTCGACGAGCTCGCCCTGGGCGACGAGGTCAACGTCCAGTTGGACGTCACGGCCTCATACGGGCGCACGGTGAAGACCGACGCGCCGATCACGATCTCGAACACGACCTACGAGGTCGGCGACGACGGATCCATCACCGTTCCGGTCGTGATGAACCCCACTTACGGCTACCAGGTCGTCGTGACCCCGGCCGCCGGCGACCCCGCCGACCTCGCGGGCGCCTACTCGCTCACGAACGTCAACTCGGGACTGCATCTGGCCACCCTCGACGGCGCGACAGCCGCGGGGACGCCGGTCGTGCAGGCCGGCGCGGCCAGTGGTGAGCTCTGGAACGTCGTGGCGGCCGGCCAAGGGCTGTACAAGGTCGTCCACGACGCGAGCGGTCGCGTGCTGGCGGTGAAGGATGCCGCCGCCTCCAACGGCGCCGCCGCGGTGATCGTCGACGACACCGGTGCCGAGGAGCAGCGGTGGCAGCTCGTGCCCGACGGCAAGGGCAACGTGCGCCTGGCCAACTACGGGACGGGCAAGACCCTCGGCGTGTTGAACCTCAGCAAGGACGACGGCGCCGCCGTCATCCAGTGGACCGACGGTTCGCCCACCTCGAACTGCCAGCCCGACGGCGTGCGTCAGCCCGGCCGGTTCGCTACGGCGCTCGACTTCTGCCGCACCTCCTCCTACGGCTCCCTCCCCTCGGGCATCGTGAGCGGTCTGAACGGCGACTGGTCCATCTCCACGTGGATCAAGCCCGCGGCGCTGACGAACTGGTCTCGCGTGTTCGATTTCGGCACCGGACAGAACGTGAACATGTTCCTCACGCTCAATGCCGGTGGCGCCGGACCCCGCTTCGCCATCACCGCCACGGGCGCGGGCTCTGAGCAGCGGCTGACCTATGGCGGGCAGAACTTCCCGCTGAACCAGTGGTCGAACGTCGTGATCTCCGTCTCGGGCACGCAGGGGAAGATGTACCTGAACGGCACCGTCGTCGCCACGAACGACAACATGACCGTCAAGCCGTCGGCGCTCGGCAACACGAACCGGAACTACCTCGGCAAGTCGCAGTACAGCGACCCGGCCTATGACGGTGCCATCGACGACTTCGCGATCTACGACCGTGCGCTGTCTGCGAGCGAGATCGCCGCGCTGGCGGCCGGACAGCCCGCCGCGGGCACCGTCGCGCACTACGGCTTCGACGAGGCGAGCGGGGCCACCCTCGTGGACTCCTCCGGCAAGGGACGCAACGGCACGATCGTCGTCGGATCGGGTGGTTCCACCTCCACGACCGCCACCGACGCGCAGACGGCCGATCGGTTCTGGACCCTCACCGAGGCTCGCGACACCGTCAAGCCGACGGTCGAGCGTGTGTCGCCGGCGAACGCCGGTCCGTTCCGTTCGCTGGATGTCCGCATCGATGCCGCGGACGATCGGGGGCTCGCGAAGATCGTCGCGAACGTCTACAGGGACGGCACGCTGGTCAAGAGCACCCAGTCGGCGGTGAAGGACGGGGCGAAGACGGCGACGCACACGGCGGCGGTGACGCTCCCCGATGGCGCGTACACGCTGCGGTTCAACGCGCACGACCTCGCGGGCAACGTCGCCTCCACCGGCTCGTTCGCCTTCACGATCGACGCCACGCGTCCGACGGTGACCGTCAAGCAGGGGGACGCCTTCACGGCGGCCACCGGCGAGACGTACGACAAGGTCAGCTTCAAGCTGTATGACGCGGGCAAGATCGACAAGGTGGTGCTCAACGGGACGGTGAAGGACCTGACCGACAACGTGTGGTCCGACGTGAACTTCGTCGCTCCGGGCGTGTTCGGGGCCGTCTCGGGTGAGAACACCCTGGTGGTCCACGACGTGGCCGGCAACACGCAGACCCTCACCTTCACCCTCAACTGAGGCCGGGCGGGCGTCTCTCCTCCGGGAGGGGCGCCCCTCCCATCCGGGTCATCGGCGGTGGCCGCCGGCTGGGTGGGCCGGGCGGGCCAAAAGCAGGCTCGGGTGGGTCTTCGGCCGTTTCGGTGACTGATCCGGCCTGTTCAGCCTGCTTTTGGCACGCGATGGCGGCCCCACACCCTGCGGGGCGTCCACGCGGGTTCGGGCCGACGGCGGGGTCCGACGGCAGAGCGGGTACCCGTCTGGGCGGGCCGAAAGCAGGCTCGGGTGGGTCTTCGGCCGTTTCGGAGGCTGATCCGGCCCGTTCAGCCTGCTTTTGGCACGGGGTGGCGGCCCCACACCCCGCGGGTCAGCCGCCGAGGGCGGCCGACACGACGGCGCGCGCCTCGGCCTGGACCTGTGCGAGGTGCTCCGGGCCGCGCAGCGACTCCGCGTAGAGCTTGTACACGTCCTCGGTACCGGACGGGCGCGCGGCGAACCACGCGTTCGCGGTCTGCACCTTGAGTCCTCCGATCGCGGCGCCGTTGCCGGGCGCGTGCGACAGCTTGGCGACGATCTCCTCGCCCGCGAGGGTCGTTGCCGTCACCGACTCGGGCGACAGACGAGCGAGCTCGGCCTTCTGCGCGGGTGTGGCCGGAGCATCCACGCGGGCGTACGCGGACCCGCCGTACTCCGCCTCCAGCTCGGCGTACCGCTGCGACGGGGTCTTGCCCGTGACGGCCAGGATCTCCGCTGCCAGCAGGCACAGGAGGATCCCGTCCTTGTCGGTCGTCCACACCGACCCGTCCCGGCGGAGGAACGAGGCCCCGGCCGACTCCTCGCCACCGAAGGCGACCGAGCCGTCGAGGAGGCCCGGGACGAACCACTTGAACCCCACCGGCACTTCGAGGAGGCGACGGCCGAGCGCCGCGACCACCTTGTCGATGATCATCGACGAGACGAGGGTCTTTCCCACCGCAGCGTCTGCCGACCATCCCGGGCGGTGCGCGTAGAGGTAGTCGATCGCGACGGCGAGATAGTGGTTGGGGTTCATGAGGCCCGCGTCGGGGGTGACGATCCCATGGCGGTCGGCATCGGCGTCGTTGCCGGTGAGGATGTCGTACTCGCGTCGTCGCGCGACCAGCGCCGCCATCGCTGACGGAGAGGACGGGTCCATCCGGATCTTCTCGTCCCAGTCCAGCGTCATGAATCGCCACGTCGGGTCGACCTCGGGGTTGACCACGGTGAGGTCGAGGCCGTAGCGCTCGCCGATCAGGGCCCAGTACTCCACCGACGCGCCGCCCAGCGGGTCGGCGCCGATCCTCACGCCGGCCCGAGCGATGGCCTCGACGTCGATGATGTCGGCGAGGTCGGACACATACGCCTCGCGGAAGTCGTAGGTCGAGAGTCTGTCGGCGTCGATGTCGGCGAACCGTACTCGTCCGACTCCCGACAGGCCCGCCGTGATCAGCTCGTTCGCGCGCGCCGCGATCCACCCGGTGGCGTCGGTGTCGGCGGGGCCTCCGTGGGGCGGGTTGTACTTGAACCCGCCGTCGCGCGGCGGGTTGTGCGAGGGAGTCACTACGATTCCGTCGGCCCGCCCGGCATCGTCTGCCGCGCGGCCACGGTTGTAGGTGAGGATCGCGTGGCTGAGGGCGGGGGTCGGAACCCACGAATCGCGGGCGTCGACGCGCACGTCGACCCCGTTTGCGACCAGCACCTCGATCGCCGTGCGCTCGGCGGGCCGAGAGAGGCCGTGCGTGTCGCGGCCGAGGAAGAGGGGGCCGGTGATCCCCTGCGCCGCCCGGTACTCCACGATGGCCTGGGTCGTCGCCAGGATGTGATCCTCGTTGAAGCTCGTGGTCAACGACGATCCGCGGTGGCCGCTCGTCCCGAACGCCACCCGCTGTTCGGGGACCGCCGGATCGGGTTTGCGATCGTAGTAGGCGGCGATGAGCTCGTCGATGTCGATGAGATCGGATGCTTCGGCGGGATGTCCTGCTCGGCTCATGCGTCCAGTCTGCCCCCTCCGCCGCGCGCGTGTGCGGTGGCAGGGAAATCCCTCAGAGCCTCCACAGTCTGTGCGGCAGTCCGCAAAGACGCGGTGGGTCAGTTCCGGCGCTCGAGGGTGGTCATCACTTCGGTGTCGACGAGCGACGTCGTCAGCTCGAGCGTCGTGGTCGTGCAGATGAAGGCCGCGTCGGCCAGCGGAACGCCGCCGATCTGCTGCGCGATGCCGCTCGCGTCCACCGGCTTGCCGTCGACGGTGCCGGTGATCTCCAACCGATCGTCGACCTCGGCGTCGGTGCGGATCCGTCCGGGTTCGGCCGTGTAGGTGCCCGACAGGGTCCCCGTGAGCGAGACCTCCATGCTCCGCCCCGCCACGACGGAGGTGATGCGGGCGTCGGGGCGCCACACGAACGAGCCGTCCTCGCCGATCTCGAGGACCGCGTCGCCCTCGGGGCTGATCTCCACGGCGCCGTCGAGGAGGTCGTTGACGTGCGCGTAGTAGGCGCCCATGCCCTCTTCGTCCAGGACCCACGACCCGACGAGACAGGTGGGGTCGTCGCTGGCCGCCGCGGTGGGCGTCGGGCTGGGACTGGGCGACGGGGCGGTCGATGCGGGCGCCGAGGGGCTCGGGGGCGGGGTGGGCGTCGCGTCGCAGGCCGTGGCGACGAATGCCACCGTCACCAGCGCCGCAGCGGCGAACGTGCGCCGGAGGGTCATGATGGGGTCTCCCGATGCTTCTCGGTGTCCCTGCGAATCTACCCACGCCGAGCGAACGGTGCCACACGGCACCGCCGGGGGAAGGCGGGGGCGCGTCGGCTCGAGCGTCGCCGCCCGGGGCGGAGGAGGCGCCGGTGCCGCGCGGCACTAGGCTGAGGGCGTGACCGCCGAGCCCGAGAATCCGCGTCCGATGCGCCGTACATACAGCTATCTGGGCCCGGCCGGAACCTTCACCGAAGCGGCGCTCGCGCAGGTGGCCGAGGCGCGGGACCAGACCTGGCGCCCCGTCCGCAACGTCGGGGAAGCGCTGACCGATGTCGTCGAGGGCCGTTCGGACGCGGCGATGATCGCGATCGAGAACTCCATCGACGGGGGCGTGTCGACCGCGCAGGACGCCCTGGCCACGATGCCGGGTCTGCGGATCGTGGGGGAGTATCTCGTTCCGGTGAGCTTCGTCCTCGTGGGTCGCCCCGGCACCCGGCTCGAAGACGTGTCACTGGTCGCTGCCCACCCCGTCGCCTACGCACAGTGCCTGCAGTGGCTCACGGCGCACCTTCCCGAGCACGCGCACCTTCCCGCGGCCAGCAACGTGGCCTCGGCCATGGGACTGATCGACGGCACGAGCGATGCGCAGGCGGCGATCGCGCCCCCCGGGATCCTCGAGCACCACGATCTGCAGCTCCTCGCCTCGGGGATCGGCGACAACGCGAACGCCGTCACACGTTTCGTGCTCGTCGGACGTACCACCGCGCCGCCCGCGCCGACCGGCGCCGACAAGACCTCGCTCATCGCGGAGCTCCCCGACGACCGTCCGGGCGCGCTGCTGGAGCTGCTGGAGCAGTTCTCCACCCGGGGCATCAACCTGTCGCTGATCGAGTCGCGTCCGATCGGCGATGCGCTGGGTCGCTATCGCTTCGTCATCGACGCCGACGGACACATCCGCGACGAACGCATGGCCGACGCCCTGCTGGGGCTGCGCCGGTTCAGCCCCAAGGTCATCTACCTGGGGTCGTATCCTCGCGCCGACCGGGCGATCGTGCACTACCCGGACCGCTACTCCGACGACGTCTTCGTCGAGGCGCGCGACTGGCTCCGGGCCCTCATCTCGGGAGAGCCGGAGTCCTGACGCCCGGACCGGAATCCTGAGGCAGGACCGGCTGGCCCGGCGCGAGGTCAGCGTCCGGTCGTGCTGTCGGCTCCGGCGAGGAGGGCGAGGGTCTGCAGGCGGCCGGGAGCCGTGTCGAAGGGTTCGTCGTCGAACGAGGCGGCGACGGGCGACACCATCACCTCGGCCACGCCGTAGCGCTCGGCGAATGCCGTGAGCCGCTGCCGAACGTCGTCGCCCTCCCCGACGAACCACCGCTGCTGCAGCGATTCGATCATCGCCGAGGCCAGACCGTCCGACTTCTCGGCGTCGCGCGCTTCCTCCACCGTCTCGAGGGCCACGAGGGGCCGCCCGCCGCGAAGGCGTGCCATCATGCGTGCCTGCGGCAGCATGCGCTCGCGTGCCTCGGCCTCGGTCGGGGCGGCGATGACGTTGGCGGTCAGGAAGGTGCGCGGCTCCGAGAGCAGGTCGCTCGGGCGGAACTGCGTGCGGTAGAGGTCGAG
>JBMDWQ010000198.1:0-4478 GCA_048594675.1 Microbacterium sp. | reverse complement strand
CCGAGGTTCTTGACGAGCCGGAAGGCACAGTCGCCGACGAGGTCGGGCCCGATCAAGATCCAGACGGTGAGGGCAACGTAGAGCGCCGCGAAGAGGGCTACCGCAAAGGTCCTGTCCTTCGCGGTAGCCCTCTCAGTGATGATGTCGGTCATGGCGTGCGTTCACCGGGGCGTCGCGTCTGCGGCGTCCACTCCGATCAGCGACGCTTCTTGATCACCAGCTTCTGGGTCGACGACGTCTTCGTGATGACCTTCGAGTACACCTTCTTCGTCGTCTTATTGGTGACGTACGTGGTCTTCATAAAGTCGTCCTGCGACACGTACACCGCACCGAAAGCGACTCCGGCGGAGGGGAGCTGGTCGGTGATGACGATATCCGTCAAGGTCTCGGTGATCCCGCCCCACTGACCGTCAACGTCGATGAAGAAGAGCTCCAGGACGCGCGGTCCGTCAAACTTCGGCGAGGTGCACGAGACCTCAGCGAGGTAGGCCCACGGCTCGACCTCTGTCTCGTCCAGGAACTGGGGCTCGAGCGAGCTGGCCGTGCACGTGACCTCGACCGGAGTCTCGGCAGGGACTCCGACGACCTTCTTCTTGACCTTAGTCGTCGTGGTCTTGGTCGTGAAGGTCCGGTATGTCACCTTCTGCGTGACGCTGTAGGTGCCGGGGCGCAGGCTCACCGATGTCTTGTTCTTCGCGACGGTGCTCGATCCCTTCTTCACGGTCAGCGTCGTCTTCGAGACCTCCACTTTCCCGGTCTTCTTGATCTTCGGAGTGATCTTCGCCGTTCCCTTTGCCGACACCGTCTTGCCGGGGATCTTGAGGAAGCTGACGGAGTTCTTCGACGCGGCCGGGACAGAATGGGCGGCCGGAGTGGAGGTGGCATTGGCGGGAGTGGCGGTGAGCGCCCCACCCGAGATGACCGCCACCGTCAGGAGCAGCGCTGCAGCCTTGCGGCGGCCGGAGAAAGGTATGTGCATAGTCGAACGCTAGCGGTCCGTCAGGTCACTATCCGAATCCGGTCGCCGGGCCTAAACAGACGAGGGCGGGCAGTCCCCCGACTGCCCGCCGTCCCTGCGAGGAATGCGACGCTTTTCAGCGCTTCGATTTCCGGTATCCGGCCGCGCGTGCGGCGGACTCGGTCGCAAAGCACTCCTCGGGTATGGTGCGGCTGTAGTAGGCGCCGCCGGGCACGTGATAGATCATGCTGTCGGCATTGCCCTTGATCGGGTACCCGGCGGGACAGTTGTATCCGCCCGTTCCCCAGACCGATGACGGCTTCTTCTTCTGCTTGACGACCAGGGTCTGCGCCTTCGACGTCTTGGTCTTCGTGCCGGAGTAGACCTTCTTTGTCTTCTTCTGCGTGACGTACGTGGTCTTCATGAGGTCGCGGTCGGCGTCGAGGTCGCCCGTGAAGCTGACTCCCACCGAGGGGAGAGCGACCACCGCCATCGAGTACACGTCGTCATCGCTCATGCCCCACCACTCGTCGTCGTCCAGTTCGAGGTAGCCGTCGAAGGTGATCGAACCGTCGAATCGGGGCGAGGTGCATCGGGCGACGATGTCCGCGCGCCATGGCTCGGTCTCTCCGCTATCGAACTCGGGCGTGACGGCGGACGCGACGCAGGTCACGGTCACACCGTCATACGCCTCGACGCCGACGACCTTTTTTTTGACTCTCGTGGTGGTGGTCTTCGTCGAGTAGGTGCGGTAGGTCACCTTCTGCGTGACGCGGTAAGTGCCGGCGGAGAGCTTGACCGAGGTCTTGTTCTTCGCGACGGTCCGTGAGCCCTTCTTCACCGTGAGGGTCTTCTTGCTCACCGTGACTTTGCCTGTCGTCTTCACGTTGGGCCTGATGGTGGACTTCCCCTTGTACGGCGCCGTCTTCGCGGTGACTTTGCCGAAGGTGACGCTGTTCTTTGCTGCTGCGGCCGGGGCGGGGGCAGAAATTGCCGAAGTGGTCGGCGGGGCGGCGGTGGCGGGTGCGCTGACGATCGCCCCGGCAGAGACGAAAGCGGCGGTGAGGAGCAGCGCTGCGATCCTCTGGCGCCGAGTGAAAGGTGTGTGCATAGGCGCATGGTAGCGGTCCCACGCTTTCGATGCTCGATAGGGCAGCCAGGGATAAACGCCTGCGGAGACGGGAATGGGCCGGACAGCCCCCCGACCGTCCGGCCCTGCACCCGAGAGGCGAAGCCTTGCCCCTCCGTCGAGGCGAAGCCTGCCCCGATACCCTCACGCTACGGATCGGCGCCCGCGAAGACATCCGCCGCAGGGGGGAGATGGCGTCGTCCTCTGGGGTGATCGTCGGGGTCTCGCGCCGCTAGGCTTGCCGCGTGCTGCTCAGTGACCGTGACATCCGCCAGGAGATCGCCGACGGCCGGGTCGGTCTCGACCCCTGGGACCCCGAGATGGTGCAACCGTCGAGCGTCGACGTGCGCCTCGACCGCTACTTCCGTCTCTTCGACAACCACAAGTACCCCTTCATCGATCCCTCCGAGGACCAGCCTGACCTCACTCATCTGATCGAGGTGGCGCCGGACGAGCCGTTCATCCTCCACCCGGGCGAGTTCGTGCTCGGCTCCACGTTCGAACAGGTGACGCTGCCCGACGACGTCGCCGCGCGCCTGGAGGGCAAGTCGTCGCTGGGACGTCTGGGCCTTCTCACCCATTCCACTGCGGGGTTCATCGACCCGGGATTCTCGGGGCACGTCACGCTGGAGCTCTCGAACGTCGCTACGCTCCCGATCAAGCTGTGGCCGGGGATGAAGATCGGGCAGCTGTGCTTCTTCCGCCTGTCGTCGGCCACCGAGGCCCCCTACGGTTCCGGTCCCTATGGAAACCGCTACCAGGGACAGCGGGGTCCGACCGCATCGCGTTCCTTCCAGAACTTCCACCGCACCGACGTGGGGGCGACCGACGCCGGCGCGCCCGGCCGCTGATCCCCCACCCTCCCCCTTCCACCACGCGCGAGTGTCCACGATGCGCCGCGTGATCGCTGTGGCGATCGGCGTGTCGTGGACACTCGGTGGGGACGGTCAGGACTCGCGGCCGCGAGCGAACCCCGCTTCGAAACCACGCTCGTAGGCGCGCTCGGTGTGGCGCTCGGCGCGGCCGTCGGCGTGGCGGCCGCGGTGATGCGGGCCGAACGCAGGCGGCGGGAATGCGTGAGGCGGGAAGCCGCGGAGCGGGAACCCGTGGGGTCCGTCACCATGGGGCCCGAAGCCGTGGGATCCGTCACCGTGGGGGCCGAACCCCGGTGCGTCGAATCCCGGGCCGTCGAATCCCGGGGCGCGGAAGCCGTGGGGCCCGAAGCCGTGGGGTCCGAATGCGTGGGGCCCGAATCTGCGAGGGTCGAAGCCGCCTCGATGCCCGAAACCGCGGCGACCGAAGCGCGGGCCGAAACCGAGAGCGTCCCGCCCGCGCAGCGACTCGGCGTCGACGTCGTCCGCGCCGAGCGCTCTGGCCATCGCCTCGAGTGAGGCCAACGTGGTGGCGTAGTCGTCCGGTGAGACGGCTCCGGCCACGGTGGCGCGGATGCCGTCCACCGCGTCCGACAGCCGTGCCTTGGCGGCGCGTCCCTCGTCGGTGAGCGTCCAGCGTCCGTCAGACTCGGCGACCCAGCCTCGTTCGGCGAGGGCACGGACGCGCTTGCCGCCCCGCTGCACGCGTTCGGCGAACGGGGGTGTATCGACGCTGCCGTCGAGCACGTTGAGGATCATCCAGTCGCGACGGTCGACGCCTTCGGCGTGGAGCACGCGGGCGAACTCGCGGGTGAGAAGGGCGTCGAGCGAACGCAGCCAGTACCCGAGTGGGCGGTCGTGAGAAAGAGGAGTGTCAGTCATGAGAGGTCCTTTCGGTGGAGGCTCCGTCGGCCTCCATGGATTGCATGTCATTTGGCATGTACATGCAGTGTGACATGCAATCGGAATGCATGTCAACTCACATGTATCTTTGAGGCATGACAGACGCCGCCGACCTCGACGCCATCGTCACCGCGCTCGGCCGGCTGCGCGGCGGTGGTCGGCTGCCATTCGGTCCGCCCGGACCTCCGGGCCCCTTCGGCGGCGGCCACGAGCATCCCGGGCCGTTCGGACGGGGGCGCGTTCCGGGCCCCGGCGTCGGACCCCATGTCCGCTTCGCCGGAGGGCCCGCCCGGATGCGGCTGCTCGACGCATTGGCGGCCGCGTCGCATCCCCTGAGCGTGAGCGAGGTCGGCGACGCGATCGGCGTCGATCAGCCGCGCGCCTCGCGCCTCATCCAGCAGGCCGTGGAGCATGGACTGGTGCAGCGGGAGGCCGACCCCGACGACGCGCGCCGCACCCGCACCGCGCTCACCGATGAGGGCCGCCGGCTCGTGCGCGGCTTCCGCGGGCAACGGCGCGAGCAGGTGCAGGAGGCGCTGACCGGATTCACCGATGCCGAGCGGGCGGAGCTCGCCCGACTCCTCACCAAGCTCGCCGCCGCCTGGCCCACCCGCTG
>JBMDWQ010000197.1:0-9408 GCA_048594675.1 Microbacterium sp. | reverse complement strand
GCCGCGGCCTTTGTCCGCTGGGTGCCACGCCCCTGAGCCGTCGAGGCCTACGCGTGCGAGTCGTCGCGGGCCGACCGCATGATGTCGCGCTCCAGCAGGCGAGAGCCCAGGTACTGCAAGGCCGCGAGCAGCAGCAGGCCGACGGCGGCGACGATCCACCACGAGACGAAGGGCTCCATCCACAGCGCCGCGACGTAGTACGCCGCGAGCACTGCGGCCACGAGAACGATGCGCGGCAGGCTGCTGAAGAGGGCACGCGTGGCGTGAAGGCTGAGGACTCTTCTCATGAGATCCATCCTTGTAGAACTTGTCTTCGTAGTCGACGCCGACGTCCCTTCCCAGCGTCGCCCGGTCTCGTCGACATCCCGGAATGATTGCTCAGGTCGAACGGGCTAATCCGGACATTCATCCTCGCCTTCGCGATAATGAGCCCCATTTATGAGTAATTCTGCGGCGCAAGCTACTTACTCAGTCGCGATTTCTTCCTATGACATCTGCCTTGGATTCGGAATTGCACACGTCAACGCTCTGCCCGACGACACTGAAGGCACGATACTGATGGCGGCGTTCGCCCTCGCCGCACATTCGCCGATGATGCGATGTCGCGGCTCTATCATCCCGACGATTGCGGCGCACTTCCTCGCAGACCTCGTCGTCATAGGGCTGTTGGCCGCGTAGAGTCAAGCCATGGACCCACAGAGAACCATCGAGGCCGTCCGCGAACGTTTTGAGGATGTCTTGGTGGCGGAGTCGGGCGAATGCCTCGTTGTTATCATTCGCGGCGACCGGGTACGCATCCCGATTGTGCTTGAGCTAGGCAACGACGTGGCACGGGTGCTCGTGGGCAGGATCGCCATCGCCCTCCCGTTCGAAGATGTTGGTGATGGAGACCATCTGCTTGCCGTCATCCAAGCGTTCGAGGACGGCGGCGCAGCAGAGTTGATTGCCGTGGCACAATCGGGCGCGCAATACGTCGGACACACATTGGTCGGCGACGGGTTTGAATACATTACTGGTGTCGAGGACCCGTCGCACTACACAAGATATCCGGTGTAGGTCACTAGCGTCACGGCACTCGAACCTGGCAGGACCAAACTCATAGCGATGGAGGATCGTCGCTGACGCTCACGAGCACCGGAGCCCGTGTTCATCCCCATGCTCATCCCAGGGCCGTGCGGCTGGTCGCGGTCGAGGTGAGCACGACACCGTCAGGAACGAGGAGGCTGATCACCGGCGGCCGCCACACCGCCTCGACGGTCACCCGCGCGGACGAGCCGTCGGGGGTGTCCGCGCGGACGATCCGCATGTCATCGGCCCCGCCGAGCAGCAGACGCGCCTGCTCAGCGACGCCCTCATCCGTCAGACGCGCGACGGGGACGCCGCCGTTCACGTCGATGACGAAGCCGTCCGCGCCCGCGAGAGCAGCAGCGTCCGCGACAGCGTCGACACGCTTCTGCATCAGATAGAGGCTCGTCGCGCTGACGCTCACGAATACCAGAGCGATTGCCAACAGCGCGTATCCGAGTGTCAAGAGCAGGATGCTCCCCTCCTCGTCACGTGCATCCCGCTCCGTAGCCGAGTCGCTCACGGCTCGCCGCTCCACGTGCGCGCCACCTTCTGAGAGGCCGCGGCATGGACCGTCACCCGTGCCGCACGCTCCAGCCCGAGAACGGGCGGCACGAGCGGCAACGCGACGTCGGCGCGCAGCGTCACCGTGATCACCGCTCCCGCGCGAGGGCATTCGGCACCCTGCGGACGGCAACGCAGTTCGACCCGCACGGAGCCGGGCTCCATCGCATACTCGCGTTCGATCGTCGCCAAGACACGCTGGGACCGCAGGTCGGCGTCGCCTCGGCTCTCCGACGTGGCGATCGCGCGCGCCAGGTAACGCGCGCCCGCCTCCACGCCGAAGGCGTGACCCTGGATCTGGCCGAGTGCGAGGATCAGGTAGACGATCGGGACGAGGAGCACGACCCCGGCAACGATGAACTCCAGAGACGCCGAGCCGGCGTCGTCGCTTCGCGAGTAGTGAATCGTCGGGCTCGGCTCACGGAAGTGTCTCGGCAGGCGCACGGCCGACCACCTCCCAACCACCCGGGACGCCGAAGGGACCGACCAGGGGAAGCGTCGCCGTCACGGTGACCTCGACCGACGACTCGCCGAGGTAGGTGACCTCTCGCGCAGTGACCCGATCGACGAAGCCCCGGCCGACGGCACGCTCGACCACGCGCCGAGCGCGGATGGCCCCGTCCGCAGTGTCCACGTCGGCGAGCGCACCGTAGTAGGCGCCTTCGACTGCGGCATCGTGCACGACGTTCCGGAGATACACAGCTACCCCGACCTGGAGGACTCCAAGCGTGAGGAACGTCACGAGAACGCTGACCAGGAGGAACTCGACCGAACCCGAGCCGAGATCGTCGGTGACGTCCGTCAGAACCCTGAGACGCGACTGATCGCCTGCTCGAAGAGGTTGGCGAGTGCTGGTCCGGCCAGCGCCCAAATCGCCACCACGAGCCCCGCCGTCATCAACGTCACGAGCACCCAGCCGGGAACGTCCCCGCGGTCTTCCTCGTGGAGCCCAGAGGCCCACCCACTCCACCTCTGCCACAGCCTGTTCCACATGTTCTCTCCCCTCTTCTGTGATCACGGCACCGCTCACCCCACACCCAGGCGCAACATGACGATGCCCGGAAAGACCGCGAACAGCACCGACAACGGAAGGAGCAGGAACACGAGCGGGAGGAGCATTGCGATCTCCTTACGCCCCGCCAACTCCAGCAGGTCTCGCTTGGCTCCCTCGCGCGCATCGGCCGCTTGATCCTGCAGCACCTGCGCAAGGGGAGCGCCGCGGTCGATCGCCGCGACGATGTGATCGACGGCCCGGCCCAGGGCCGCGACATCCAGCCGTTGAGCGACGGCTCGCAATGCGTCGCTCAGGTTCGACCCCGTACCGCTCTCCACCACCGCTCGACGGATCTCGCCTGTCAACTCGCCGGTGCCCACGTTCCCGACACGGTGCAGGGCGTCGCGCAGCCCCTCGCCGGCCGCCAGACAGAGGGAGAGGAACTCCAGAACCGTGGGGAGCTCATCCTCGATGCGGACCCGTCGCTGCTGGGCCCGCCGGGTGAGTCGCATCTCACATGCTGCCGCGGCCACGCCGCCACCCAGAGGTGCGATCAGCGTGGCGGCGGAGCCACCCCCGCCCCACACGGCCGACGCCACAGCGATGAGCGCGCCGGTCAGCACTCCCCCGAGTGCCCAGCCCAGTTGCACCGACCGGAAGGACGCCACCGACTGCAGCGATCCCGCCTGTTGGAGGCGTCGGGCAATCTGCGCGTGCCCGCCCATCCGTCCGAGGAATCGGTGGAGCCGCGTGATCGCGGTCGCCGACCCCGCGGGTCCCGCGACAGGTGTCAGCCCCAGCGGGTCGGCAATGTCGCGCAAGTACGGCGCAATTCGGCGACTGAGAGTCGGCGCGGCCCACTGCGGGACACGGGTTCCGAGGAGGAGCAGACCCGTCGCGAGCGCGCCGCCGAGGACGACGGCCAGGGCGACCTCGCTCAGCACACTCACCCGAACCACCGCTGCGGTTCTGGCAGCCGGCCGAGCCGGACCATCAATCGATACGCCACGACCGACACGCCAGCCCCGGCCAGGATCAGGATGAAGCCCTCTGGCGATGCGTACGCGCGGGACCCCTCGGGGCGGGCCGCAAGCAATCCCAGCACGAGCCACGGCGCCACGACACCCAAGACGGCAGCGCCGCGAGTCCACGACTGACGCGCCTCGATCTCGCCCCGTAGCGCCGCATCAGTGCGGACCGACGCCGACAGCGCGCGGAGAACCGCGGTCAGTTCGGTCCCTCCCACCTGGCGAGCCATCCGCAGTGTCTCCAGGATGCGATCGCTCACCGGATCCCCCAGGACTGCTTTGAGTCGGAGGAGCGCCGAGTCGAAGTGTCCAGACGCCGCCAGATCGGCAGAGAAGACTCGAAACGCCGGGCGCAGGGCCGGCGGCGCTGACTCGGCGAGCGACGCCACGCCGTCCGGAAGCGACATCCCTGAGCGCACGGATGCCACGAGCAGATCGCAGACGTCCGGCCAGAGCGTGCGCCGCGCGCGACGCAGGCGACGCGCCCTGGAACGCAGCCACACGGTCGGGGAATGGGCGCCGGCTGCAGCGGCGGTGAGAGCGACGGCGAGAAGTCCCGTGGCGAGCCACGCCGCCGAGGCGCTGCCTACGGCTGCGGCCATCGAGAACATCGCCAGACGTCCGGCGGGGATGTGCGCATAGCCTGCCACGTCGAGCAGACGACGGGCACGCCCCGAGCCCCGCACCGCGATCGGCCGATCGCCAGGGGGCCAGAGCCACGGCGACAGGATGAGCAGGAGCCCCGCCGCCAGCACCGCGCCAATAAGGACGATCATCGGAGTGCCCCTTCGTCGAGCACGCGTGTCTCGACGACCCCGCTGACGACGCGGCCGGTGACCTCGACGACCTCCGACACGATCCGCCTACCGTCATCTCGGCGAGCGCAATGGAGCACGAAGTCCACCGCTGAGGCGACAGCGGGAACGACGAATGACGAGTCGATGTTGCCTCCGGCCAAGAGCGGAAGCGACGCGAGCCTGCGCAGAGCGTCCGATGCCGAGTTCGCGTGAATGGTCGCTGCGCCGGGAACGCCCGTGTTGAGCGCGAGCAGCAGGTCGAGCGCCTCCGCCCCGCGCACTTCCCCGATCACGAGCCGATCCGGCCGCATCCGAAGTGCCTCTTTCACGAGTCGGCGGAGGGTGACCTCGCCCGTTCCCTCCAAACCGGGCTGCCTCCCCTGCATCGCGACGACGTCGGGAGCAGTGATCGCCAACTCGAAGGTCTCCTCCACGGTGACGATCCGGTGGGAGTCGTCGGCAGCAGCGATCAGCGCTCCCAAGAGCGTCGTCTTTCCGGCATGGGTCGCGCCGGAGACGAGGAACGACCTCCCGGCGTCGATCGACGCGACGATCCAGTCGGCGGTCCGCTCACTGAGGGATCCACCGGCGACCAGCGCCGGAAGGCTCCGCACGTCGGGCAGGAACTTGCGGATGTTCACCGCCCAGTGCCGGTGCGTGACATCGGGGATGACGACGTGGAGCCGCGATCCGTCGGGGAGGGACGCGTCCACGAATGGATGGCTGAGGTCCACCCGACGGCCGGTCGCGTGGAGCATACGCTCGACGAGGTCCCGGACGTCCTCCTCCGTCAGCCGCAGGGGCAGTCGCTCGTTGCGTCCCCCACGGGCGCAGAAAACTCGGTCCGGCGCATTGATCCAGACCTCCTCCACCGTCGGGTCGTCCATCAACGGCTGCACGGCGCCGTACCCGGAGACGCTCGCAAGGATCGCCCGAACGGCCGCCCCCTCGTCGTCGACAGGGGCAACCCCGCGCGACGGGGCGAAATCGTTGTGACGCTGAATCTCGAGGAGCGCCAGACGCCGTGCGCGTTCCGGCTCCCGCAGCGGATCCACCTGCTCCACGCGGAAGACATCGCGCACCCGCTCACTCAATGCGCGCGTCACGGAGAGGTCCTCGGCGGCATCGATCAGCGGAAACATCGCGATCATCCTGACGAACCCGCAGGCGACGCCTCCGAAGTTATCCACACCGCCGATCGGCGGCACCGAGGATCAGAGGTCGCGGCGAGCGTAGAGGCGTGTGGCGACGACGCGAGAGGCCACTCCGAGGCCGAGCACGAGGACCAAGGCGCCCACGGTGAGCCACACCGGGGGGACCGAGACCAGCGCGGCCACGAATGCCTCGCCTGCCTCGGGCACGAGGCCTCCCACGAGGACGACGACCACGACGATCGCCGCGGGCACCGCGAATCCCACCGTGCGCGCACGGGTGGCCCCCACCGCGAAGTACAACGGCAACTCGATCGAGAGGACCACCCCGGCAACGGCCAGGCTCCCCGCGGCGATCCCGAGCGCGAGCGGCAGGTCGAAGCCCGTCGACAGCGCCCTCGCTGCCACCGGTGAGATCAGGAGTCCGACAGCGACCATGACGACGAGGATCACGAGCGCCGTCGCGTAGCGGCCTGCCACGACCCTCTGCCGCTCGATGCCGAGGGCCCCGTAGAGAGTGTCGAGTCGGCCTCTCTCATCGTTGCCGAACAGGTACTGCGGAGCGATCATGACCGCGAACACGCCGGCGGCGGGGATGACGGCATAGGGGCTCTGTGACGGCAGGGCGGCAGCGACGAGAAGCACGAGCGCCGGGAGCATCAAGGACCGGGCGGAGGGGCGCAGCGAGCGCAGGTCGAGTCGGATGAACTGCAGGACGGAGTTCATGGGTCACACCTCCTGGGGCTGGTGGCGCTGGTGGTGGACGACGACCTGCTCGATCGTCGGCGCCTCGATCTGGACCGACGGCCCGAACGCCGCGGTGTCTGTGGTGCGGATGATGCCGTCGAACGTGTCACGGCCCCGCCGCAGGCCCCTGACGAGGGCCGCATTCTCGGCAGTTACGTCCTCGAGCATTCCCCGGACGTAGGCGAACTCGGTCGTGAGCTCATCGGTGGGGCCCGCGTAGACGACCGTGCCCTCGTCGATGAACAAGAGGTGGTCGGCGAAGTTCTCCAGGTCGCTCGTGATGTGGGTGGAGAAGACGAGCGATGCTTCCGGCCCCGTCATGTAGTCGCGGAGGACGTCGATGAGGTCCGCGCGTGCCGACGGGTCCAGTCCGCTCGTGGGCTCATCGAGGATCAGCAGCTCCGGCCCCTCAGCGAGGGCCAGCGCGGTCATCATCACGCTCCCCTGGCCTCGCGAGAGGTCCTTCACCTTCGCGTCAGCGGACAGACCGAACCTCCGGCAGAGCCGGTCGAACAGGGCCCCATCCCACCCCTCACGGAACTGCGCGTAGGTCGCCGCAGCATCACGGACGCGCCAGTCGGGAAGGACGAAAGGCTGATCGAACGCGACACCCACGCGGTCCGGCGACGGAAGCTGGATGGTCCCCTGGTCGGCGTGGACGAGACCCACGAGTGTGCGCAGAAGGGTCGTCTTTCCTGCGCCGTTGGCCCCGACCACCCCCGTGACGAAACCGCGAGCTACAGCAAGGTCAAGAGGGCCGACGACGAAACTCCCCCGCCGCTTGACCAGCCCCGAGACCTCCACCACGTTGTCCATCGTCCTCACCGTTCCCACTCCTCCTCGATCATCGTCATCAGCTCCTCTCGCGACACCCGACCCGAGGCGCGAGCGCGCGTCACCACCTGGCGAATCCCCGCCCGAGCGCGGTCGAGCGCGCCGGCGCGGGCGACGTCGGCGTCGATCTCGGCGACGAACGACCCCTTTCCCGGCACGTTCACGATCAGCCCCTCGGCGGCCAGCTCGTTATACGCGCGGGTCGTGGTGATGAGCGACACGCGCAGCTCCTCGGCGAGAGCGCGCAGCGACGGCAGGGGTGATCCTGCGGAGAGCTCGCCGGACATCACCTGCGCGCGCAGCTGCTCGACGATCTGTTCGTAGAGCGGGACGCCGGAGGTCGTCGAGACGATCATGCGCATGTCCACTCCTCTCCACCGTCCTACTGTATATACACACTATATACACTCTGCGATCGGGGTGCGACACCGCTTTTCTCCAGCCCATCGCGAACACGTATGGTCTGACCACAAGTAGACTCGCCGCAGGCGGTCATCGCCGCGAAAGGAGCGGATGCGATGCTCAGCATCCCGGACACCCTCGACGTCCAGGCGGACGCCGCCGTACACAAGGCCGATGGGCTGCGCACTCCCCTGCGCTTCACGCTCTCGGGCATGCTGGCAGGCGCCTACATCGGGATCGGCGTCGTTCTGATGGTCGCCACCGCCGGACCGCTTCTGGCGGGTGACACGGGTCTCGGCAAGCTCGTCGCCGGGCTCGTCTTCGGCGTCGCACTCACACTCGTGGTGTTCGCCGGCGGTGACCTCGCCACCTCGGCGATGATGGTCCTCCCCCAGGGAGCCCTCATGCGAGCGATCAGTCCGTGGCGGGCGGTGGCGACTCTCCTCGCCACCCTCGCCACGAATCTCCTCGGGGCGCTCGTGTTCGCCGCGCTCATCGTCGTGTCAGGCGTCCTCCACTCCAACGCCGCCGCGGGCGACATGCTGCAGAGCATGCTCTCCGCCAAGGCGCACGAGTCTCCCGCTGAGCTCCTCGTCCGCGGGATCCTCTGCAACCTGCTCGTGTGTCTCGCGATCTGGATGTGCGCTCGCGTCCACTCCGAGGCGGCGAAGATCCTGCTCATCTTCGCCGCGATCCTGGCCTTCATCAGCTCGGGGTTCGAACACGTCGTGGCCAACATGACCACCTACGGCGTCGGCCTGTTCGGCGGCTACGCCGACACCACCTGGCTCCTGTTCGCCTCGAACCTCTGGTGGGTGGGCCTCGGGAACCTCATCGGCGGCGGACTGTTCGTCGGCGTCGCCTACTGGATCATCGGCGGCTCCCCGCGGCGGGTCGGCGCCGGATCGACGACGCTGGCGACCGCCGATTCCACGGCGGATTCGCAGACCCGCGCCGTCTCGGACGCGAAGGCCGCCTCGATAGACTGATTCCCCCGCGGGAGTGGTGGAATTGGCAGACACGCAGGATTTAGGTTCCTGTGCCGAAAGGCGTGTGGGTTCAAGTCCCACCTTCCGCACGGGACGAGGCAATCCGCGTCGTCCGTCATGACCGCCGACCGCATGTCCGACCGACGGGACCTCCGTGCATTCCATCGCCCTCATCCCCTGGCTCGACCCCACCACGATCATCGAGGCGGCCGGTCCCTGGGCTCTGCTCGTCGTCTGCTTCATCGTGTTCGCCGAGACGGGGCTGCTCGTCGGCTTCCTCCTGCCGGGCGACACCCTCCTGATCATCTCAGGGCTGCTCACCCACACCAACGAGATCTTCGGCGTCAACATCTGGGTCGTGTCGCTCCTGATCGCCCTCGCGGCGTTCCTGGGCGGAGAGGTCGGCTACTACATCGGACACAAGGGCGGGCCCGCCGTGTTCGAACGCAAGGAGTCCGGACTGTTCAGCCGCAAGAACGTGGAGCGGACGAACGCGTTCTTCGAGCGGTACGGCGGTCTCACGGTCATCCTCGCCCGCTTCGTCCCCATCGTCCGGACCTTCGCGCCGGTGGCGGCGGGCGTCGGCCACATGCCCTGGAAGCGATACAGCCTCTACAACTTCATCGGAGCGATGATCTGGGGCTTCGGCCTCACGATGGTCGGCTTCCTCGTCGGCTACATCCCGTGGGTCGCGCACTTGGTCACGGAGTACCTCGACCTCATCCTGCTGGTCGCCGTCGGCGGAACGGCGGTCTTCACTCTCTGGCACTACTTCTCGGAGCGCCGCAAGGTGCGCAAGGAAGCGGCGGCCGGCGTGGAGCCTCGCGTCGACGCCCG
>JBMDWQ010000196.1:0-23462 GCA_048594675.1 Microbacterium sp. | reverse complement strand
GTGCGCCGCGAACTCGGCTATCGGGACGACGAGGTGAACATCTGCGTCGTCGCCACGGTGCAGCCCCGCAAGGCACAGCGCACGGCGATCGAGGCGATCGCCCGCCTTCGCACCGAAGATCCCGACCGGCGCTATCGCCTGCGCCTGTTCGGTCGTGCGACACAGCCCGACTACCTCGCCGAGCTCCGTGCGGAGGTCGCGCGGCTGGGTGTCGCCGAACTCGTCACCTTCGCGGGGCAGCTGCCCAAAGCCGAGGTGCTGGAGCACATCTACGCCTCCGACGCGCTGGTGTGTCCCTCCGAATCGGAGGCGATGCCGCTCGTCCTCCTCGAAGCGATGCAGCTGCAGACCCCGATCCTCACCACCCCCGTCGGCGGGATCACGGAGATGGTCGACGACGCATCGGCCCGGCTGTTCGCTCCCGGCGACGCGGCAGGCCTGTCCGTCGCTCTTCGGCGCAGCGCATCGGAGCCCGCCGAGACGGCGGCTCGGGCCGCCGCTGCCGCGGTGCGCTACGGGGCGGAGTTCTCTCAGGCCCGTTTCCGGGAGCGGTTCGACGCCGTCCTCCGTGAACTCGTCCTGCTCGCTGCGCACGGCGCCACGGGGGCTTCCGCACGTCTCGGCGGTGACCTCGGCGCCGCCCTGAACGAGCAGCAGGGACGACAGGCGCGGATCGCCCTGGCCCTCGCCGACCCCTCGACGTGGTCGCCCACCACGCGGGTCTTCGCCGCGGAGGGCGGTCTCGTCCCGGCGCTCCGGACCGCCGCTCCCGCCCTACGACTCGGATACCGTCCCGTCGGCGTCGACGAGTCCTCCGGTGCGTTGCGCCTCAGCCGCGCACCGGAGACACCCGCGATCCTCGCCCCCCGCGAGGTGGCGGCCCTCCTCCATTCGGACGCCCACGTGGAGGCCGTCGCCACCGATGTCGCGGCGCACGCGGCACTCGAGAGGCGGACGCTCCTGCGCACGATTCGTGGACTTCGCCGCACCGTCCGCCGGAACGACGCCGTGTGGATCGGTGGCCGGCTCCGCCGCGCACTGCGACGGATACCGGGGCTCACCTCTGTGGCGCGCGGCTGGCGCGCCTGGCGGCGGGGTGTGCCGACGACGAACGCCCCCACCGGCGCCGCGTCCGACGCGATCGTGTTCGTCGTCAACAGTCCGACCCAGCTGGTGACAGGCCTCGCGCTCTGGGACCAGGTCTACTCCTCGCCCGGCGCGCCCCCGTTGGTCGCCCTCGTCTACTCGACCGGTGGCGCGTCCGACTTCGGCGCGCGTGTGAAGGACCTCGCCGACCGAACGGGCCGATTCGCGCGAGTGGTCGATGTGACCGACACCTATCGCCGGGTGTACGGCCGCGACCCCGGAACGGACGACCTCCGGCGCGTGCAACGAGCCTTCCGTGCGCACCTCGGCCCATTCCGGGCGGCGCGGGTGTTCATTCCCGCCTTCATGTCGGCGCGCGCGCAGAAGCTGCTCTACGAGACCTTCAACGGCGCGTCGGTGCACCTGTTCGAAGACGGGCTCGGATCGTACGTCCCCAAGCCCATCAAGATGGTCGATGACGGCCTGCGCGACCGGGTGCTCTCCGGAGACTGCGCCGAGGCGTTCCACATCCGCCGGATCGCGACGGTCGATCTGCTGTGGGACGCTCTCCCCGCGCCGCCGCAGTATGGCGCCGAACTACCCGGCGTGAGGTTCCCCGAGGTGCACGTGGGCCGCTTTCGGGCCGACTTCTCCGCCGTCGTCGACGCCTGGGGGGCCGTGCCGCGCGCGTTCTCGCCGGATACCGTCCTGGTCACGACGCAGAACTTCGCCGATCACCTGCGGCACGCGGGACTGACGCGCGAGGTCGAGCGCGAACTCAACGACGCCATGATCGCGCGCCTGGTCGACTCCGGCGCCCGCGTCGTGGTCCGCCCCCATCCCCGAGCGAGCGAGGATGTCTGGAGCGAACGCTGGTCGAGCGACCCTCGGGTGGAGATCTGGCGCGATCATCCGGGTGTCCCCGTCGAGGCGTTGCTGGCGCCGTCGGCACTCCCGGCCGCCGTCGTCGGGGTGTCGAGCTCGTGCCTGTTCACCCTGGCGGGGCGGCCCGACCTCGCCGTGCGACGGTTCCCCGATGCCGCCTATGCGACGCTCGGCAGGTTCTCGACTGCGGAGTACCGCGAGATGCTGGAGCTGGCCCGTGTCGCCGTCGAGCCGTGGTCGTCGCCCGAGCCTCCGGCCGACGGGCCGCGCCACCCGTCAGGGAGGGTCCAGGCAGCGCTGTCAGAATCGAGGCCATGACCACACCTCCCGACGCTCCCCGGACCGGAGCGACCACTGCTGTGCTCCCGGTTGTCGGCGGCGACCCCGCCTCGACACCGAAGCCGAAGAAGAAGCGCGACAGGATCAAGGTCGCCTTCTTCAGCGTCCTCGCTGTATTCGCGGTCGTCGTGGTCGTCGTCGGGCTCTTCGGGTGGAACCTGTGGAGCTCGTTCGACAAGGCCAAGAAGATCCAGGATGCCTTCCCCACCGGCGAGCGCCCTGCGGCGGTGGCGGGGGCACAGACGATTCTCCTCCTCGGATCGGACACGCGCGGCTCGAGCGATGAGGACGAGGTGTCGGGTCGATCCGACACGATCATGGTGGTCAACGTCCCCGCAGACCATCAGAGTGTCTCGGTCATGTCGATCATGCGCGACAACTGGGTGGAGATCCCAGGACACGGCGAGGCGAAGATCAACGCCGCCATGGCCCTCGGCGGCGTGCCCCTCGTGGTGGAGACGGTGGAGAAGTTCATCGACGCGCGCATCGACCATGTCGCGATCGTCGACTTCGAGAGCTTCGCCGGCATGGCCGATGCCCTGGGAGGGGTCACCGTCGACAACCCGAAGGAGTTCACGGCGGTCTCCGGCGAGCACTTCGACGAGGGGAAGATCACCCTTCGCGGCGATGATGCGCTGGCCTTCGTCCGCGAACGCAAGGCCTTCGCGACGGGCGACTACCAGCGTGCCGCCAACCAGCAACGCTTCATGAAGGGCCTGTTGTCGGAGGTCCTCAGCGCCGACACCCTCCTCAATCCGTTCCGAATGAGCAGCCTCGTCTCGGAGGTCTCACCGTTCCTCTCCGTCGACGCCGGGGTCGATCCCGGCTACCTGCTCTCCACGCTCTGGAACGCGCGCGACATCCGGTCCAGCGATGTCCATTTCTTCACCTCTCCGACGCTGGGCACAGGATGGCGCAGCGGCCAGTCGGTCGTGCTCCCCGACTGGGATCAGATCGACGTCGTACGCAAGGCCCTCCGGGACGGAACGCTCTCCGAGTACGAGCCGCCGAAGCTCTAGACCTGTCCGCGCGGGCTCAGCCGCTCTCTGGCGAGGATGCGTCGGAGCGCCTCCGCTCCGTCGGCGGCGTCGCCCAGACGCGAGCGCTCGTCGAGCGGCTGCCCGCTCATCACTGACCCCGGCTCCACGATGCCCCAGATCGGCGTGCGTGATCCGCGGTAGTCGGCGAGCTTCGAGGGGAGGAACGGGCTTCGGCCGAACACCTGCGGGCTGTGGGCGTCGGCCAGGACGAGCCAGTCCAGCCGGCGCGTGGCCGCGAGGAAATCGAAGTACGCCAACGCCGGGCGAGCCTGGGCGACCTCTGTCATGCCTTGCTCACGGATGACGGCGGCGACCTCTTCGGATGTCGGGGTGAACACGAGCAGCTCCACCTGCGCACGTTCTTCGGACGTCAGGCTGTGCAACGGCGCAAGGAGGTCTTCGACCCCCCGCACGCCGTAGAAGTTCCCGAAATACCCGATGGACACTCTCGAAGGATTCAGCCCGAGCATTGCGTCGAGGCCGGGCCCGCCGAGGGTATACAGCTCCTCACGCGGGACGGGGTGCGGTTCGACGATGGACACCGCCCGCGCTCTGTCTGCGACCCGTTGGTCGGGGAATGCCCCCAGCATGAAATCACGCTGGTTCTCGTTCGTGAAGACGATGCGATCCGCGAGCGAGTACACCATCCACTCGACACCCTCGAAGAAGCGTTCCCCCGACCAGTCGGGAGCACCGCGCAACGCCACCGCGCGACGCACCTCCTCGAGGATCGGATTGTCCGGGAACGGATTGGGGCGCGGCACCCCGTTGGGACGGTAGGCGAGCGGGTCGGACAGTTCCGCCGTCCACGGCGTGTCGGGATGTCGGGCCTTGTACCACGCAGCCAGAACCGACGGTGCGATCCACATGGAACGGGAGTAGATCGATGCGTACGAGCCCAACTCTCGTTCGCGTTCGAGGATGCGACTCATCCCCTCGACGCAGAACCTCTCCACCTGCTCCCAGTTGCCTGTCGCGAGCGGAGCACGCACGAGCATGCGCCGCCCCAGATTGCGCTGAACCAGGTGGAGGGATCTGTCGTCGCGCTTCCGCCGCTGCGACATGTCCTGTGTCACGACGTCGTACGCGTCGGCGCGCCGTTCGAAACGACGAGCGACGACGAAGCCGCCCGTATCGATGAACGGCGGAAAGCCGTAGACGATCGCCAGCGTCTGTGCGCACTCGGCGTTGACCTTCCGCGTGGAGAACCCGGTGAATCCACGCCGAGTGGCTTCATCCAGAATCTCCTCCCGGAGCCCCGGGTCGAGGGCGATGACTCGTCCGAGTTCGGTCGCGACGGCACCCTTCGCGGCGAGCAACGCGCGCCGGATCCTGTCGTCGGTCGCGCTGTGCGCCTCCAGCCCGGCGAACACCCCCAGCCATGCCTCAGCAGCCTCACCCGGCGACATCCCCGCCGTACGCGGCGCCCGCGGCGAGCCCTCGCGAGAGGGAGGCATCGGCAGTGGCGTCGACACCGGCCGGCGTACGCGCGAGAGCGCGTAGGCGCGGAACAGGATCTCCGCACCCACGACCGAGCCGTCAACGAATCCCTCGGCCGCGGAGCGCGCGACGAGCACCGTCGACGCCTCCACTGTTCGACGCAGATCCTGCGCATCTGCGTCGGGTTCGGTGTCACCGCGCACCACGTCCACCGAACCGGAGGCAACCGACAGCAGCGCCTCAACCTGCCCGCGGTCTCGCGATGCTCCGGGCTCCAGAACGAGGATCCAGCGTCCCGACGAGATGGCCACGGCGGAAGCTACCGCTCCCCGAATCACCTCGACGCGGCTGTCGGCGAGCGGGTGACCGGGCTCGACCTCAGCCCCCCTGTCGACGCCGTCCTCGGCAAGGATCACGCTCACTCGCGGACCCCGAAACGGCAGCAGTCGCCTCATCAGCTCACCAGGACGCGGTCAATGCAGGAAGGCGTGCGCACAGCGCCCATCCTATTCACCGGGCCGAGAGTGTCCCCGGGGCGTCGGCTGACGCAGCCGCGCCGGAGCGAGGCAAATCGCCGATGATAACGTGAGAGGGTTACCGCAGCCCCAACGACTCAGGAACGTCAGCCGTGCCTCTCATCATGCCCGTATACGGAACACGTCCTGAAGCGATCAAGATGGCTCCCCTTATCGGCGCCCTCTCCGCGGCGCCGGAATTCGAGGTGGCCCCCATCGTGACGGGACAACACCGCGCGATGCTCGACCAGGTGAACGAGGTCTTCAGCATCACCCCGACGCGAGATCTGGATATCTTCGAGCACGGGATGAGCCTGAGCACGGTCACCGAGAAGACGCTGTCGCGGCTCGCCCCCGTGATCGAGGACATTCGCCCCGATGCGGTGGTCGTCCAGGGCGACACGACATCGGCCCTCGCCGCTGCGCTCGGCGCGTTCTATGCTCAGGTTCCCGTCGTCCACCTGGAAGCGGGGCTGCGGACAGCCTCGATCGCCTCGCCCTACCCCGAAGAGGGAAACCGGCGGCTGGTGACCCAGATCACCGCCGTGCACTGCGCCCCCACGGCGGCCAGCAGAGACAACCTGCTACGCAGCGGCGTCGACCCGCGAGACGTGGCGGTGACCGGAAACACCGTCATCGACGCCCTCCTTGCCACCACCGCGCGTGACGACGTCGCCCCGACGGATCCCGTCCTGGCCGAGGCCAGCACAGATGACCGGCCGATGATCCTCGTGACCTCGCACCGCCGAGAGTCGTGGGGACAGCCGATGCGTCGAACGGCGGCAGCCCTTCGGCGGCTGGCTCTGCGTTTTCCCGACATGCTCTTCGTCTTTCCGCTCCACGCCAACCCGGCCGTGCGGGACATCTTCCGTCCGGTGCTGTCCGATCTGAGCAACGTCGCCCTCACCGAGCCGCTGAGCTACATCGACCTCTGCCTCGCTCTGAAGCGCTGCCGTCTGGTGGTCACCGACTCGGGTGGCATTCAGGAGGAGGCTCCGGCGCTGGGCAAGCCGGTCGTCGTGCTCCGCGAGGACACCGAGCGGCCCGAGGCGGTCTCGGCCGGCACGGCCGTGCTGGTCGGCACCGACGAGGACCTCATCGTGTCGTCGGTGGAGCGCCTGCTCACTGACACGGACGCCTACGACGCGATGGCGCACGCCCGTAACCCCTTCGGCGATGGCCGAGCGGCGCAGCGCTCCGTCGCCGCGATCGGCGCCTACTTCGGCATCGGCTCACGTCTGCCCGACTTCTCCTACGAGGAAGAACTCACATGACAACACGCATCCGTACCGTCGACGTCATCGGTCTCGGCTACATCGGTCTGCCCACAGCGGCGATCCTCGCTGCCCGGGGGATCACGGTGCACGGTACCGATGTGAGCGAGGCGACCGTGGCAGCGGTGAACGCGGGATCGGTTCCCTTCGTCGAGCCCGACCTGGCCGAGTACGTCGCCAGCGCCGTCGATTCCGGCCATCTGAAGGCCAGCACTGAGGTCGTCGAGGCGGACGCCTATGTCATCGCGGTTCCGACCCCCTTCACCGACGGACACAGTCCCGACCTTTCCTACGTGAAGGCCGCCACGACGGCGCTGGCCCCGCACGTCCGCGCCGGGGCGCTGGTCGTCCTCGAATCGACCTCGCCGCCGGGAGCGACCGAGAAGATCGGCGAGTGGCTCCGCGAACTGCGCCCGGACCTGGTCGACGCTGCCGGGGAACTCTCCGTCCTTCTCGCACACTGCCCCGAACGCGTCCTGCCCGGACGCGTCATGGTCGAGTTGGTGTCCAACGATCGCATCGTCGGTGGCGTGACGCCAGAGGCCGCTGAGGCGGCGCGCGCACTGTACGCGACGTTCTGCGACGGCGATATCCTCCTCACCGACGCCCGCACAGCCGAACTGGCCAAGCTCGTCGAGAACTCGTTTCGCGATGTCAACATCGCCTTCGCCAATGAGCTGTCCGTCATCGCCGATCAGCTGAATGTGGACGTCTGGGAGTTGATCGCGCTCGCGAACCGTCACCCGCGGGTGAACATCCTCCAGCCGGGCCCGGGCGTCGGCGGCCATTGCATCGCCGTCGACCCCTGGTTCATCGTCGATGCGGCTCCCGAGCAGGCGCGCCTGATTCGGATGGCACGCGAGGTCAACGACGCCAAGCCAGGCTGGGTCATCGAGAAGGTCCGCGAACGCGTGGGGACCACCCCCAACCCCGTGATCGCCGCGCTGGGACTGGCCTTCAAGCCAGACATCGACGACCTGCGTGAGTCGCCGGCTCGGCGGATCACCGCGGCCTTGGCCGACGAGTTCCCCCGTGCGCGCGTGCTGGCCGTGGAGCCCAACATCTCTCGTTTGCCCAACGACCTGGCCAACCGACGCAACGTGGAGCTCGTCGACCTTGCCACCGCCTCGACTGCCGACGTCGTCGTGCTGCTTGTCGACCATCGCGAGTTCCGTGGCGCCGACCTCGGCGAGCTCGCCATCGCACGCGAGCGTGTCGTGGACACACGCGGAGTCTGGACGTGAGCGCAGGCGCCGCCCTCTCCCCCGACGTCGTCATCGACCGGGGCGCGCTCGGGGACTGCTCGTCACGTGTCCTCAGCATCGGCGACGCGTGGGCGCACACGTCGCTGCGGTTCATCGGCCCCCAGACGGAGGTGGTCTTGGAGGCTGATCCGACCACAGATACCGCCACGGGAGTATGGACCCTCGTGGACTCCGGAGACGACGCGCTGAGCGTTCTCGGCGCTGGCCGCTTGTCGGATGGCCTCACCCTGCTCGCCCGTGCGGACTCCGCCGCCGTCGCGGTCCTCGTCGATGCGTCATCCGTCGCCTTCACTCGGCTGTGCTTCGACGGCGACCTGATACGACTGGACCTCCGGTCCAGCCGCGACGGCGACCGACGCGATCCGGTCGCTCAGGGGCTTCTGCGCGAGTGGGTCCGCGAGCGAGCGGCGCTGTATCCCCGCACGTCGGATGCCGATCTGCTCGTCGACCAGTTCGCGGAGCTCCTCGACACGACCTCGCATCTCTCCCGGGAGGTGCAATCATTGCGTCGCTCACTCAACGGCGCGCGCAAGCAGAACACCGCGCTGAAGGCGCAGCAGGCCGCCATGATGTCGTCCCGCGCGGGACGGGTCATCCTGAAGCTGCGCGGACTGCGTCGGCGAATGTTGCGCTGGGCCGGAAAGAGGAACGCGCGATGACATCGGACGCCACGCATCCCTTGGCGGGGGTGGGCGAGCTCGTCCGCTCCGAGACTGCTCGGCAGCAGGAGCAGGCGCACCTGCTGGGGCGCGAATGGGCGTCCGTTGCCGTACCGCGAGACGGCGGGAGTCTGCGTCGGCAGCCGGGCGTGAGCGTGATCGTCCCGACCTACCGGGGGCGGGAGCGGATCGCCCGCTGCCTCGACGCGCTACGTGCGCAGGACCTGCCCGGGGAGTCTTTCGAGACGATCGTCGTCGTCAATGGTCCCGACGACGGCACCCACGCCGTCGTCGTGTCGTACGCCCAGGAGCACCCGGAGCTTGCGCTCAAAGTGCTGCGCGTGACGCGTCCGAGCGCCGGCCTCGCGCGCAACCTCGGGCTCGCTGCCGCTGTCCGCGACTACGTCACCTTCGTCGACGACGACGACATCATCGAAGCCTCGTACTTGTCCGCGCTTCTGGCCGTCGCCGCTCCCGACGCGATTGCCGTCGCGCCCCTGCGCGACGTTCACCCCGACGGATCCGAGGACGAGGAGTCATCACTCGCGGCGCGGCTGCAGTCGCTCCTGGCTGGCGAACGAACGGATCGGCTCGCCGACTCGCCGTGGGTGCTCGGATTCAACGCCTGCAAGCTGTTGCCCCGTCGCATCGCCGAACGCCTCCGATACGACGCGTCGCTGCGCTCCGGCGAGGACGTCGCCTACATGGCGGGCTTCCTGGCGTATCCCCTCCGGCTCACGTTCGCGACCGCACCGACGCCGCACGCCTATCGACGCGCCCTGCGCGACGCATCGGTCTCCCGACGGGAGCGGGACTTCGACTTCAGCGTGACCGACCGGATCGGTGTCCTTCGGGCCCTGGACGGTGTCGCCGCGACGGTGGAGAACGAGTCTGCGCTCGCTTTCCTGCGGCGCGCGCAGACGTCGTTCATCAAGGAGTATCTCGACGCGAATCCTTCCGAGGCGAAAAGGACCAACGCGGCGCTCGAGGGTTCCCACATTCGCCACCTGCCCTGGCAGGTGCTCAACGGTCGCGCCACGGACCTCGCGATCCTCTACTGCTTCCCCCCGTTCCTGGACCCGAGCGGTGTCGTGGCCGCGAAGGTCCTCGCCGAACGCGGCCGCGTCGTCGACGTGGTCTCTGCAAACATGTCCGCCGTCCGGCAACGGGACGAATCGACCCTCGACCTGGCGCGTCGCTGGTTCGGACTCCGAGCCATCGTCCCTTGCCGGCCCGCTTTCGGCGATTGGGCCGCCATCTCGGAGTTCGCGGAGCGCGCAAGCGACCGCGCCGCCGAATGGGTCTCATCTCGCGGCCCGTACGAGAACTTGTACACACGCGCCCTCTGGGCGGGAAGTCACGTCGCCGGCGCGCTCTTCAAACTGCGGGAACCCCAGGTGAACTGGACCGCGGAGTTCTCCGATCCTCTCGGCCGAGGGGTGGACGCCACGCGCCGACCCGGCCCCCTGACCGAGAACGAGGTCACCGGTCGTCTTCGGGCTGCCCTCGAAGAGGCCGATGTCACCGTGCCGGCCGACGCCTCACTCTTCGAGTTCGTCGAACTGGTCAGCTACACCCTGGCCGACGAGCTGATCTTCACGAATGAGAATCAGCGTGACTACATGCTCTCCCTCGTGGATCCCCGCGTCGCGTCGATGGCGCGCGCCAAGTCGGTCGTCCGCCCGCATCCCGCCCCGGCTCCTTCGGCTTACACCTGGGCGACCACAGAGCTGTCTCTGGATCCGGATCGCCGCCACATCGGCTATTTCGGGAGCTTCTACGGCAACCGCACACTCGACGAGGTTCTGGAGGCGCTCGTGCAGGTGGGCCACGAGACGCGCTCGCGCGTCCAGCTCCACGTGTTCTGCGACAAGCCCGATGCACTCGCGGAGGCGGTGAGCTCACACGGACTCACGGGAACGGTCATCGCTCGTCCGTACGCGCACTACTTCGAGTTCCTGCACATCACCACGCAGCTGGATGCGCTGCTGGTGCGCGATGCGGAGACAGCGGGAGTCTTTCCCGCCAACCCGTTCCTGCCGTCCAAGTACTCGGACTACCGCGGAGCAGGCCGCCCCGTGTGGGGGATCGTCGAGCCGGGCTCCCCGCTGGACGGCATGCCGCTGGATTACCGGAGCCGCGTAGGTGACGTGGAGTCGGTCGCGGCGGCCATCCGCTCGATCGCCGCCGTCGAGGGCTGACCGAGCATACTCACAAGCGGCCGTGACACACTCGGACCACGACCAGTCACGGAAAGGTGACCGCATTGGCGCACCTGAGCTACATCGCCATCAGCGACCTCGGCGCCGGCCAGCCGTCCACGTCACCCGCGCTGGAGCAGAGCTTCCGCTGTGAAGCCCTGGAGGGATGGGTCGCCAGCGCCACCTTCGTGGGAGACGCCGACTCGCCGACCCTCGTGGGCACGGCTTCGCTCGCGGAGGCATCGCGGTGGTCAGGCCAGTGGTGGGGGGTCTTTCGCGGAGCCGACGATGCGATCGCCGTGGCGACGGACTACTTCGGTCTCTGTGAGCTGTTCTACTCGATCGTGCCGCAGCCCGATGGTCGACGAACCGTGCTGGCCTCTGACAGCTTTCGCGGAATCCTCGCAGCCCGCCGCGCCCACGGGTGGACGAACCGGCTTCGCGAGGACATCCTGCTCCCCACTCTCGTCTCTCATCACAACCAGTTCGCCACCCGATGGAGTAGCGCGACGATCGCGGAGGATATCGCGGTCGTGCCGCAAGGATCGTTCCTCCTCTGCCGTCGAGAGGGCGTCGCCGTCGTGCCGCACTCGAGAGCTTCGGCGCCGCGCTCGCTCGAAGCCGCCCGGGATGCAGCGATCGAATCCGGCACCGCGATGGTACGGCAGGCGATCGCGACCGGGCTCCCGGTGCACCTGAGTCTGTCCGGGGGCAAGGACTCTCGGGTCGCCCTCTCGATGCTCCTGGCCGCGGGGCTCGAGCGGGATGTCACGATCTTCACCTACTCCGGGGCCTCGCTGACGGCAGGCGCATCGAAGGAGATCCTCGACCGAGACGCCCAGCTGGCCGCGGTCATGGTCGCTCGGTACGGGTTGGACTGGCGACCGGGGAGCGAGCGAGCGTGGCGGACGACCGGTCGACGCGCGCATCTGCATCGTTGGCAGACCTACCGATCGGGGTCGAGCTTCGAGATCGACGAGGACGTCGGGATGATGACGAGCCGACCGAGCATCGATGTTCAGGGGATGGGAGGGGAGCTGACCCGCAGCTACCTGGGTCAGACCTTCGCCAAGAACTACCCGGCGTGGTGGTCGGCCGCCAAGAAGACACCGACGTCGGTTCGGGAGGACGCCGAATCGCTGTTCCCGCTCGTGTGCCGCGCGGAGCTGCTGGATCCTGAGCTGTTCGCTGCGGCGCGCTCAGCCTTCGTCGACTCCCTGGACCTCGACGTCGACGGCGATGTCATCGACCACATCGACGCGTCCTACCGGCATTACCGGAATCGATCGCATTCGGGCTCGGTGTCCTACGCACGCTCCGCCGGTTCCGCCCCGGTCTTTCCGCTCGCCACGGCCGAAATCGACGACTACACGCGCCTTCTCGCGGCCGAGGATTCCCTCACGGGCGCAGACGGTCGCGTCCTCTTCGAGCTGATCGAGGCGACGACTCCCGACCTCAATGTCCTCGAGTTCATGTCGCCTCCGTGGCCGAGTCACTTCGTTTCCCGCGGCGACGCCGGCTCATGGGCATCGGTGGACCCCTCTGTCGCGAACGAGCGTCACGCGCAGGAATCCGTCCGCGTGAGGGCGAACGGCGAAGCCGACCCGGAGCCGGGGTTCACCTTCGACGGTCGCCTTCGGGAGAACGCTGCACTGCTGCAGGCCGCGGGTGTCAGCGAGGGGGTGATGCGCAGGATGGCGCACCTCGCACATCGCAATGCGCGGCTTCGGAACATACTGGTCGCCGCCACGGAATCGGCGCGCGATGTGCTTGAGCGAGTCGAGGACGTCACGATGATCAGAAGGTTCACGGTCGCTCCCCGGGGTGGCGGTCTGGACGACGCCCGCGACAGCGTGTTCGCCGAGGAGTTCGCCCGCAGGGATGTCTCCGGCGTCGGCGCGGTGATATCCATCGACGACGATGTCGTCACCGTGACGGCCACCTCCGTGCCGGGCGACGTCGAGCTGGCGTGCTACCTGTTCGTCGACGGAGTGCGCGTGCACACCCTGTGGTACCAGGACGACCCCCGATTCGTGTTCGACCGCCCGGAGAAGGGGGCCCAGGTGCGCGCGTCGCTCTTCGTGCGTTGGCGAGGGCTCGGCGAGGCGACACGCGTCATCGACGTGGCGACTCCCCTACACGCCGCGTGACATCCGCGGAGTCTCGAGGAGCGCCACAAGCCGCTCACAACCTCCGCCGTCCCACCAGGTGAAGGTCCGTCGCGCTCTCTCGCGGTAGGGGGCGGTCGAGTCGATCGATTCGGCCGCCTCGACGACGGCCGACACCGCATCATCGACGGACCGGCAGACGGGACCGAAGCCGTGCTCGTCGAAGCGGAAGTAGCCCGGGTGCAGTGTGTGGTCGCCACCGAAGATCGAGCCGTCGTCGGACTGCAGATAGACCACGGCTGCCTCGGCGAAGGCCGCGTCGAAGGCGAGGGACGAGTAGTCGGTCAGGAACACACGAGCGTTGGCGAGGAGATCCTGCACGTTCTCGGCCGCGTAGCTGGTGACGCGCACGTGAGCGGGGATCAGGTGCCGCGGGAAGTGCTCCCCGATGTTGGGATGCGGCAGAAAGACGATCTCCAGCCCGGCGCGCTCGGCGATCCGCCTCAGGCGCTCGTCGTTGAGGAGCGCGGCGAGCGACTGCACATACTCCGACTGCTCGAAGTCGGGGCGGGGCGTCCGTCTCTCTCCCGGCTTGGCCGCAGGAAGAAAAAGCGAGTTGCGCCACGTCGGCGCGATGAGGATGGTCCTCCGCGCCGGCCAAGGGTGCGCATCCGCTCGCCGGCGCAGCGCGTCGTACCTGGGCATGCCGACCAAAGCCACTTCGCGCCCGGTGAACACGTACGGCGTGTCATCTCCCACGATCCCCTCGTATTCATCGCGCGAGGAGGTGACGAACAGGTCGAAGCGCTGGTTGTTCAGCCACACCGAGAGGTCGTTGTGGATCACGCCATGCTGGAGGAAGGTGAATCGCCACGACGGACGCCGAGCCACGAGGCGATCGCCCATCGGGCGCAGCACATCGACCCCCGCGTGCGAGGAGAGATACTCCTCAGCGTGGTGGAGCATGACTTGATGAGAGACGCTGCCGTACGGCATCAGGCGGAAGCCTTCGTCCTTCAGACGGGCGAAGTCGGGAGAGTCGGGGCGCAGCACGAACCAGGCATTCGTCTCTGGCCGATGCTCGCGCAACCAACGGTAGAGATGCTCCGCGTTGTCGCCCGCGAGGTCTGCCCGGTCCATCAAGACCCACGCGCGTTCGAAACGCCGCCACAGCCCCGGGATCGACGCCAGCACCCGTACGGCCGCCGCTCGGCTCAACCAGCTGCGGCGCGCGGACCGCAACATCGCGCGCGGCGACCGGAGCCGCGGCCGCCGCCGGCGAGCCCCCTCCTCGGGAGAGGGCGCGCGATCGAGCGGGTATGGCTCACCGTCGATGACGACGGTCTCCACCGCAGCGTCGACCCACACGACCCGCTCTCGGAGCTTCATCTGCCCGAAGTAGTCGATCTTGCGGATCTTGCCCGCCTCGACGGGGTGCTCTCGGCCGTGGCCATCAAGGTAGCGTTCCTTCGGAAGCGCACCGACGAAGCCGTAGCGTACTGATGCCTGGCTGGTGCGCGGATCCACGCGGACGCGTCTGACGCGCTGCGGCTCAGTGCCGCCCGCCCACGCCCGAAGGACGGCGCGTGTCTCTGGCGGGATGGAGAACACCTCGAACTGGTCCACCTCCGCCGGACCGCCGGGGGCCAGGGCACGGGAGAAGAGGTCGACGAACTCCGCGCGTTCCTGATCGCTCAGCGCCGTGGCCCGACGAGGCGTGGCCATTTCGTGTCGCAACAGGGCCGCCGCTTCTGCGATGGCTACGAACGACCTCCACCGACGTTCGTCCTGGTTCTCGGCACTCTCGCTGATCAAGGCCTCGCTGAGCCGAGCACGAGCGAGGTAATGCTCAGAGTCCGTCCGGAACCGGGCGATGTCGCGATCCACGTGAGAGCGGATGCGCTCATAGACCACGGCTTCTGCCGCCAATCCGAGCCGCGGCGTCTGAGCGCCGGCGAGGACACCCGCAATCGCGAGCGCATCGTCGGAGGAGCCGAACGTCGGAGCCATCCACCGCAGCGCATCACGGAGCGCCGCGGTGCGCACCACCACCGACTCGAACTGCACCTGAACGTACTGCGGCGAGTGGACGAGGTCGACGACGCGACTCCCCTCCGCGAAACGCCAACGCCCCTGGTGCGTGTCACGTCGTGCCAACGAGTGGTGAACCAGCCGGCGAGCGTTCAGAGCAATGACGTCGACGTCGCCCGCTGTCGCCAGGAAAGAGCCGAGCGCCGCCGGGAACCGCTCGTCAAACACCGAGTCCGCCTGGGGGAACATGATCCAGTCCCCACGGGCTTCAGCCAGCCCGCAGCGCCTGACATCCACCGTGAGGTCGGATTCGCTGCTCACGATCCGCACCCGCGGGTCACGACGGCCCCACGCGTCGGCGAGGTCATCGCGCCCCCCGGGCGCCACCACGAACAGCAGTTCCAGTCGCAGGATGGCGGCGTCATCGACCCCGGGGCGCGGCAGAGAATCCAGAAGCGCATCGACGTACGTGTCCTGCCCGGCGAACGGAATGACCATCGTCACGACGGGGACATTCGTGGCGGACTCCGAGGCGCTCGGAGCGGCTGACGTCATCCGTCCATCCTATTCGAGCCGTTCGCGTGGCAGGGCTGCAGGCCCCCCTCAATGCAGACCGACCGATGAGCCCCGCGACGATTGCCCTTATGGGAGCGCTCCCGATAGGGTGCTGTCATGCCTGTCGATGATGACCAGACTACTTCCTCCCCCGGTATCTCGCGGAGATCGCTCATGCAGGCGACGGCTGCGGGAGTGGGACTCGGCATTGCCGCCAGTGCGGCGGTCCCCGCCGGGGCGGCCCTCGCCGCCAGCGGCTGGGGGCACCCTTTCGAGAAGCGCATCCTGCCCTCACGCCTGTGGGGCGGTTCCTATGCGGCGTACTGGCCCACCCCCGGGCCGCACCGAGGGATCGACTACCCCCACGCGGCCGGAACGAAGGTATACAGCGTCCGCAGCGGCACCGTCACCTTTGCGGGAACGAAGACATCGACGGAGTGGGCGTGGGCAGGCAAGCATGTGCTCGTCACCCACGCGAACGGCTATCGGAGCCTTTACGCGCACCTCAGCGCACTGGATGTTTCTACCGGCGACAGTGTCGGCTTGCAGACCCTCGTAGGCCGCGTCGGCAACACCGGAGGGAACTGGGGCAACCATCTCCATCTCGAGATCTGGACGGGCTCCAACCGCTACGACAATCACACCGATCCGTACCCCCTGGTCCACCACGCCCAGCTGGCGTTGGCTGGATCGTCAACAGAAGAACAGGATGGCGACGTGCAACTTCAGTCAGTCGGGTCGACGAGCGACCGAACCACAAAGCAGGTCATCGCACCCAACACCACACACTGGATCTTGTGGGGCGACGAGGGCTGGGTCAGCGTCGTCAACGGCCCCGCTCTGGCAGCGACCGGGATCCTCACGATCAATTTCACGGCACCGGCAGGCAGTAGCGGGACGCTTCAGGTGTCACCGGTCCGGGTCGACGTGAACAGCTCGGGTGACGTCACCGCGGAGACGAGCCTGTGGTCGCAGCAGATCGCGGTCAACGGAACGACCACGACGGGCAAGGTCCCCGTGCACGTCGAGCTCGGTTCCAATCAGCGCTTGCGCTTCCGGGTGATCACCACCGGCGGTCTTACCGCGACGATCGACAAGACCAACTTCCGAGGCTCGCGGTTCTTCGCCTGACCGAATCGTCCGTCATTCACGGCCACGACGAGCGCCAACGAGTGCACTCGTAGAATGATCTCTGATCGGAACTCGCCTCGAGTCCGAGGTTCCGGCAAGGAGATCGTTCGTGAGTGACCCTCGCACCGTCGCCGTCGTGCTCGCCGGCGGGATCGGGGTCCGCGTCGGCCTCGGGATACCGAAGCAGCTCATCAAGATCGCCGGGAAGGCGATCGTCGAGCACACTCTCGAGGCCTTGGACGCCAGTCCGGTCATCGACGAGATTCTCGTCATGATGAACGCGGCGGCCATCGGCGAGCTGGATCATCTGCGAGAGAGCGGCCGGTTCCCGAAGCTGAGCCGGATTCTCCCGGGCGGAGACACCCGCAACGATACGACGCGGCTCGCGATCCAGGCGCTCTCCGGAGACGATACGAAGGTCCTCTTCCACGATGCCGTGAGACCGTTCCTCGACGACCGGATCATCGAGGACTGCGTCCACGCCCTCGATCGATTCGACGCCGTCGATACGGCCATCGCCTCCGCCGACACGATCATCCAGGTGGACGAGCGCAACACGATCACGGGGATCCCCGATCGCTCGCTCCTGCGCCGAGGGCAGACCCCTCAGGCTTTCCGACTGGGCACGATCCGTCGGGCCTACGAGCTCGCAGACCTTGACCCGGATTTCCGGGCGACGGATGACTGCGGCGTCGTGTTCACCTACCTCCCCGATGTGCCCATTCATGTGGTGGACGGCACACCGGAGAACATGAAGGTCACCGAACCGATCGACGTCCATATCGCTGACAAGCTCTTCCAGTTACAGTCCGCGAGCCTGTCATTGGAGTCGTCGTCCACTCCCCCGCTGAACCTTCGCGACAAGCGCATCGTCGTCTTCGGCGGCAGCTATGGCATCGGCGCCAGCATCGTGGAACAGGCGCGCGCTTCCGGCGCGCAGGTGCGTGAGTACAGCCGCAGCACGACGAAGACAGACATCGGGTCGGCGAAGGCGGTCCGCTCGGCTCTCGCAGACGCGCACGCGACGTTGGGCGGCATCGACGCCGTCATCGTCACCGCCGGCGTTCTCAGCGTCGCTCCGCTCATCGAGACACCCAAGCGCGACCTCAAGCACACCATCCGCGTCAATCTCCTGGCCCCGGCAACCGTCGCCCAGGAAGCGTTCGAGTACTTGGCCGAGACATCGGGGCAGGTGGTGCTCTTCACGTCGAGCTCCTACACACGAGGCCGCGCCGGCTACAGCGTCTACAGCGCCACCAAAGCAGGCGTCGTCAACCTCACCCAGGCCTTGTCTGAAGAATGGGCCGACTCGGATGTCCGGATCAACTGCATCAACCCGCAACGCACGGCGACACCGATGCGCGCTGCGGCTTTCGGCTCCGAGCCCGAAGAGACCCTCCTGGATCCCGACCGCGTGGCCCGCGTCACCCTGAGGGTGCTCGATTCACCCTTGACCGGTCAGGTCATCAACGTCCGACTCCACGACGCGTGACGACGTCACGGATTCTCTAGGCAGGACTCTCCATGTTCCAACGTGCTCTCCGCAACGACCCCGTCGATCTCGCGATCATCGTCCTCAGCGTCACGGCGACCCTGCTGCTGTACTCCGAGCTGACGGCTCTCGGGATCGTGGCGTGGATCATCGCCTACGGGGCTCTCCTCGGCGTCGTCGTCACCCGCTTGCGCCCCCGGTGGCAGGGGGTGCTGCGCCAGAGCGTGGGAGGACTCGTCATCCTCACGTTCGCGGTCACCCCACCGCTGACCACAGACGAGGTCTCCAGTGCGCCGATCGCCTGGCTCTCGATGGGGCTCGTCCTCGTGCTGCTGTCGGCATTGCCGATGATCGAGGCCATCGCCGGCTACGTCGGTGTGCGCATCGCCAACGTCCCCGGGCTGACGGTGATCCCCCCGGTCCCCCTTCTCAAGCGCCTCCTGCACGTCGTCGTGCTGGCCGCCCCGGCGCTGCTGTTCCTTCTCAGCCGTCTGCACGTGGACGGCTGGTTCTGGACGCTGGTCGCCGTGCCGATCGGTCTCACGGTGCTGGTCATCTACGCGATCGCCTGGTTGCGCCAACGCACCTCGCGCCGCACCCGGTCGGCGCTGCCCGGAGCCCTCGCGGCGCTGAAACCCGACTTCGTCGTCTATTGGGACGCCCCGGCCAACACGGGGTTCCAGCTCGCGATGTGGCTGCCCTACCTGCGGCGGCTCGACCGCCCCTTCTTCATCATGCTCCGCAACCGGCGCAGCTGGAACGATGCGGTCGCCGTCGCCGGAGACGTACCCGTCGTCCTGGCCCCCACGATGCGCGACGTGGACGAGCTCACGGTCCCCTCGCTGCGGGTGGCTTTCTACACGAACAACGCTGCCCGCAATACCCACTTCGTACGGTTCCAAAAGCTCACGCATATCCAGCTCCTCCATGGCGAGAGCGACAAGGCCCCCAGCTACAACCCCGTGACCGCGATGTACGACCGTGTGTACGTCGCAGGTCAAGCCGGTCAGGACCGTTACGCGCGACACGGCGTCCTGATCGACCCGAGGAAGTTCGTCATCGTCGGGCGCCCGCAGGTCGAGAGCATTCTCCCGGCCTCGGCTGGAGCACGTGACCGCCCGCACCCCGTGGCGCTGTACGCGCCGACATGGCGAGGCATACGTCTCGACTCGTCGTACACGTCGCTCGACGTCGCCGAGGAGATCGTCGAGGACCTCCTCGCCCGCGGATGCGCGGTCATGTTCCGCCCGCACCCGTGGAGCTACAAGGACCCGACCCACCGCGCGATCAACGAGCGGATCCGGCAACGGCTGGGCGCCCACCGGTCCCAGACCGGCGTGCCGCACGTCTTCGGAGACGAGGCGGAGCGTCTGCGCTCGGTCAACGACTGTGTCAACGACAGCGATCTCATGATCTCCGACGTCTCCAGCGTCGTGGGCGACTTCCTCTACTCGCTGAAACCGCTCATCACCACGGCCTTCGGTCGCGATCTGGCCGAGTTCGCCGCCGAGTTCCCGCTCGCACGCGCCGGGTACGTCATCACCGATGATCGGGCGACGTGGGCCGCGGCCTTCGACGACGCCCTCGGGCCGGATACGCGACGCGCGGTCCGCGAGGAGATGCGGGAGTACTACCTCGGCTCGTTCCCCGCAGACGACTACGCCTCGGGCTTCATCGACGCCGCCCGCCGCGACATCGACGGGACGCCGCCGATCGGCCATGCCGAGGCGGAGACGGACGGAGAATCCGACTGACCGACTCGCGCCGCGCGCCAGGGCATCCCGGATACACCGAGCTCACACGGATATAGTCGATTGGTTCACACACCAGACACGGAGGTCTCCCGGGTGCACTCCCTCATTCTCCTCAACGGCGGGGTCGGCGCGCGCGTCGGCGCGAACCAGCCGAAGCAGTTCCTCAAGGTCAACGGCATCCCGATCCTCGTGTACTCGCTCACGGCGATCGACCCGATCGAGCAGATCGGCGAGATCGTGATGAACTACCCCGACGGGTGGCGCGGCGCCGTAGAGAAGCTCCTCGAGGACTACGCCATCAAGACGCCCGTCACGCTCGTCGAGGCCGGTGACTCCCGTCACACCTCGGTGTCGGCGATGCTGCCGCACTGCACCTACGACAGCGTGATCATCCACGAGGCGGCACGTCCCCTCGTGCTGCGCCAGGACTTCGAGAACCTCATCTCGTCGCCGCACGACAATGTGGCCCTCATGCACCAGATCCCGTTCACCGTGGCGCCCGTCGACCCCGACACCCACACGGTCACCGGCTCGCTCGACCGTTCGCGGCTGCGCAACGTCCAGCTGCCGCAGAAGTTCCGCACGAGTGATCTCGCCGACGCCCACCGCCAGGCGGCGGAGCGGGGCGACGTGTTCACCGAGGACGCGACGCTCGTGGCCACCTCGGGCTACCCGGTGTCCTACATCGACGGCCGTGACGAGAACTTCAAGGTCACGACGCCCACCGACATCCGGCTCGCCACCTACCTGATGCAGGAGAATGAGACGTCCTATGAGTAAGTCTGCACTGGTCACCGGGGCGTCCCGAGGAATCGGCTACGAGACCGCCCGCCGCTTCATCGAGTCGGTCGACGACATCACGACCGTCATCATCGTGGCCCGCGAGTCCGACGCCTTCTCACAGGCACGCGACGAGCTCGGCGCCCTCGCCGAAGCCCGCGGCAAGACCCTCGTCGCCCACCCGGCCGACGTCGGAGACCTCGAGGCACTGCGCGCGGGGATCGCGGAGATCCACCGCGCCGTCGGCAACGTCGACATCCTCATCAACAACGCGGGCTACACCAACCCCGTCCCGATCCACCAGGTCGAGTTCGCCGACTTCGAGCGCACCATGACCGTCAACCTTTACGCGCCGTTCACGCTCATCCAGGAGCTCCTCCACCTCGGGAACACCTTCGAGCTCATCGTGAACATCGCTTCGACGGCCGGGATCACCGGACGCTCGGGCTGGCTGACCTACTCCGCATCCAAGGCCGCGGTGATCAACATGAGCCAGGTGCTGCGCGAGGAGCTCGCGATCTACGGCACGCGTGTGGTGTGTCTCTCCCCCGGCCGCACGGCCACCGCCCTGCGGCGCGTGCTGGCCCCCACGGAGGATCCCACGACGATCATGCAGCCGGAGCACGTCGCGCAGGTGATCGAGGCCTTCGCGTCGCCCGTGGGCCGCTACATCGACTCCGAGAACATCGTGGTTCGCCTCTGACGACGAAGCGATGAGCAAACGGCCCGGCGATACTCTCGCTGGGCCGTTTCACTTCCCCTCGAGGACCTCGACGGCCTCGTCGATGGGCCCGTCGAAGATCTTGACGCCCTTCTTGATGACGATGCCGCGGGTGCACAGGTCCTTGACCTGCCCCTTGCTGTGACTGACGACCATCATCGTCACGCCCTGCGCCGCCAGCTCCTTGAGCTTCGCGTTGCACTTGGCGCGGAACGGCGCGTCGCCGACGGCGAGCACCTCGTCGACGAGCAGCACGTCGAGATGCACGTGGATGGCGACGCTGAAGGCGAGGCGCATGAACATGCCGGACGAGTAGTGCTTCACCTCTTGATCGATGAAGTCGCCGATCTCGCTGAACGCGACGATCTCGTCGAACCGCTCCTTCGTCTCGGCTTCGCTCATCCCGAGGATCGCGGCGTTGAGGAAGACGTTCTCCCGCCCCGTGAGGTCGGGGTGGAACCCCGCGCCCACCTCGATGAGCCCGGCCACGCGGCCCCGCGTGAGAACGCGCCCTTCGTCGGGCTCGAGCACCCCGGAGACGAGCTTGAGCGTCGTGGACTTACCGGACCCGTTGAGCCCCATCACCGCGACGGACTCGCCCTCGCCGATCATGAAGGAGAGGTCGTTGAGCGCCTGGAACTGCTGCGAGCGGACGGGACGACCGCGCACGACGTTGATGAACGCGTCTTTCATCGAGCGGCTGCTGCGCTTGTTGAACCACTTGGAGACGTGCTCCACGATGATGCGGGGCTGGGCGGTGTCGGTCATCGTCGTCATCACAGATCCTGGGCGAACGTGCGCTCGAAGCGGCGGAAGGTGAGCTGACCGAGCGTGAGCGCGACAGCGATGATGGCCAGCGCGGC
Source organism: Microbacterium sp. (assembly GCA_048594675.1). Taxonomy (GTDB): domain Bacteria; phylum Actinomycetota; class Actinomycetes; order Actinomycetales; family Microbacteriaceae; genus Microbacterium. The sequence continues at coordinate 1,323 of JBMDWQ010000196.1, read as the reverse complement.
GACGACGTACCAGAGCATTTCCGGCGGCCAGCCATGGCGCTGCGACTCCGTCACCGCCGGCTCCCAGAACGCCTGATGGAACATCTCGACGGCGACGGTGACGGGATTGCTCATGTACAGATGGAAGATCCACGGAACGTTCCGAGTGGCGTGCTCAACCATGAGCCAGGTGTAAAGGATCGGGGAGGACCACGTCGCGATGGTCCTCACGATGTCGACAATGTTGGACGCATCGCGGAAGCGGACGTTGATCGCGGAGAAGAAGAGACCGATCCCGAGGATGAACAGCAGGACGAGCGCGAGCCCGCCTAGAGCAAGGCCGATGGAAGCGAAGGACGGCACCCAGCCGAAGAGGAAGATGCAGACGATCAGGAGCACCGCGAGCTGCGGCAGGAAGTGGACGAACGAGCCGATGATCGCCGCAATGGGAAAGAGCTCACGAGGGAGGTATATCTTCCGCACGAGCGCCTTGTTGTCGACGATCGATCTCGTCGCGGCGCCGAAGGCCTCATTGAAGAGGTTGACGACCACGATGCCGCTGAAGAGGTAAAGCGGGAACGCTTCGACCTGGCGATGCATCTGCAGCACGCCGCCCACGATCGCGTAGTAGACCAGGAACTGCACGGTCGGCCGGACATACGACCAGAACCAGCCCAGCATCGAGTTGCGATAGCGCAGAGACGAGGTCTTGCTGATGAGGACCCCGAGCAGATAGCGGTGTCCGAAGACGTCGAGTATGCCCCGGCCGCGCCCCGGTGTATCGAAGGCGCTGTAGTCGATCTGTGTCACAGGTTTCCTCGCAGGCTGAGACCACCGGCCTGACTGTCGGGCGTGCGGCGGGCCACCCGTCATCCTAACGGACCGCGTCCCTCGGGAAGCTGGACGCGCGCCGGGCATCACCTACTCCGCGGTGCGTGCCTATTTCAGATACTTCGAGTGCACCCAGCCCGTCTGCTTTCCCGCCGTGACCTTCCGCCACACCCCCTTCGACGAGACCACGGTGACCTTGGTGCCCTTCTTCAGGACGGTCAGGATCTTGCCACTCGTCGAGGCGTTGGCGCGCAGGTTGAGACTCGTGGTCGTGGTCTTCACGACCTTCTTCGTCGTCGATGCCGGCACCGCCTTCAGATACTTCGAGTGCACCCATCCGGTCTTCGACGACACCGTGACCTTGCGCCACGCGCCGCTCGAGGAGACGACCGTGACCTTCGTGCCCTTCTTGAGCGTCGTGATGATCTTCGACGATGTGGATGCTTTGGCGCGAAGGTTCAGCGACGTGGTCGTCTGCATCTTCTTGGCCGCCGAGACCTTCGTCAGCTGGGA
>JBMDWQ010000195.1:0-2940 GCA_048594675.1 Microbacterium sp. | reverse complement strand
GACGCCGAGCTTCGCGGCGTAGTCCGGGTCGAGAGCGTGCTCGGCGTCGATGAACGCCGCGATGCCGCCGGCCCGCTGGGCGTTGGCGATGGCGTGTAGGGTCAGCGTCGTCTTACCCGACGACTCCGGCCCGTAGATCTCCACGATGCGGCCGCGTGGCAGACCACCCACGCCGAGGGCGACGTCGAGGGCGATGGAGCCGGTGGGGATGACGGCCACCGGGGCGCGCTCATCGCTGCCCAGCCGCATGACCGAGCCCTTTCCGAACTGGCGGTCGATCTGAGCGAGGGCGGTCTCGAGGGACTTCTCGCGGTCTGCGGGTGATGGCATGGTGTGCTCCTTCTGCGCGTGCGCTGCCGCCTGTAGGCTGTCGCGGCTCTTCCGGCTGGAAGGAACTCTCCGACAAGGCGTGTGGCTTTTCAGCCTGGCCCTCACGGTAGAACGGGCCACCGACATTCACGTCGAGGGCCGGGAACTGTGAGGACCAGATCCGTCGGACCACTTGTGCAGCAGACTACGCCCGCTTCGAACAGATTTTCGACAACACGCCGAGGCGGCGTGTCGAACATCCGCACACCGCCCCTGTCAGCGCCCCCGCGGTTCGAGACGTCCGACCCCATGGCGACGGGAGTCTGGGACGTCCATGTCCGCACAGAGCGCGAGCCAGATGTCGCGCGGCGGCACGCCGTCGTCGAGGGCTTCGAGCGCGGTGCGCCCGGCCATCCCGGTCAGCACGAGATCGTTGACGAGAGAGGACCCACGAGCGTGGAACTCCGCGTCGACGGCACGCAGGAACTCACTGCGGCGCATGGCAATCCTCTTCGCGGATCAGTGGAGCGAGAGCTCGGGCTCCACGGACGCGACCAGATCGTCGGGAACGACGTCCGGGAAGACCTGGATACCTTCGAGGACCGAGATGCGGTCTCCGACCTCGCGCATGATCGTGGAGATGGGAACGTCGAGGGCTTCCGCCACCGAAGCGAGGATCTCGCTCGACGCCTCCTTCTGACCGCGCTCGACCTCACTGAGGTAACCGAGAGCGACCGACGCCTTGCTCGCGACCTGTCGGAGGGTGCGGCCCTTCTGCAGACGGAAGTCCCTCAGCACGTCGCCGATTTCCTGTCGTACAAGAATCATCGGAACCTCCTCCGCAGTTCGTGAATCGAGGTCTCCCTCGAAGAGACGGCCAGTCTAGTCCTCCTGGCTTGCACAGAATCTACCCTTGCACTCTGTGGTTTGAATGTGAGCACACCGGTATCAACCTTCGGCGCGGCCACGCTATTCCCGCAGTGCTGCGAGCAGCGCCTCCAAGGCGGCGTCCACGGACTGCGCCCGCACGGCGTCGCGGTCGCCCGCGAAGACGAACCGCGCTGTGCGGCTCGAGGTCGGCGTCACGACGCCGACGTGGACAGTACCCACCGGTTGTCCGTCCGGCGACTCCGGCCCCGCGATCCCTGTCGTCGACACACCGACGTCTGCGGCGCGCCCATCGACCGCGACGGTCTCGCGCACGCCGTCGGCCATCTGCCTCGCCACTTCCGGGTGGACCGGGCCGTGTCGCCGCAGGAGGTCCGCATCGACCCCCAGCACCGTGTGCTTGACCGGTGTCGCGTACGCGACGACCCCGCCGAGGAGCACCGCGGAAGCACCCGGCACAGCGACGAGCGCGGAAGACACGGCGCCCCCGGTGAGAGACTCCGCGACTCCGAGCGTCCAGCCCCGGGCGCGCAACGCCGTGAGGACCGCCGACGCAGTCGCGTCGCTCATGAGGCGCGACGGGCGCCGCGCACCTGCGCGACGATGTAGTCGATCCCGCTGACGACGGTGAGGACGAGCACGATGACCATGAGGACGGCCGTCACGACGGTCCACGGCCCGAGCCCGATGAACACATGCAGCGGCAGGAGGGCCCAGCCGAGGGCGACGCCCTGGAAGGCTGTCTTGATCTTGCCCATCCAGGCGGCCGCCACGACGTGCTCGCTGGCGACGACGAGGCGATGGACGGTGATCCCCCATTCGCGCACGAGGATGATCACGACGATCCACCACGAGACCTCGCCCAGGATCGCGAGTCCCACGAATCCGGCCCCGGTGAGGAGCTTGTCCGCGATCGGATCCCACAACTTGCCGAAGTCGCTGACGATGTCGTACCGGCGGGCGAGATAACCGTCGACCCAGTCGGTGGAGATCGCGACGACGAAGAGGATGCCCGCGACCCAGCGCACTGTGAGGTCGGAGAGGCCGTACGTGCCTCCCAGGAGCAACAGGAGGAAGAAGATCGCCGCGAGCGGGATGCGCGCCACCGTGATGGCGTTGGGAAGCTGCCGGGGAATGGTCATCAGTCTCGTCCTGTCAGGCCCCAGGCGTCTTCATCGCCCTCGGACTCCACCACCGGGAGACCGTCGTACTGGGTCTCCAGGGGATCGCGCTCGGACGACGGCAGTGCGGCGGCCGCAGCCGTCGGAGCGGCCGGGGCCGAAGGAACGGACGGCACGTCCTCGCCGCGGAGCTTCGCCATGACCTGCGGCAGCTGCTCGGGCGTCGCGAGCACGTCACGCGCCTTCGATCCCTCGGACGGGCCGACGACCTCCCGCGACTCGAGCAGATCCATGAGGCGTCCGGCCTTGGCGAAGCCGACCCGCAGCTTGCGCTGCAGCATCGACGTCGAGCCGAACTGCGAGGAGACGATGAGCTCGGCCGCCGCGAGAAGAAGCTCGAGGTCGTCGCCGATGTCCTCGTCGACCTCCTTCTTCGTCGCCGGCTCGATGGCTTCCTGCACTTCAGCGCGAGACTCCGGACGCGCCTGTCGCGTGACGTGCTTGACGACCGCGTCGATCTCCTTCTCGTCGACCCACGCGCCCTGCAGACGGAACGGCTTCGACGAACCCATGGGCGAGAACAGGGCGTCACCCTGGCCGATGAGCTTGTCGGCACCGGGGC